>NZ_JBBMQI010000023.1:0-58706 GCF_038899935.1 Pacificibacter sp. AS14
CCTGGTACGGTACTTCATTTAAAACACTCCATCTCTTCCTAAAGATTAAAGTGTTGCGCCGACCAGTTGAGGCCACCCGTCTTTGCGCACAGCGTGGGCCTCTTCTGGTGTTATCTCCGGATCAGGGTTTGCCATAGCAAATATCACAGGATTTGGCGCCATAGACGCCACCATTTCACTGGTGACGGCACCCTTGGCAGAGACACCCAAAAACACATCGGCGTTCTGCATTGCGTCTTCCAAAGTGCGCGCTTCAGTCTTAGCCGCATGCGCAGACTTCCACTGGTTCATACCTTCGGTACGACCTTGATAAATAGCGCCTTTTGTGTCGCACATAATGCAATTGTCATGCTGCGCTCCCATGGATTTGATCAGCTCAAGACACGCAATCCCAGCCGCACCTGCACCGTTCAAAACGATGCGGCAGTCTTCGATCTTTTTGCCAGAAATATGCAAAGCGTTGATCAAACCCGCCGCACAGATCACAGCCGTGCCGTGCTGGTCGTCATGAAACACCGGAATGTCCATTTCTTCCTTGAGGCGCTGCTCAATGATGAAACACTCAGGGGCTTTGATATCTTCTAGATTGATCCCGCCAAATGTTGGCCCCATCAATTTCACAGCTTGGATGATCTGCTCGGGGTCCTCTGTGTCCAACTCGATATCGATCGAATTCACATCGGCAAATCGTTTGAATAAAACAGATTTGCCTTCCATCACTGGCTTGGATGCAAGTGCGCCAAGATTCCCTAAACCCAAAACCGCCGTCCCGTTGGAAATCACCGCAACAAGATTGCCCTTATTGGTATAATCATACGCCGTCTCAGGGTTCAATGCGATCTCTTCGCAAGGCACAGCAACCCCTGGCGAATAGGCCAAAGACAGGTCACGTTGCGTGGTCATCGGAACACTCGGCGTTATGTCGAATTTTCCGGGACGCGGGTCCATATGGAACGCAAGCGCTTCCTCGCGGGTTTGTTTGGGTTTAGGCATTTCGGGGGCCTCCTTTTTGCCAGTTCGACCTTATTAACGATCCAAGCGTCCTCACTCAACAAAAGAACGCATGCGCCCTTTACGCTGGCAGTGCTGCCGCTAAATTGGGATCGCAACTTAAACCGAGGAATTCCCACGTGGCCGCAGAAAAACCTACCGTGACACCAATGATGGCGCAGTTCCTCGAAATCAAATCGCGCCACCGCGATGCCTTGCTGTTTTACCGCATGGGCGATTTTTACGAGATGTTCTTTGATGACGCGATTGCCGCCTCACAAGCACTTGATATTGCGCTGACCAAACGCGGCAAACACGATGGCGATGACATCCCCATGTGCGGCGTGCCCGTACATGCGGCGGAAAACTACTTTCATACATTGATCCGCAAGGGATTCCGTGTCGCGGTTTGCGAACAACTGGAAAGCCCCGCAGAGGCCAAAAAACGTGGCGCGAAATCTGTTGTGAAACGTGATGTGGTGCGACTTGTAACCCCCGGCACATTGACAGAAGACAGCCTTTTGGAAGCACGCCGTCACAATTTCCTCGCCGCCTTTGCCGAAGTCCGTGATGAGGGCGCATTGGCTTGGGTAGATATTTCAACCGGCGCGTTTCACGTGATGCCCTGCCCGCTGATCCGCCTTGCGCCAGAACTGGCACGACTGAACCCATCCGAGATGATTGTATCAGAGGCAAATCAATCGAATTGGGCCGAGTTAGTGCCTGATTTTGATGCGGCAACCACGCCCTTGTCACGCAGTTCATTTGACAGCACCTCAGCCGCCAAGCGCCTGCAAGAACTGTTTGGTGTCTCAAGTCTGGATGCTTTTGCCCCCTTTGGCTTGGCTGAAGTCTCTGCCATGGGCGCGATCATCGATTACTTGGAAATAACGCAAAAAGGCAAACTGCCACTGGTGCGCCCACCCTTGCGGGAAAATGCTGGTGGCGCGATGCAAATCGATGCGGCCACGCGGCGCAACCTTGAGATCACTCATGCATTGTCCGGCGGACGCGAAGGCTCATTGATCGCCGCCATGGATCGCACGGTCACGGCGGCAGGCGGCAGATTACTGGAACGGCGATTGTCCAGCCCATCGCGTGACGTGTCCGTGATCCAAGCGCGCCTAGATGCGATCGAGTTTTCCGTCACAAACCGTCAGCAAGCTGACGCATTACGTGACGTGTTGCGCAAAGTCCCTGACATGGAACGCAGTCTGTCGCGCCTTGGTCTGGACCGCGCGGGCCCGCGTGATTTAACTGCCATTCGCAGCGGCTTAACCCAGGCGTTTACGATTTCACAGTCGATGGACGCAAGTCAAATACCGACCCTATTCCAGCAGAATATGGATATTTTACAGGGGCACGACGAGACAATCGACATATTGGAAGACGCGCTTGTGGCCGAGCCACCCTTGCTTGCACGTGATGGTAGCTTTATCGCCGAAGGTTATGATGCAGAACTTGATGAATGCCGCACGTTGCGCGATCAGGGCCGCAGCGTGGTCGCGTCGTTGCAAATGCAATACGCGGAAACGGCAGGTATTCAGTCGCTCAAGGTAAAGCACAACAATGTGCTGGGCTACTTCATCGAATGCACAGCGACACATGCCGAAAAGATGTTGTCTGAACCTCTGAATGAGACCTTTATCCACCGCCAAACCACTGCAAACCAAGTGCGTTTTACCACGCTGGAGCTCAGCGAATTGGAAACCAAGATTCACAATGCCGGCGGCCGTGCGCTTGAGATCGAAAAACGTCTGTTTGCCACGCTGCGCGAAGCGATCTTATCCGTAGCGCCCCGCATTGCAGATGCATCACGTGCTTTGGCGGAATTTGACCTTGTCACAGCGCTTGCTGACTTGGCTGTTGGCGAAAATTGGACGCGCCCTGAGGTGGATTCGGGTCGATCTTTCGATATTCAAGGCGGGCGTCACCCTGTTGTTGAACGCGCGTTGCGCAAACAGGGCCAGTCACAATTTGTCGCCAATGATTGCCGTCTGACCGATGGACATGATGGAGCCGCAATCTGGCTTTTGACTGGTCCAAACATGGCCGGTAAATCGACGTTTTTACGTCAAAACGCATTGATCGCGCTGATTGCGCAGATGGGGTCATTTGTGCCTGCAGCCTTTGCCCATATCGGTATCGTGTCGCAGCTTTTTTCACGTGTGGGTGCCTCGGACGATTTGGCCCGTGGGCGGTCGACCTTTATGGTGGAAATGGTGGAAACGGCAGCGATCCTCAATCAGGCCGATGATCGTGCTTTGGTGATTTTGGATGAAATCGGTCGCGGCACCGCAACCTATGACGGGCTGTCCATCGCTTGGGCCACTTTGGAACACTTGCACGACGTCAATAAATCGCGCGCGTTGTTTGCGACCCATTATCACGAGATGACTGCGCTGTCCGACAAGTTGAGCGGCGCAGACAATGCCACCGTTGCCGTCAAAGAATGGGACGGCGATGTGATTTTCTTGCACGAGGTGATCAAGGGCAAAGCAGATCGATCTTATGGTGTGCAAGTCGCCAAACTTGCAGGACTGCCAAGCGCCGTGGTTGAGCGCGCGCGTATTGTTTTGCAGGCTTTGGAAAAAGGTGTTTCAGAGGCCAAAACATCACCGAAAGCGATCATCGATGATTTGCCGCTGTTCTCGGTCAATCCAGCCCCTGCCGCCGCTCCGGCACAGGCAGGTCCAAGTGAGGTTGAAGAAAAGCTCGCCGAGATACGTCCCGACGAGCTGACACCCCGAGAGGCGCTTCAATTGCTGTACGAGCTCAAATCGCTTGCGACCGTTTAAGCTGGTGTAGAGCTTACGCCAACTTGCGCAGGGCGCAACAAGCGATCGTGGATCATAAAACCAACGTTCATCACCTGAATGATGTCGCCCGCTTTTGTGCCAGGAAGTGCTGCTTCGAACATCGCTTCGTGAACATTTGGATCGAACTTATCGCCAACTTCTGGCGCAAGGGCGTCGATGCCGTGCTTTTTGAATACATTCAAAAGCTCGCGCATGGTCAGCTCGATACCTTCAATCACCGCGGCTTGTGCTTCGCGCTGCTCGTCAGTGATCGTATCAACCGCACGTTTGAGATTGTCGAACACAGGCAACATATCGCGCGCAAGCTTTGAGCCACCGTAGTTTTCGGCCTCTTTGCGATCACGCTCAGAGCGTTTGCGGGAATTTTCCGCATCCGCCATGGCCCGCATAAAGCGGTCACGCATGTCATCACGCTCAGCGCGCAACTTTTCGATTTCTTCTTCGCTTGTGTCTTCGCCAAGGAAATCGATGGGATCATCAACTTCCATATCGAATTCAGCGTTCAGGTCTTTGTTCGAATCCGTCATGTTTCACCTTTTAAGACTTACTGGACAGAATTTTGCCAACAAGCTGCGCCGTATAATCGACAATTGGAACGATCCGCCCATAATTCAAACGGGTCGGCCCAATGACGCCAACGGCACCAATAATTTTTCGTTCTGCGTTCATATAAGGAGAAACCACCAAAGAGGAACCCGAAAGAGAGAAAAGTTTGTTCTCAGAGCCAATAAAAATGCGCACACCGTCACCATCTTCGGTAAGTTCTAAGAATTCGGCAATATCGCGCTTTTGTTCTAGATCATCAAACAGGCTGCGAATGCGCGACAGGTCACCATCATCAGCGCCAGCCCCCAACAAATTTGACCGCCCACGCACAATCAAACGTTCATTTTGCGGGCCTTCGCCTTCCCAAAACGCATCGCCGTTTTCAATCAGTTCAGCCGCCAGCGTATCAAGTTCTTGGCGGCGTGACTTAATCTCGATCTCAACACTGCGGCGCAGCTCTGACAGGGTTTTGCCCTGCGCCAGCGCGTTCAGGAAATTAGCGGCCTCGCGCATCGAGGACGATGTTTGCCCAACAGGTGGCGTGAACACGCGATTTTCCACATGCCCGTCCGCAAAGACCAGCACGACCAGTGCACGTGACGGATCAAGGCTGACAAAGTCGATATGCTTGACTGGGGCCTCATGTTTTGGCGTCAAAACCAAACTGGCCCCATGAGTGATACCCGATAGAACCGATCCAACACGATCCAGCGTCGCGCCGACATCATTTTGATTTGGGTTGACGGTCTCTTCGATTTTATCGCGATCCGATTGATCGACTTTTCCGACCTCTAACAGACCATCGACAAACATCCGCAACCCAAGCTGCGTCGGAATACGCCCCGCTGATGTATGCGGACTGTCCAGAAGGCCAAGGTATTCAAGATCAGACATCACATTGCGGATTGTTGCGGCAGACACCTTTTCATCCAGCGTCCGCGTCAGGCTGCGAGAGCCCACAGGATCACCACTTTCAAGATAGCCCTCGACCACCTTGCGAAAGACTTCACGCGATCTGTCGTTCATTTCGGTAATCAAGCTGGTGCGATCTGACATGGGTCCGCCAAAATTAAGGTCTATTTGCAGTTAAAAGACATGCAGCGTAAGGGTCAATGACACTTGCACCAATTGCCTACACTTGGCTATGTCAGTTCAAACATCAGTCAAAGGACAAATTATGCGACCTTCCGGTAGATCACTAGACCAAATGCGCGAAATTTCCATCGAAACAGGCGTGACCAAACATGCCGAAGGGTCCTGCATGATCCGCTGTGGCGACACGCATGTCTTGTGTACTGCCACATTGGAACCCCGCGTCCCGCCATTTATGCGCAATTCAGGCCAAGGCTGGGTCACCGCCGAATACGGCATGTTGCCCCGCTCAACCACATCCCGCATGCGCCGCGAAGCCGCAACAGGCAAGCAAGGCGGTCGCACTGTTGAAATTCAACGCCTGATTGGGCGCTCCCTGCGTGCTGGCGTTGATCGTGTGGCCTTGGGCGAGCGTCAGATCACCATCGACTGTGATGTGATCCAAGCGGACGGCGGCACGCGCTGTGCCTCGATCACCGGTGGTTGGGTTGCTTTGCGCCTTGCGGTCAACAAATTGATCAAAGCAGGCGATATCATTTCAGATCCTTTGGTGTCCAATGTCGCGGCTGTATCTTGTGGCATCTACGCGGGTCAGCCCATTCTTGATCTCGACTACCCCGAGGATTCTGAAGCTGGCGTTGATGGCAATTTCATCATGCTCGCCAATGGTCAAATGGTTGAAACACAACTCAGCGCCGAAGGGTCCACCTATTCACGTGCGCAAATGAACCAACTGCTTGATTTGGCTGAAAAAGGCGTCGCCGAATTGGTCGCCGCACAAAACGCAGCGGTGGCATAATGCGCGCATTTGATGGCAAAAAAATCGTCCTCGCCTCGCACAACAAAGGCAAGTTGATCGAAATCTCCGCCCTGCTGGCGCCCTTTGGTATCGAAGTGGTGTCTGCTGGTGATCTTGGGTTTGATGAACCCGAGGAAACCGAAAGCACTTTCGCTGGCAACGCCCGCATCAAAGCGCACTATGCGGCGCAAAAAAGCGGCCTGCCCGCGCTGTCCGATGACAGCGGCATCATGGTCGACGCGCTTGATGGCGATCCTGGTGTTTACACCGCCGATTGGGCCGAAACGCCAAATGGGCGCGATTACCCGATGGCGATGAAAAAAGTCTGGGATCT
Organism: Pacificibacter sp. AS14; assembly: GCF_038899935.1. Classification (NCBI taxonomy): domain Bacteria; kingdom Pseudomonadati; phylum Pseudomonadota; class Alphaproteobacteria; order Rhodobacterales; family Roseobacteraceae; genus Pacificibacter; species Pacificibacter sp. AS14. The sequence goes on from NZ_JBBMQI010000023.1 coordinate 6,581, forward strand.
GCTTGAAGCCAAAAACGCGGCTGAACCACGGCTTGCACAGTTTTGCTGTACGCTGTGCTTGGCTTGGCCCGATGGACATGATGAAGTCTTTGAGGGCAAGGTTGGGGGCCGTCTTGTCTGGCCGATGCGCGGTGACCTTGGGTTCGGGTTTGATCCCATTTTTGTCCCTCTCGGATATGACATCACGTTTGCCGAAATGGATGTCGCGAAAAAACAAGCCATGAGCCACCGTGCTGATGCTTTCGCTAAATTCGTAAATGGCCCCTTCAAGGATTTAAAAAAATGAGCAAACGTACCCTAATCTCGTCCGGTTCCGAGTTCGAGAAAACCATGGGATATTCTCGTGCTGTTGCCCAGGGCGATTGGTGTTTTATCTCTGGCACCACAGGCTACGATTACGCCACGATGGAAATGCCCGCGTCCATAGCTGACCAAGCGCGCAATTGCTTTGCAACGATTGCCAAAGCCTTGGCTGAAGCTGATTTCCAAATGGCCGACATCATCCGCGTGCAATACACCATCACCGATGCCGCCTTGGTCAGCAAAGTCGTCCCCGCTCTTGGCGAGGCCTTGAGCGATATTCGTCCAGCCGCCACAATGGTCGTCGCCGATTTGATCAAGCCAGAGATGCTGATCGAAATCGAAGTGACGGCGTTCAAGGGATAATCATGGAAGATTGGCAAAACGGCGGCTTTGGTCTCTATATTCACTGGCCGTTTTGCAAAGCAAAGTGCCCGTACTGTGATTTCAACTCTCATGTTTCAAACACAATAAACGAGGCCGATTGGCAAGCAGCCTATCTGTCAGAGATTGATCGTATTTCGACCCTAACCCACGGCAGATTGCTCAATTCTGTGTTTTTTGGTGGCGGCACGCCGTCGCTCATGTCGCCGGAGTTGATTGCCGCCATTTTGGAACGTGTGCAAAGCCGTTGGACACTGGCCAATGACTGCGAAATCACTATGGAAGCAAACCCCACCTCGGTCGAGGCGGGTCGTTTTCGTGGCTATCGCGACGCCGGCGTCAATCGCCTGTCTATGGGCATTCAATCCCTACGCGAGAACGATCTTAAAGCTTTGGGGCGCCTTCATTCTGTCGAAGATGCGCGCAAAGCCTTTGATATAGCAAAGGATTCATTTGATCGCATCAGCTTTGATCTGATTTACGCACGCCAGCAGCAAACTTTGGACGATTGGAAAATCGAGCTGAAAGAAGCGCTTGATATGGCTGTCGATCACCTATCACTTTACCAGCTCACAATCGAAGAGGGCACGGCTTTTGGTGATCGCTACAGTCGCGGTAAACTCAGCGGTTTGCCGACTGAGGACACCGCGACAGACATGTATTTCGCCACGCAAGAAATTTGTGACGCTGCAGGCATGAGCGCCTATGAAGTCTCTAATCACGCCCAAAAGGGCTCAGAAAGCCGTCACAATGAAATTTATTGGCGCTACGGCGACTACGCTGGCATCGGCCCCGGGGCGCACGGCCGCCTCACCATCAACGGTCAAAAATATGCGACCGACACGCCGTTATCCCCTACTCTTTGGCTTGAAAAAGTCCGCAAAACCGGCTCCGGCGAAGGGGCCTGCACAAGCCTGCCGGCCGACGAGCAACTGACGGAGTTTCTTTTGATGGGCCTACGCCTGTCTGAGGGTGTTGATATTGGTCGCGCCTCAGCTCTACAGGGAAGCCCCTTTGTCATTCAAAACAAGTACTTGAGTGAAGATGGCCTGATCACAACGGAAAACGGACGCCTTTCGGTTACTCCAAAAGGTCGCCCGCTGTTAAACGCAATCTTACGTGAACTTATCCCTTAGGTCTCAAACGCCTCGCGACAGCATCTGGCACAAGGCATCCAAATCATCTAAATCTTTGTAAGATATAGACAACACGCCGCTTTCAGTCCCAGGTTTGTGCGCGATATTGATGTTCATCCCAATGGCTGCGGACAAATCGCCTTCCAGCGCCCGCGTGTCCGCATCTTTTTCACCAACAGGTTTTGCGACGCGCGCCTTAGTCGTTGTTGGAGACTTCTCCTGCTTCGCGAGCTTCTCGGTGTCCCGAACAGACAGACCCTTTTTGACGACAATACGCGCCAAATCTGTTGGATTCTCAGACGTGATCAAAGCACGTGCGTGCCCCGCGGACAGATCTCCAGATACAACAAAACTCTGAACATCATCAGGCAATTGCAAAAGACGCATCAGATTGGCGATGTGACTGCGGCTTTTACCCAAAGCTTCAGCCAGCTTTTCTTGTGTATGTCCGAATTTTTCCATCAACTGCTTATAGCCAGCCGCTTCCTCAATTGAATTGAGGTCCGCACGCTGAATATTCTCGATAATAGCGACTTCAAGCACTTCGATATCGTTGTACTCGCGCACGATAATGGGAATATCATGGCGCTTAGCAAGCTGAGAGGCGCGCCAACGACGCTCACCTGCTACAATTTCGAAATTTCCGTCGACACGTGGGCTCGGGCGAACAATCAAAGGCTGGATAACGCCCTTTTCGCGAATGGAATTCGCAAGATCATCTAAATCAGCTTGTACAAACTGACGACGCGGCTGGTCAGGATTTGGCTCAACCCGCTCGATTGGTACAACCATGTCGGCGCGGCGCGCCCCACTTTCGCTATCGACAACGACGGGATCGTTCGGAATATCAGCCATCAAGGCTGAAAGCCCCCTACCCAAACCGCGTGGTTTACTAATTTTTTTGGGTGACTGGGACATGTGTTTAACTCCGTTTACTCAGTAATTCGACGGCCAAAGCGCGATAGGCTTGGCTGCCTTTTGAATTTGTATCATAGTCCAGAACGGACAAGGCATATGAAGGCGCTTCACTAATCCGGACATTGCGCGGAATCACTGTTTCAAATACCAAATTTTGTAAGTTTTCGCGTGCATCTTGCTCGACTTGACGCGACAGGTTATTTCTTTGGTCGGACATTGTCAAAACCACGCCTTCAATCCTTAGCTTTGGATTGGCAGTTTGACGCACTTCTCGCACAGTCAGCATCAATTGCGACAGGCCTTCTAAGGCAAAAAATTCACTTTGAAGCGGTACAAGAACGGAATCTGCTGCGACCATAGCGTTTACCGTCAATAAACTCAAAGATGGTGGACAATCAATCAAAATATAATCAAGTAAATACCCATCGATCGCATGTTGGCGCAACGCATCGTGTAGTAAAAAACTGCGTTTTTCACTGGCAACCATTTCAATGTCGGCAGACGAAAGATCAATAGTTGCAGGCGATACATATAGACCTTGAGTGTCACTTGCCTGAATGATCTCGTCCAGATCGACGTCACCCATAATCAAATCATAGGTTGTCCTGTCTCGCTGATCCGCATCAATTCCAAGCCCAGTAGACGCATTGCCTTGGGGGTCAAGATCCACCACCAAAACACGCATTTCCAATTCAACAAGCGCAGCAGCAAGGTTTATCGTCGTGGTGGTTTTCCCGACACCGCCCTTTTGATTCGCAATAGCAATGATTTTTGGTGATTTTGGTCGCGTAGGATCAGACACGATGTATATTTCCTATTCTCAAGATGACTGAATTCGAACCTGTCGTGCTTTGGTGCTCTTCGCAGTCAAACAGCCAATTTTCTCGAGCCTGCTTAAGCTCAGACTTGTAGCTTTCACCCTTTGGAAACAGAGCTACACCATTTTTCTGTAAGTGGGGAGTAGAGAATTCAAGAAGTTTATCCAATGAGGCAAGAGCACGCGCAGACAAGACATCCGCGTTAAAAGAATCCATTTTTTCAATGCGTTCAGAATGCACCTGTACCGTTACGCCCGCCTCGCGCGCAACACTTCGTAAAAAAGTTGCTTTACGCATATCGGATTCAACCAGATGAAATGCAGTATTTGGTGACTTCTCTGCGCATATGATCGCGCAAACCATTCCAGGGAAACCGCCTCCAGAACCGATATCGACCCATGTCATTGCGCCCTCTGGCATGAGCGAAAACACTTGCGTCGAATCAATAAAGTGCCTGATCCGAAGGTCTGCAATTGAGGATTTTGAAACCAGATTGATCACCGGATTCCATTTTTTAAGGAGGCCCTCATAGATTGTGAGGCGCTCAAATGTTTCACGTGAAACATTCAATCCGAATTCTTCAATCGTACTCATCCGTTTAAAACCTCTTTGCGATGTGCCTGACGCAGCCGTGCAAGAATAAGTGTGCAGGCTGCAGGTGTCATGCCCTCAACGCGTGAAGCTTGGCCAATCGTTTGAGGCCGCACCACAACAAGTTTTGAGCGCAGTTCATTTGAAAGACCTTTTAGGTCTGTATAGTCAAAATCATCAGGGATTTTATGAGCTTCGTCGCGCTTCATTTTTTCGACATCGCGATTTTGACGCTCAATATAGTTGGCATATAACGCATCGCAGGACAGCTGTGTTTGAATGTCGGGGCGAATACTTGCAAGAGTGGAATCTAACACGATCAAGTTTGAAAACGTGACATCTGGGAATGACAAAATTTCAAACGCACTGCGACGATTACCATCTGCACTGACCTTTACACCGGCCTTTTGCATCTCCTTGGGAGCAAATTTTGCAGCCTCAAGAGACGCTTTGGCCGACGACAACAAAGTCATTTTGCTATCAAAGGCACGCTTTCGGTTTTCGCCGATCAAGCCAAGATCATCTCCCAAAGGCGTTAGACGTTGATCCGCATTATCGGCGCGCAGGGTCAAACGAAATTCAGCGCGAGACGTAAACATGCGGTAAGGCTCAGACACGCCGCGTGTGATCAAATCATCGATCATCACGCCAATGTAGGACTGTGATCGACTGAACAAAGCCTGCTCGGCATCACAGGATAGCTTCGCGGCGTTCAAACCCGCAACAAGACCTTGCGCAGCCGCTTCTTCATATCCCGTTGTGCCATTGATCTGGCCAGCCAAGAAAAGGCCCGGAACATCGCGCAGCTCAAGCGTTGGACGCAGGGCTCTGGGATCAACATAATCGTATTCGATCGCGTAGCCAGGTTGGAGAATTTTAACATCCTCGAGACCAACGATAGACCGCACATAGGCCTCTTGAACATCCACGGGCAAAGACGTTGAAATCCCATTTGGATAGACGGTATCGTCGTCAAGCCCTTCTGGTTCAAGAAAAATTTGGTGCGATGACTTGTCGGCGAAGCGCACGACCTTGTCTTCGATCGATGGACAATAGCGCGGCCCGACGCCATCTATATGACCACCATACATCGCGGATCGCTCTAGATTTGTGCGGATAATATCGTGGGTGACTTCATTCGTGTGGGTGATGCCACAAGACACCTGACGCGCAGATGGTTTGGTGTTTAAGAATGAAAACATCACCGGCTCGTCATCGCCGGGTTGCTCTTCCAAAATATCCCAGTTGATGGTCTTGCTGCTCAAGCGTGGGGGCGTACCTGTTTTGAGGCGCCCCATAGGCAAACCAAAACCGTAAAGACGATCTGCAAGTGCGATGGACGGCTTATCGCCCATACGGCCACCGGAGTGATGAACGTCACCAATATGAATAATTCCGTTCAAGAACGTTCCTGTGGTCAAAACAACAGCGCCAGAAGCCAATGTGCTGCCATCGCCAAGAATAACGCCGCAAGCGCGCGCACCATCCATCATAAGATCGGTCACTTCGCCCTCAACAATTGACAGGTTGGGCGTATTTGACAACTCAGCCAACATTTCGGTGCGATAGATTTTGCGATCAGCTTGGGCGCGGGGCCCCTGCACGGCTGGACCTTTGCGACGATTGAGCAAGCGATATTGGATGCCAGCTTTATCAGAAATACGCGCCATGACACCGTCAAGCGCATCCACTTCGCGCACCAAATGACCTTTTCCAAGTCCACCAATGGCTGGATTACAGGACATAACACCGATATTGCTAAGTTTCAGCGTCACAAGCGCGGTTTTTGCGCCGGTTCGTGCCGCTGCAGCCGCGGCATCAGCCCCTGCATGACCGCCGCCAACGACGATGACATCAAAATCTCGTTGTTTCACGTGAAACATTCCTTAGATCTACGGTTACTTACCGATGCAAAAACTTGAGAAAATCTCATCTAAAAGATTTTCAACGTCAACGCGGCCTACCAGAGCATCAAGCGCACGAATCGCTGCACGCATATCCTCGGCTGCAAGCTCAGCGCGGTCTGCGCCCATCAGTACTTCATTTTTTGCCGAATCCAAAGTGGACAAAGCGGTCAACATCGAAATTCTATGGCGTTCCCGTGTCGCAGTGGACGCACCAGAGGCCATGGATGACAGACGTTCCGATATCAGCGCAACCAAGGTATCGACCCCCTGCCCCGACTGACCTGAGACCGACAAATCAGATTCGATGCCCGTATCATCTTTGCCAATGACAACAAGATCACCGTCTTTAGGCGCAATCTCTGGCGCGGCACCTGCGAATGGAATCAAAATCACGCGTAAGTCTGCGACCTCTGCACGTTCTTTGGCGCGCGCAATGCCGACGGTTTCCACAATGTCCGTGGTGTCGCGCAAACCTGCCGTATCAAGCAAGGTCACTGGTAACCCAACCAAATCCATTCGCACTTCGATGACGTCGCGCGTGGTGCCTGCGACTTCGGATGTAATCGCCGCCTCGCGACCGGCAAGAGCATTCAGCAAAGTGGATTTTCCGACATTGGGCGGACCGACGATGGCGACTTCGAATCCTTCGCGGATGCGTTCAGAAATACGCACGCCGGAGACTTCGGCTTCAAGCTCAAGCATGACACCTGCCATAAGCTCTAAAACCTCAGGCGAGACATCGACGGGAACCTCTTCGTCGGCGAAATCAATCGTAGCTTCGATCAAAGCGGCAGCACGGATCAAGGATGTGCGCCAACCAGAAGCCTTGTCGCCTAAAGCACCAGACAGAACCCGCATCGCTTGTTTGCGCTGCGCCTCTGTTTCGGATTCAATCAGATCAGCGAGGCCTTCGACCTGCGCCAAATCAAGACGTTCGTTTTCAAGCGCCCGACGGGTGAATTCACCGGCCTCGGCCATGCGCAACCCGTCGAGTTTTGACAGGGTTTCCAGAACGGATTTAACGATGGCGATGGAGCCATGCAATTGTAATTCAGCGCTTTGTTCACCGGTAAAGGACGCATCGATTTCAAAGCAGATCACCAAGGCTTTATCAAGAATATTGCCTTGGTCATCCCTTAGAGTACGAAGCGACGCATGGCGTACTTTCGGTACTGAGCCTGTGAGTTTTTCGACAGTCCAAAACGCAAGAGGTCCGGAAATCCGGACCACTGCGACGCCTGCTTTACCGCGGGCGGATGCGAGAGCATAAATCGTATCCATAGGCTAACCCATTGATAATTAAATGTTACGCGTTCATCGAATCGAAGAACTCGGCATTCGATTTGGTTTGCTTGAGTTTGGAGATCAAGAACTCAATCGCATCTGTTGTGCCCATCGGGTTCAAAATACGGCGCAGCAAGTACGTTTTTTGAAGGTCTTTGGAATCCACCAAAAGCTCTTCTTTACGCGTGCCAGATTTGAGAATGTCCATCGCAGGGAACACGCGTTTGTCGGCCACTTTGCGATCCAGAACAATCTCGGAGTTACCCGTCCCTTTGAATTCCTCAAAGATAACCTCATCCATGCGCGAGCCTGTGTCGATCAAAGCAGTCGCGATGATGGTCAAAGACCCGCCCTCTTCGATGTTACGCGCAGCACCAAAGAAGCGTTTTGGGCGCTGTAGGGCGTTTGCATCAACACCACCGGTCAGGACCTTACCTGAAGACGGCACAACAGTGTTAAAAGCGCGGCCAAGGCGTGTGATGGAATCGAGCAAGATCACAACATCGCGTTTGTGTTCCACAAGACGTTTGGCTTTCTCGATCACCATTTCACAAACCGCTACGTGACGCGATGCTGGTTCATCAAAGGTCGAGGAAATAACTTCACCGTTCACAGACCGCTGCATGTCGGTCACCTCTTCTGGGCGCTCGTCGATCAACAGAACGATCAAGTAACACTCAGGATGGTTGATGCCGATAGACGATGCGATGTTTTGCAACAGAACTGTTTTACCAGTACGCGGCGGCGCCACGATCAAAGACCGCTGACCTTTACCAATCGGCGCGACCAGATCGATGATCCGAGCTGAGCGATCTTTCAAAGTCGGATCTTGGATTTCCATGTTCAAACGCTCATCAGGGTAGAGCGGTGTCAGGTTGTCAAAGTTGATTTTGTGGCGTGTTTTTTCGGGGTCTTCAAAGTTGATCTGCGTGATGCTGATCATTGTGAAGTAACGCTCGTTGTCATTTGGCGATTGCATCAAACCTTCGACGGTGTCGCCGGTGCGCATACCAAATTGGCGGATGATCTCAGGCGTCACGTAAATATCGTCTGGCCCAGGCAGGTAGTTGGCCTCAGGAGAGCGCAAAAAACCAAAACCGTCTTGCAGAACTTCCAAAACGCCGTTGCCGGTGATTTCCCAATCTTCCTCAGCACGTTCTTTGAGGATCGAGAACATCATCTCGCCCTTGCGCATCGTAGACGCGTTTTCGATCTCAAGCTCTTCAGCCATAGACAGCAAGTCTTTTGGTGTTTTTGCTTTAAGATCAGAGAGATTCAGGGAATTTACAGTCATCGAGACATCCAAACTATGACCGCCAAGCGATCCGTTTTTTTTGAGTGGTGTGAAATATCCCGTGATGCCGGACGGCAGGGATTTAAGGTTCAATAGACAGCAAGAGAGCTTGAGTCAATGTTTCTCAGAATGGACGCGCGATTATCATGATGACGATCACGATCATCAGCAAAGTCGGGACTTCGTTCATCAGCCTGTATTGCTTGCCTGTCAGACGATTGTTGCCCGCGACAAAGTCTTTGCGTCTGTGGCCACACCAGTGATGAAACCATGTCATTGCAATCACGCAAGCTGCTTTGATCCATGACCAGCCCGATGTCCAATCGACGACACCTGGAGTGAACACCAAACACAACCCAAAGATCCACGTGGAAACAAACGCTGGGTTCATGATGACCTTGAACAGCTTTTTTTCCATGTCTTGGAACAAAAGATCCGTTTCACTGCCAATTTCGACGCTTTCTGTGTGACGTACAAACAGGCGTGGCAGATAAAAAATACCAGCCATCCAAGCGATCACGGAAATGACGTGAAGGGATTTGGTCCATGGGTATAGGCTTGATAAAAAATCACTCATCTCATGCACTCCGGCTTTTCCGTGCCTATCTATATAATAATATAAGAAAGTAAAAAGAGTTGATGTTGTTAGTAGGGCCTGTGGATGATGTGGATTAATGACTTATCCCTTTGAGTTCTACACAAGGAAAACGTGTTCTTTTAAAAATTTCTTGATCTGGGGATAAAATTTCAAAGTGTTAAATTAACAATTACTTATGAAGTATTAACTAAGGATGAAGTTGTGTATATTTAGATGGCAACTCTTTTTGAAGACGCTAATTCACAGTTTCAAAAAACACTTCTCCACTTTGGAAAACGGGCGCACGAAAAATGCCAAACTGCCGACTTTTCCCGCCCAATCATTCATGACATGGTTATCCCATCAGCAGCCAACACAGTTCAGTGTGTCTTTTCCACAGGATCATCAACATGACCAAAACTCTCATTCTGGCGTCGGGCTCGTCCATTCGTCAGACCCTGCTTGCCAATGCTAAGGTATCATTTGACGTAAATGTGCCGCGGATAGATGAAGAAAGCATAAAAGACGCGCTTTTGGCCGAAGGATCGCCCCCACGTGACATCGCAGATGCGCTGGCCGAGGGCAAAGCCCGTAAAATATCAATGAAAATGCCCGAGGCCGTGGTCTTGGGTTGCGATCAAGTTTTGTCTTTTAAAGGCCGATTGTTTTCCAAGCCCACAACACCGGATGAGGCCCGCACGCAATTGCGCGCGCTCAACGATGAGCGGCATAATTTACTATCCGCTGCGGTTATATATGAAGGCGGTGAGCCCAAATGGCGGCACATTGGCGAAGTAAAATTGACAATGAAAAAAAATTCAGACGCCTATCTCGACGATTATGTCACCCGCAATTGGGACAGCATTCGCCATTCTGTTGGCGGGTATAAGCTTGAAGAAGAAGGTGTGCGGTTGTTTTCGCGTATAGACGGCGATCATTTCAATGTTCTAGGTCTGCCCCTATTGGAAATTCTAGGATATCTTGGCCAAACAGGAGTCATTTCATCATGAGCAACAAAATCCCATTGGCCGGTGTTATCGGTTCCCCTATCGCACATAGCAGATCGCCTGACTTGCACGGGTTTTGGCTGAAACGTTACGGCATCAAGGGACATTATGTGCATCTTGATGTCGCCCAAAGTGATCTGGTAGAGGTGCTGCGCACCATGCCCAAAATGGGATTTGTTGGCGCAAATGTGACCATCCCCCATAAAGAATCCGTGCTGGCCCTTGCCGATAGTGTCACAGACCGCGCAGCACTTATCGGGGCCGCCAATACGTTGATTTTTAGGGCCGATGGCAAGATCCACGCCGATAATACAGATGGATATGGTTTTGTGGAAAACCTGCGTGCAAACGCTGATTGGGATCCAAAAGCAGGCCCAGCAGCCATTTTTGGTGCTGGTGGCGCTGCGCGTGCGGTGATTGCTTCATTGGTTGACGTCGGTGTGACAGAAATTCGCCTGTCTAATCGTACGCGACTGCGTTCAAATGCGCTTAAAGCAGAATTCGGCAGCAAAGTGACTGTTTTCGAATGGGTGCACGCGGGGAGTATGCTTGAGGGCGCGATGACTGTGGTCAACACCACGTCGCTTGGCATGGTGGGGAAACCAGAATTCAAAGTACCGCTTGACGCTTTGTCGCCCAAAGCTGTCGTGACCGACCTTGTGTACACACCGCTGCGCACCGCGTTCTTGGAAAATGCCGCTAAAAATGGCTGTCAGACTGTTGATGGTTTGGGCATGTTGTTGCACCAAGCTGCTCCGGGGTTTGAGCGTTGGTTTGGTGTGCGTCCAGAGGTAGACGACGAGACCCGCCAAGTCCTGCTGTCCGAATGAAACACCCATGAAACATCTAGGGCCAATTGTGATTGGGCTGACAGGGTCCATCGGGATGGGAAAATCCACAACGGCTGAGATGTTCAAAGCCGCCGGCGTGCCTGTTTGGGATGCGGATAGCACCGTGCATAGACTGTATTCCAGTGACGCGCATACCATTGAGGCCATTTCCAAAATTTGCCCCGAGGCCACCACAACGGGCACCGTTAATCGGCAAGTACTCAAAGACTGGATCAAGGCCACACCAACGGGTTTGCGCCAACTTGAACAGATCGTACACCCTTTGGTCGCCAAAGACAGACAGACTTTTTTAGAGACAAATCCAGCCAAAATCGTTGTTTTGGACGTGCCTTTGTTGTTTGAAACGGGGTTAAACACATCTGTTGATTTTGTCGTTGTGGTGTCCGTGCCCGTGGGTGTTCAACGCGCCCGCGTGCTTGCCCGACCAAATATGACAGAGGCGCAGTTCGACGCTATTTTGGCAAAACAAACACCTGATGCCGACAAGCGCGCGCAGGCGGATTTTGTCATCGACACATCGTCGATTGAACTGGCCAAAGCGGCCGTGCAAAAGATACTGGACACAGTCAGGTCCGACCAGTCACAGGAGACACCAGATGCGTGAAATCGTTCTTGATACGGAAACCACAGGGTTTGATCCGCTGACGGGGGACCGTTTGGTTGAAATCGGTGCGATTGAACTCGACAATCATCTCGCGACAGGGCGCACCTATCACCAATATATCAATCCAAGACGCACCATGCCCGCAGGGGCCTTTGGTGTGCACGGAATTGGTCCTGATATTTTAGAGCCGCCCCGCGCTGCTCGTGCAGATGAGGTGACCTTGCTGGACAAGCCCGTGTTCAAAGACATCGCGCAAAATTTCTTGGATTTCATCGGTGACAGCACGCTGGTGATCCACAATGCCGCCTTTGATATTAAGTTCTTGAATGCAGAGCTCAAAACAGCGGGCTTGCGCCAGATTCCTTGGGAACAAGCGCTTGATACGCTCGCAATTGCCCGCAAAAAATTCCCCGGCTCACCTGCCACGCTTGATGCGCTCTGTCGTCGGTTTCAAATCGACAACTCGAACCGTACATTGCACGGCGCGTTGCTTGATTCCGAAATTTTGGCTGAGGTTTATCTTGAGTTGATCGGTGGTCGCCAACCTGATTTGGTTTTGGCACCTGAGCCCAAAGGCGACAAAGCCTCGCAAGATTTGCAAGCGTCACAGCAGTGGCGCGCGAAGCGTCGCGATATCGCCCTGCCCTCGCGCCTGACTGACGAAGAAGCCGCCGCCCATGCAGCCTTTGTTGAGGCGATGGGCGACGGCGCGTTGTGGGCTAAATAGCGTTAGCTTTAGTTAACAGTTGCCGCCGCAGGGGCTGCAGCTTGTGCGGCTTCGGCGCGACGCTGCATGTCTTGGCGGTAAAGCGCCACGAAATCGATGGTGTCGAGGTTCAGCGGCGGGAAACCACCATCACGTGTCAAATCGTGCACGATGCGACGTGTGAACGGGAACAGCATGCGTGGGCATTCGATCATCAAGAACGGGTGCATTTGCGCGTCTGGCACGTTTTCGATCAGGAAAATACCGGCGTAATCCAGTTCAAGGATGAACAGCGTCTCACCGGTTTCAGTTTCGGATTTCACGTTCAATTTGATCGCAACTTCGAACTGGTTTTCAGCGCCGTCACGTTTTTTCGCATCTAAAGCAACCTGAACAGAAATGTTCGGACGGCTTTCGGATTTGATGCCCTTTTGCGCAAGAATGTTTTCAAAAGACATGTCCCGCACGAATTGTCCTAGAACTTGCATTTTGACTTCTGCTGCTGGAGCAGCGGTTTCACCGGTTTCGGCCATCTGTATATTCCTCAAAAAAGCTAAAGTTGCGGCCTTGTATCAGGTTGGAAAAGTCGGCTCAATGCCGCGTCCAACCTGATGGGTCATTATTCTCGATATCCTTGGGCGAAACGGGCTCCCATTCGCCATCAATGATGTTTGGGTCTTGGGGATTGCGGGGCTTCTGGCCGCTAAAGCCTGCGTTCCCGCCGCCCACATTACCCCCCATGGTGAAACTTTGCACTTTGATGCGCTTTTGCAGTTCCGCAAACAAACGTGTGCGAAAGGCGGGCACCAAAAGCAAAAATCCAACGGCGTCGGTGAAAAACCCAGGGGTCAAAAGCAGCGCGCCAGAAAATAAAATCATTGCCCCGTGTGCCAAAGGTTCACTTGGATCACGCAACTCGCCAAAGGATGAGCGCAGCTGCGACATCGCAATCGCGCCTTGTTGTTTGACCAAATAGGTGCCCAAAAAGGCCGTCAGCACAACAATGGCCAGAGTCGGAAACAGTCCTATGAATCCTCCCACCTGAATAAACAGGGCAATTTCAATGACTGGAACGGCAACAAAAAGCGCAAATAACCACATGGGACATCCTCTCAAATTTCTCGGCACTGGTGGACTTGGCACCATCGACACCCTACATAAGATCAAAGAGCGCACTTTACTATGCTCAGAAGCAAAAGAGGTATTGATGGGAAGTTCACTAGTCTCGCTACTGGTTCTGGCCGGAATAGCAATTTTTTTGGTACTGCGCTTGCGCAATATCCTTGGCACGCGTGACGGTTTTGAACAGCCACGTGTTGATCCCATCGCTGAAACACAGACGCCCAAGCGTCAGTTTGAAGTGATCGAAGGTGGCGTGGATCATGACATCATCGACAACGTCCCCGAAGGTTCACGTGCAGCCAACAATCTTTTGGTGCTCAAACGCAACGAACCTGATTTCACCGTCACTGAGTTTTTGACCGGGGCAAGTGCAGCCTATGAAATGATCCTCATGGCGTTTGAAAATGGTGATCTGTCTGCTGTGTCTGATTTTATCTCTGACGATGTTGAAGAGGCTTTTCAGTCTGTTATCGACAATCGCAAAGAGGCTGGCCTGACAGTCGAAGCCCAATTCATAGGGCTGCACGAGTCGCAAATCATTGATGTCGATTTGGATGAGGCCGCTCGTGAAGAAGAAATCAAACTGCGCTTTGTGTCTGAAGTCACATCTGTCGCACGTGACGCTGCGGGCGAGATTGTTGAGGGCGACCCCAACAAAGTGAAACGTCAAAAAGACATTTGGACCTTTGCACGCGAGATGGGCAGCAATGACCCCAACTGGCAATTGGTCGCAACTGGCGCATGACGGTCAAGGGGCTAGCAAGCGCTGCATTTGCAGCCATGCTGTCCCTGTCGGCGCCCGCCCAGTGCGAGGACGAGCCTGTGGCAAAAATTCTTTCTTTTTCCGATCTGCAAGGTTGGGAAGACGATAATCACCAAGACGCGCTGGATGTTTTTTTAAACACCTGTGATCGCATCCGGGGACGTGAATGGCCGCAAGTCTGCGCCTTGGCGCAAACCCAGACCAACGCCAAAACGTTTTTTGAGTTGTTTTTCAAACCCGTTTTGATCATGGATGACGCCAAGCCGCTGTTCACTGGATACTTTGAACCCGAACTGTCAGGTTCGCGCGTTCGTACCCCAAAATATCGTTATCCTGTTTACGCGATGCCGCGCGATCGTGCGCAATCCACGCCCTATCACACCCGACGCGATATTGGCGAAGGCGCACTTGCGGGCCGCGGGCTTGAAATCGCTTGGGTGGATGATCCTGTCGAGTTGTTCTTTTTGCAAATCCAAGGATCGGGCCGCATCAATTTGACCAATGGCAGCACCATTCGCGTCGGTTATGCAGGCCACAACGGGTATAAATACAGCTCGATCGGCCAAGAATTGGTCCGCATGGGCATCTATACCGAACACCAAGTTTCAGCACAGGTGATCAAAAACTGGGTCCGTCGCAATCCTGTGGATGGGCAAGAGTTGCTCTACACGAATCCGTCCTATGTGTTTTTCAAAGAACTCAAAACGCTTCAAGCCTCCGCAGGCCCCATTGGGGCGATGAGTCGCTCGATCACGCCGATGCGCAGTGTTGCTGTTGATCCCGCCTTTGTCACTTTGGGCGCGCCCGTTTGGCTGGAAAAAGACGGTGATGCCTCGCTACGCCGCTTGATGATTGCCCAAGACACAGGGTCCGCGATCAAAGGTGCGCAGCGCGCAGATATATTTTACGGCACAGGCGATAGCGCAGGTGACGTCGCGGGCAGAATTCGCGATACTGGTCGCATGGTGGTCTTGATGCCCATCCAACTGGCCTACGGACTTGAGGAACACAACAACACATGACGCGCCGGCGCACAAAGACATTGAGCGACGAAGATCGCTCGCTGTGGGATGAGGTTAAAAAAACCGCCATCCCTTTGCGCGCCAGTGCGAAACCTGTCAGGCATGATCAACCTGTGCACCTAGCCCCCAAGGCTATCGAGCGCACAGAGGCGACCAAATCGCTGCACCAACATATCAAAGAATTCGAGCTGGGCAGCAAAGCCAAAACGCCCAAAGCCCGCCACAATTTGATGCCGTCTATTTCCGATGACATCATGCGAGCGCCTCTGCAAATGGATCATAAAAAATTCGGTAAAATGCGTCGTGGCAAACTGGCGCCCGAGGCACGGATCGATTTGCACGGCATGACCATGGCCCAAGCGCACCCTGCCTTGACCAATTTCATTATATCATCCCATGCACGCGGATTGCGGCTTGTTTTGGTGATCACAGGCAAGGGCAAAGATCGCGATGAGGGCGGGCCAATTCCGACGCGCATCGGCGTGCTGAAAAACCAAGTGCCACACTGGCTGCGCTCAGGGCCTTTGCGCCTGCTGGTGATGCAAGTGAACGAGGCGCATTTGTCTCATGGCGGTTCAGGTGCTTATTACGTCTATCTTCGCCGCAGTCGGTAAGAGCGCGCGTGCACGTTTCGTGCCAAAATACGCCAAAACGCCAGTCGCTAAAAAATACACCGCATAGGCAATCAGCTGGGTATCAAAGGTGATACCCGCATCCAGCATAGACCCCGATACGGCTGGCCCAATAGCCGAGCCAAGGACGGTTATGGCCATGACCGCCGCTTTGATCGAACCGATGAATTGCGTGCCATAATGTTCAGCCCAAAAGGCGCCCACAATCGTTCCCTGTGATCCCATGCCCATGCCTAAAATGGCCATAGCTACACCCGCCATCAGCAAGGTGTTGCTTGCTGCAACAATCACAAAACTGATCGCGAAAGGCACAATCATAAAGGGCAACAGCCGCCCCGCGCCCCATTTGTCGACAGCTGCCCCTGCGGCGACATTGAATGTCACAGAACCCAGCGTCAAAATCGGGAACAAAGCAACGAAATCTAACAGATCCCAGCCTTTGGCCTCAACCAGTGGCACCTGTTGAAAAAAGAACGCCGTGATCCATGCGGCCGGACCAACAATCAGCGGAATAGCCATCCAAAACAACCAATGTTTAAGCATTTGGGTGCGTGTCCAATGCAGGCCGCCCATCCCAAGTGACGCATAAGATTTCGAAATCGATTGCGGTGTGCGTTCTGTGCGCAACAGCCACATGATCACAGGGATCAGAAAAATCGCCAGTCCTGCGGCTAAAATCCAAAGCTCGCGCCAGCCAAAATAGGCCATCAAGGCCACAAAAATGACCGGATAAATGGCGTTGCCAACCACAAACCCCAATGAGGCCACCGACAAAGCGCGTCCTCGTGTGGCATGAAACCAGCGCGCCATCGCGACCATCGCGATGTGTCCTGACATGCCTTGGCCAAACAGACGCAGCAAAAAAATCACCCCGACCAAAACCATAGCGCTTGGCACGAATGACATCGACAAACAGGCCAGCGTCAGCCCGATCAACACCACTGGCGCCAATTGACGCACGCGAAACCGATCGGTCAGCGTCCCTGCACAAACCATCGTCGCGGCGGATGCCATGGTGCCGATGGCGTAAATCCACCCCCAAGCCGTGTGATTTAGCCCAAATTCGGCGCGGATTTCACCTGCAAAGATGGATATAAAAAACGTCTGACCATAGGACGACGTCAGGCACAGCAAAAAGCCGGCCAGCAACCAGCGGGCGTTTTGGATTATAAAATGTACATAACTCATAACTCCATGTACGCCTTGCCCATCAAAAGGAAAGAGCAAAACGTCACAGGAAAAGCCCTGTGCAGTTTTAGTCTAAAGCATAAAGCGGCTCACATCAGCAGTCTGCGCCATGTCGCCCACGCTGGCGCGCACATAAGCCTCGTCCACCACAACAGTGTCGCCACCACGATCAGGGGCGGCAAAGGACAGCTCTTCGAACACCCGTTCCAAAATCGTGTACAAACGCCGCGCGCCGATGTTTTCAACGCTGGTGTTCACTTCTGCGGCCACAGATGCGATGGCTTTGATGCCATCAGGTGTGAACGACACAGTCACCTCTTCGGTCGCCATCAACGCAGTGTATTGTAATGTGAGCGCATTGTCGGTTTCCGTCAAAATGCGCACAAAATCGCCCTCGTTCAAGGCCTGCAATTCAACGCGAATGGGCAGGCGTCCTTGCAATTCTGGCAGTAAATCCGATGGTTTTGCCACATGAAATGCGCCAGAGGCGATGAACAAAATATGGTCGGTTTTCACCGGGCCATGTTTGGTCGATACCGTTGTGCCCTCGATCAAAGGCAGTAAGTCGCGCTGCACGCCTTCACGAGACACATCCGCGCCACGCGCATCCGCCCGCGCACAGACCTTGTCGATTTCGTCCAAAAAAACGATGCCGTTTTGTTCAACAGATTCCAGCGCCGCGCGGGTCACAGCCTCGTCGTCCAGCAACTTATCGGCCTCTTCCGAGATCAAAAGATCGTAGCTCTCCGCCACCTTGACCTTCTTTTTCACAGTGCGCCCCGCAAAGGCTTTTCCGAAAATATCGCCAAGGTTCATCATCCCGCCCATTTGCGGCTGGCCTGGCACTTCAAAGCCCCCCATGGGTGAGGATGTATCTTGCATCTCAAGTTCAATTTCGGTGTTGTCCAGCTCGCCGGATTTCAGCTTTTTGCGGAACATCTCGCGGGTTTGCGCGCGGGCATCCGTGCCTGCAATCGCTTCAATCACGCGGTCTTCTGCGGATTGGTGCGCTTTGGCTTTTACGTCTTCGCGCATGTACTCACGCGTCTGCGCAATCGCCGAATCCACCAGATCGCGCACGATCTGTTCTACGTCGCGCCCCACGTAACCCACTTCGGTAAATTTCGTGGCCTCAACCTTGATAAACGGCGCACGCGCCAGCTTGGCCAAACGGCGCGAAATTTCGGTTTTGCCAACACCGGTTGGCCCGATCATAAGGATATTTTTCGGATAAACCTCATCGCGCAGATCATCCGCCAATTGTTTGCGCCGCCACCGATTGCGCAGGGCCACAGCCACGGCGCGTTTGGCGTCGTTTTGCCCGATGATAAAGCGATCCAGTTCAGATACGATTTCGCGTGGGGTCAGGTCAGTCATGATTTAATCGTCTCCACGGTCAATTTCCCGTTGGTGTACACGCAAATATCCGCGGCAATCGCCATGGCTTCGCGTGCAATTTCTTCGGCTGTTTTATCGGTGGCCATCAATCCGCGTGCGGCGGCCAAGGCAAAGTTTCCGCCCGACCCAATCGCTGCGATATCATGCTCAGGCTCCAAAACGTCACCTGCCCCCGTGATGACCAAAAGCTCAGTGCCATCCGTGACGATCAGCATCGCTTCCAGCTTTTGCAGGTATTTATCCGTGCGCCAATCCTTGGCCAATTCCACGCTTGCCCGCGCCAATTGCCCGGGGGTGGCCTCAAGTTTTGCCTCTAAGCGTTCAAGCAGAGTAAAGGCATCGGCCGTCGACCCCGCGAAGCCTGCGATCACTTCATGCCCACCGGGTTTCAGGCGGCGCACTTTGCGCGCAGTGCCCTTAATCACAGTCTGTCCAAGGCTCACCTGCCCGTCGCCCGCGATAACGACCTCATTGCCGCGGCGCACACCGATAATGGTGGTGCCATGCCAGCCTGGGAATTGATCATCAGCCATGATTTGTCCTCTCAATGAAGTCTTTATATGTGGGTTCATTTATGGGTGTTCAAGCGCTGGTTGCAATCCATTGACCACCACACAAACAAAAAGGGGCACCATTGGCACCCCTTTTCAAATTCAGCAACAAAAGCCTTAAACGCTTTCGGTGATCCAGTTGGCAATTGCAGTTTTTGGCGCTGCGCCAACCTTGTTGGACACGACCTCACCGTTTTTCACCATGAAAAGCGCTGGGATAGAACGCACACCAAATTGCGCTGGTGAATTTGGGTTTTCGTCAATGTTGACTTTGACGATTTTGACTTTGCCTTCAAATTCGGCAGACAACTCTTCGAGCGCTGGGCCGATTTGTTTACAAGGTCCACACCATTCAGCCCAAAAATCCACGATCACTGGGATGTCGGATTTAAGAACGTCGGCTTCAAAGCTTGCATCTGTGACAGCAACAGTGGCCATTTGATCTCTCCTGATTTCTATGTTGAGCAGAACCTATGTGTCCTGCCTTAAAGGGTCAAGATGTAGCGGTGTCTTGCAGAGCAGACATCACCATATCGTGTGGCAGGGGCATAAGCGTCGCGGTGCCCGTCCACAAGATCGCCACTTCAATTTTCTTGTCTGGATAAATTGCAGAACAAATCTCCAAATAGGCGCCCATTTGACGCAGCAATCCCATTGGCACCTCTTGTGGCGCCATAGGTACGACGTCGTTTGATTTGAAATCAACCACGCGCACCACGTCATCTTCAACGATCAATCTGTCAATAATCCCATGCACTGGGTGATTGTTCATCGATGGCAAAACGCCTGAAAACGGCACCTCGGCCAGCGATGTATCACCAAAGACATCCCACTGATAAGACTGCTCAATTGTGCGAGAGGCCTCGGTCAAAAGTGGCTCTAACTCAGCCAAAGTTGCGAATAATTCACCTGATCCCAACAAGGACCGCGCAATTTCTGGCCAGTCAAGGGGCGGGTGATTTGGCAGATGTTCCAGCAGTAAATGCAACTGACTGCCGTGGCGCATTGCAACCTCTTCGCTGCGATTTGACGATGATCCCGCCAGCGCTTTTGGGCCGCCCAACTCCGAGGGCGATAAAAACACTTTCGGATCATCCGAAATCACAGCCGCCCTTTGCACCCAATCTGGCAGTTCGGTTTTTTTTGGTGCTTTAACAGCAGCCTCACCCGTGCGCGCAGGCCATTCCCCATGCGCATAGCGCTTGCCGATGCCGCTTGGAAACGCTTGCTCAACAGCGCCTGCAGACAGCATGCCGTTTTCAACCAGTTGATACCAACAGCTGCTATCCTTTTTCATCTTGCCTGCGCCCGCCACGATCAGCCAGTTCTCAGCCCGCGTCATCGCCACATACAAAAGACGCCGTTCTTCGTCGTCATTTTTGGTTTTGAGCTGCGTTAGAGACTGTTTCAGTGCCTCAGAATTGTTTTCTTTGCTCGATTTCCACGCGATGCCGCCGTGCTCTAACGCGACAAGTTCGTCTTTCGGCTCACTGGTTTCACGCAAGGTATCAGGTAAAATCACAATCGGCGCTTCCAGCCCTTTGGACCCATGCACCGTCATCACGCGGATCAGGTTCGAGGACTCATCCAAAACGCGTTTGAGTTTGATTTTTTCAGCCCCCAGCCAGCCGATAAACCCCGTCAGGCTGGGCGTTTGCGTGGTTTCATAATGCAGCGCTTGGTGCAGCAAGGCATCAAGTCCGTCTTCAGCCTCATTGCCAAGGCGCGCCAAAAACTTTTTACGCCCGCCATGACGCACCAAAACGCGTTGGATCAAATCATAGGGTCGCAAAAAGTCCGAGGTCTTGCGCAGATCATCCAAAATATCCGCAGTCGCAGGCCATTCATCACGCCGCGCCCGCAGTTCACGCCACAAGGTGGCTTCAGTGCGTTTATGCGCGAGTGAATACAGGTTCTGTTCAGACCAGCCAAATAGCGGTGATTTCAAAGCTTCAGCCAAGGCCAAATCATCATCTTGAAGCGACAAAAACGCCAAAAGCGACGTCATATCTTTGACAGCCAACTCGTCGTTCAAAATCAGCTGATCCGCACCTGCGACGGGCAGATTCAGTTTTTTCAACGCGCGGATCATTGGATAAAACAGCCCCGATCTGTTGCGCACCAAAATCAAAATATCGCCCGGTTCAATTTGCGTGTTTTCATCGCCTTTGCGTGGAATCGAGCCGTGCTCAATCATATCTTTAACATTGCGCGCCACCATGCCCGCCAGTCGAATACTGTGGTGCTCAGGTGCTATTAAATCGGTCGGATTTTCCCAATCGTCAGGATCGGTTTCCACAGGTTCAGGTTCCACCAATGGCCATTGATCCACACGTCCAGGTGTGTCTTCAAAAAACGCGATGTGATGTGTGTCGCCCCCAACGCCCTGCCCACTTGATTGGGCAAAGGTTTGATCCGTCATGGTCAAAATCGCAGGCGAAGACCGAAATGAGTGCTGCAAAGCAATATCTTGCAAGGCATGCCCCGCATCGCCAAGGCGCAACTCAAAATGATGCTTCATTTGATCAAAGGCTTCGGGTGCGGCCCCTTGAAACGAATAAATCGACTGCTTTTTATCGCCCACAACAAAAATCGTGCGCGTCACATTTGGCCGCGCGCCCTCGCCCACCGTAAACTCTTCGGCCAGCAGCCTGATCACTGTCCATTGATCGGGACTGGTGTCTTGTGCCTCATCCACCAAAATATGGTCGATGCCCCCGTCCAATCGAAACAGCACCCATTGCGCAACGCTGGAAATCGATAATAGATCCCGCGCCTTTTGCACCAAATCGTCAAAATCCAACAACCCTAGTCGCGCTTTCGTGTCGAAATAGGGCTGCAGCAGCGCGGTTGCGAATTGATGCAGCGCGGCGGTTTTCTTCGCAGATTGCAGCGCGCGCAGAGTGTCTGTCGCCCCCGCCACGCGCTCCATCAATTCCGACAGTTGCCGCAAGGCTTCAGGCTCAAGCGTCACGCATTTCTTGGTCGGCAGGCCAGAATGCGTGCGACCAAAACGGGTCAGTCCTTGGTTTTCACCGGACTTGACCAAAAACGCGCCAATCATGTCTTGCAATAAGCTGACAGAAGGCGCGGCACCAACCCAAGCGCGCAACATCGCCGCAGCCGTCACATCGGTTTTGTTTGGCGAAGTTTCCATTGTTGTCGCCGCTTGGGTCAGCGCATGATCTTCGTCGCCTAAAAATACAGACCCAAGCAAATCTTGTTCATTATATTCTGCAGGCAGATCAAACCATTCCCAGATGTCCTCGGGATTGGCTGACGGATGAAACGCCTCGCGTTTGCGCACAATTTGCTGCGCCAAATGCAGCGGGTCAATATCGTCTTGCCCTGAAATATGCGTGGCAACTGCATCGATGGCATCGCGACCTTGACCTTCGGCCAAAGCATCCAACACCTCGGACAAAATGGTATTGGTTTCGCGATCATCCAATTCTTTGAATTGCGGTGAAACACCCGCTTCCAGCGGGAATCGTCTCAAAAGTGCACCGCAAAACGAATGAATGGTTTGAATTTTCAACCCGCCCGGGGTCTCAACGGCGCGGGCAAATAAAGTGCGCGCGTGCCGCATTTCCGCGTCGGTCAACGCGGCATCGGGGGCAAGGGTTTTCAGCTCAATCGATAGGGCCTCATCAGGCATCATCGCCCAAGCGCCAAGCCGCTTGAACAGCCTGTTTTGCATCTCTGAGGCGGCGGCTTTGGTATATGTCAGACACAAAATGTGTTGCGGCGGCGTGCCCGCCAACAGCAAGCGCGCCACGCGGTCCGTCAAAACCTTGGTTTTGCCAGACCCCGCATTGGCAGACACCCAAGTCGAACTGTCGGGCTTTGCGGCTGCGATTTGGCGCAAAGTCGCGTCATCAAGCATGATCATCGCACATCCTCCGGACAGGGCGCGTCACTGTCGGACCATTCGCCCACCCGTGCCAGATGATCAAAATCACCCGCAAAAGATACACTTTGCACGATCCGCCGCGAGGTATAGCCCTGCGCAGGATCATCATAGTTTTTGATTAGGTCAATAAAGCGCTCTTCGATTTTTTGCGTATCGCCGGGCAGTAAAGTCAGGCGAGTTTGTTTCGTGTTTCCGTCTAGACCTAGATAGGCCAGTTCAAACACACGCCCTGTATTGAGCCCGACAAAGCCGCCATTTTCAAGCATGACGGCTTCAAGATGTAACTGCATCTTCAACGTTTTGGTTTGCTTTTCCGTTGGTGGCGCGCCGGTTTTGTAATCATAGATGATATAGTCACCACCTTTGGTTTCATCGATGCGATCCGCCTCACAGGTGAGGGAAAAATCGATGTCTTTAAAGTGATAACCACCTTTGGCTTCGGTGGCGATGGGCGTGCCTTTTTCGCGATTTTCCGCCTCGCGTAGGACCAAAGGCAAAGCGATTTTTTTCAATCGCCCCAACCAAACGCGGCGCGCGGCGGGCCACAGCACAGTCTCTTCCAAAACGCGCTCTGCGGTTGCGATCAGTCGAGCGGCCGCCTCGGATGGGGTTTCTTCGCGTGTGTTCGCGACAAATTCTTCCATAACTTTGTGAAAGGCCGTGCCGCGATCACGCGGATCAGCGGCTTGTGTCAATGGGTTCAGCTTGCTCAATCGCAACACGCGACTGGCGTAAATCTGATAAGGGTCGCGCACCAAGGTCTCGATCCGTGTCACCGATAACTGTCGTGGACGCGCCTCATACGGTGGGCGCGGGCTGGGTCTTTGCGCGGACGGAACCGTCACATCTGGGCGTTCCAGCGCGCGGGCCATATCGACAAATACATCGCCGCGCGCTCGCATTTGTGTCAGCGCATTTGCACCTTCATCCGACATCCCCGCAAGCAGATTGGTCAGCCGGATCACCCAACGAGACGCCACAGTTTCCGCCTCGGCGTTACGTTTGGCGCGAGCCAAAATCACAGTTTTGGCCCCGATGGATTGTTGAAAATCATGCGCGGCGAGGCCGATTTGTTGCTCGGGCGGCAAAAGCCCAACCTGTTTGCGCATATCGCGACTGAACCACGGATCGGGGGCAGGGGCGGCAGGCCAAATAGTTTCGTTCAATCCGCCCAAAATGACGACATCGGCGCCTTGAGCGCGCGCTTCAAGCGTGCCCCAAATCATAATGTCGGGATGTTTAGGCGATGGATCTCGGGCTAGACCGCGCCCCACGATGGCGTTGAAAAGCGAGGCAAATTCATAGGTGGTCATGTGACCGCCATGCTGGGCCTCAAGTTTAAGGTCTGTCACCACGCGCAGGGCCTCGCGCCCCGCAGATTGCGTCCAAAGTTCCGTCGCATCATTTGATTTTGGTCCGCAAACTAAGGCTTCGGACAGCTCAATTACATGATCCAAATGGTCCGATAAATGCGCTGTTTCGCTGGAATCGAGACGCTCTAAGATATCAGAGGCCCACATCGCCCAAGCGACAAGTGTGGTATCGATGGTGCCATCGTCAGATTGTTTTTCAGCAAAGGCCAACAGGTCGTCACGCTTGGGGAAGGCAGGACCATAGCGGCGCAGCTGGCGTTCAAGGTTGCGCGTCCACAGCAAATGATACCCGCGAATGCCCTCATCGTCCGACATGCCGCGCGCGACCAGCGGATGTTTGAGCAAAACCAAAAGGTCTTCGGACGACACAGCGCGCCCAAGCGCTGTGGAAACATGGCGCAACAATCGGCCCGGCGGGGTCTGGTTCAGCGGAATGCCCGCACTGTCGTCGGGGGCAATGTCCCATCGATCCAAAACGGCGGTGACATGGCGGGCAAGCGCGCGATCAGGCGTGATCAACGCGGCTTTTTTTCCATCCTCGGCGGCTTTGCGCAACGCCAAAGCAATGCTCACAGCCTCTGATCGCGAATCTGGGGCTTCGATCAATGTCAGATCGTCGCAGGCCTGAGACACATTTTTGAAATTAGGGCCCTCTGTCATCCATTGATCGGTGACGGGGGCAGGGCGCAAGGCAAGCGATATAAGCTGGTTTCGGGTCGCATTTTCATCAGATGTGCTGACCCAGTTTTCAATGCTACGCGGCGATATGGTCAGCTTTTTCGCAAAGGCAGAAAAGCGCGCCTGCGGATGCTCATAGGCGTCTGTCTCATGAATCTTGGCCCAAGTTTCAGCCGATATATCGAAATCAACACCGGGCAAAACCACAGCCCCTTGTGGCAGGTTTGCGACCAGTTTCATAAAATTCGATGTGGTGCCGCGTGACCCAGTCGAGCCTGCGACGATAATCGGGTGGGTTGGAGGCGATGTGTTCCAACTGTCGCTGAGCAAATCTACAACCATTTTTAGTCGCGCTTCGGGCATCGGGGGCTGGTTTTGCGTTGGGTCGAAAAAAGCGGAAATGATCGACATAAATCGCCGTGCGCGCGTCCAGTGACCAGAGGTATCTTCAATGTTGATCGCGTCCAAATCCGCAGGCGACACACCCTCGTCGTGCATTTCAGACAACAAGCCCGCAAGACTGTCCGCTAGATCATAGATCGTAGACCGTGCCGCAAAATCAGGTTCTTGGTCCAAAAATCGCGCCACAAGCTGTGACAATTCAAGGCGACGCCGCAGACCCGACACGCCGGTGGCCACATCGCGCGCGGCAATATCAGTGCCAAGATCAGTGATCAGCCGGATTTTGGGCAAAAAATGCGTGTCGCCATCGTCAAACGCCAGTTTCAAATCTTTGCGCATCCGTGAGGAATTCACGAAAATCTCCACCCGCGCCAAGGCGTCGGGCGATTGCACCTTTAGCCGCTCCATTAACCCGTCTTTGAGCGCGAAAGGAAAACGCACGCCGCAGGGCAGGCCGTAAACGCGGGGGCGGTCTGTTTCAGTGAACATTATAAATGGTGCTCCAACATAGATTCAGCAAGCGGAATGGCTTCAGGGTGGCCAAGATCACACCAGTGACCCGAATAAACCGCGCCATACAACGTGCCGCGCGCCAAAAGCGTTTCCCAAGCCAGATTTAGTGAAAAATGCGACTGTTCAATCTCGCTGACATATTTGGTCTTGATGATCTGAAGCCCAGTATACACATCACCGGTCCCGCGCGTCAGAGTGCCATCGGGCGCACGCAAAAAATCGCCTGCTCTTTTGTGTCCGACGGCATTGTCCTTGGGTATAAGCAGCATCAGCGCGTCCATAATGTCCGGGTTCCAATGCGCGCGCAAAAACTTTGCTGGTTTGGGGCCAGCCCAGACAGCATCGGTGTTCATGGTAAAGACGGCATCACGATCCAATTGGGGCAGGGCATGTTTCAACCCACCACCGGTTTCTAACAGATCAGTTTCAAAAATAGGGTCTATTCCAGCCAAATTCAGATGTTTTTCCAAGACCTCAGGGTGATAATGTAGGTTCGCAAAACGTCGCGGCATGTCGCCCATGGCTTCAATTGCATGATCGATGAGCGGTCGACCCGCCACGGTGATCATAGGCTTGGGTTGATGCTGCGTCAGCTCAAGCATGCGCGTGCCGCGGCCTGCGCAAAAAAACATTACAGTGTCGAGACAGTGCCGCATTGCGCTTTCAACTTTCTAAGAATGTCAGGGGTCGGGGCAGGGATCGTAGATATGATCACTTGTCTCACTTTGGCCAAATCTGGATGGGCCAAATCATTCATCAAATGCCCCCAAACACGCGGGATCAAATCGATGTAATGTGGTTTTCCAAAATGCAGCGACATGCGCGCAAAAATCATCAAAATCCGTAAATTGCGCTGCACAGAACAAATCGCTGCCTCGCGGGCAAATCGTTCAGGATCAAGCGACATACGTTGGGCAAAACGATCCACACACATCTTTTGCACCTCCGGCGATACATCGCGACGCGCATCGGTGGTGAGGGATATCAAATCATAGGCAGGATGGCCCAAAACCGCGTCCTGAAAATCCAATAAACCAACGTTTTTAGGTGCAGGACGGTCGGGCAACCACAGCAGGTTTTGAGCATGAAAATCGCGTAAACTGGTGACAGATCCCGTCCCCAAAGAGGCAATCAAGGGGGCAAGCGTTTCACGACAGGCGGTGTGTGCATAGCCGAGGTCGATGCCTGATGCAGGTTCAGCGTACCACCGGAAACTTGTCAGCGCGAGATCAAGCATTTTGGGATGAAAGTCTTCTAGGCTTTCCAATGCGGGGGCTTGCGCCAAAACGACCAGCGCATCGACCGCAGCAGCATATAGTGTGTGTTCGCTTTCGGGGGTCGCACCGCAAACGACATCAAACAGATCATGGCCGAAGTCTTCTAAGACCAAGAATCCGTTATGTTCATCTGCCTCAAATATTTCGGGGGCTGCCAAGCCATTGGTGCGTAAATAGGCTGCGACGTTTAAAAATGGTCGCACATTTTCGCCTTTTTCAGGCGGGGCATCCATGACAATGGCACGACGGCCTGTGGCGGCATTAAACAAGCGTTCATAACGCCGCAAAGATGCGTCGCCCGCAAGGGGGGTGCGCTTTGCATCTCGCCAATCTGATGTGGATAGAAAATGATCTAAAAGCTGCGCACGGTTTTCCATGCGCAGACATTAAACCGCTCAACAGCCATGGCAAGCGAGATCACATCTCGACGAAACGCGGATCGGCTTGTGGTTGAGGTTTGGGACGGATGAAGCGGGTTGTTTCTTCCGGCGAAAATCCGGCAAGGGTTTGTCCGCCAGCCAGTGGCACAAAACGGCAGTTGAGGCGTCGACCGTCCCAAAGGCGTGTAGAGTTTTTCCATTCGGCACGTTCCCCCATCCGTCCAACAAAATCACGCACATCGCCCCAAATCGGGCTGGGCGCGCATTTTGAATGCCAAACACGCGTGGCCTCCATAATGCCAACATCAAGCGCGTTTTCCAAATCGTCAGATCCCCATAGTGAGGTATAGGCGCTGTTGGCCATAAGCAGCGTGCCGTCATTGGAAAACACGACGATGGCTTCATCAAGAGAGTCAAACACAGCTTGACCCGTTTCAATTTCTGCACGGAAACGACGCGTGAGCGACATTTCGGCACTGATATCTTCGAACAAAAATGCAATAGCGCCATCAGGGTGAGGTCTGCCAGAGACGCGGTAAGTGACCCCGCCATGCAAAGACCAAATTTCTTCGTATTGTCCAACACTTGCGGCTGTTTCAAGTTCGGAAATTTCCTGACGCCACGATTTATAGTCCTTGGGTTCGGGCATCATTTTGATGTTGCGCAACCGGTCCAAGAACGCGGTAAGCGCTGGCCTATTGGACAGAAAGTCTATTGGCAAAGATGTTAGATCCAACAGGGCAGGGTTGAACAATGTAAGGTTACGATTGCGATCAAAAATCGCAAGGCCGATGGTGAGATGTGCGAATGTTTTGGTAAGCGTTTGGCGAAACTCTCGCAAAGCTTTCTCCGCCTTAACGGCGCGATCTGCCGGAATGGCGGTAAACAATGTGTCATCCCCCACTGGCGTCGGGAAGACTTCATAGGGGCGATCTTCGGCTGTGTTGTTTTCCAAAGCAAGGCGTTTGCACTCACCGGATGTGGTGGATAAAAGCTGCTTGGTGTCGAACAAGGACAGAGGTGGCCAACTGGGAATTTCGCCGGCTGGTAGTTGCGCGTCAGCAAGGGAAACATAGGCGGAGTTCGCCCAGCTTATGGTGCCATCCTTCAGCTCGCGCCAGACCAAAAACGGGACATGCTCAGAAGTGACGCGCAGGGTTTCAAGCTCTTGCTCCATTGCGGCAAGGGAATGGTGGTCCATGTCCACATGATCGCGCACAGTTTCCAGATCGAGCAATGACACACGGGCAAGCCCATTGCGCCATTCGCAGCGCAGGACGGCATTACCATCGCGCGATTCCACATCGATTTGTCCAAGATCCGCGAGTTCACTGATGTCCGCTTGAAATGTCGGAAACCGATGCAAAAGCACACTGAGCAGCCGCGACCAATCGGACCCAACATCGGCCGCTGCGCTGATCACATTGCGTGCGGATTTGGTGGCGTTGATAAGGGTTTCATCATCGAACAGGAATATTATGTCAGTGTCGTCGCCGTGCAGCGCGATGGTGTCAGCCGCCGTTTTGCGCCCGCCAAGCCACGCCAATGCGTACAGTACAACAAACGCGGCACACAGCGTTCCAAGGCACATAATCGAAAGCGTAAGCACTGTATCAGCAGTCATGAGAATCTCCTTTGCGCGCGATCGCGTCAGGGATGACTCTTCAAAATTTAGGTTAATGGGTCGTTAAAACCTCGAATTTTCAACGTTCAAACAGCATATTTTCCCCCAAAGCCTTGGTTTGTTCTTCCTTTGAGGCCGCAATCCGCGACATCGGCCAGACCAGTTCGACGATAGCGCCAGAGCGCCTGCCTGCGTGCAACTGTTGATCGTGTGGCGGCGATCCGTTCGCAAATGAGATGTCCGCGCCCGTGCGTTCTAGCAACGTCTTGGCAATGAAAAGCCCCAAACCCATGCCTTCATATGCGGGGCGTTTCTTCGCGTCAGCATCGGGCCTGCGCCTGCGCATAAACGGATCACCGATTTTGCCGATCACCGACGCGGGAAAGCCAGCACCATCATCTATGATGCGCACGCGAATGACCTCTTTCGTCCAAGACACATCCACCCAAACCGTGGATTTAGAAAAATCGACAGCGTTTTGCACAAGGTTGCGCAGTCCGTGGATCATCTCGGGATGACGGAACACATGCGGTTGGTCCACGCCAGTCTCGCCCGCTGAGGCATCAATGATCACGGTTTTACCGCGCTGCATATGCGGGTCAGCTGCCTCCTCAATAACAGCTTGCAAGGGGGCCATTTGTAGATGCAGATCGTTTTTGCCGCTGCGCCCCATCGAGCGCAAAATATCCCTGCATCTGTCTGCCTGCTCATGGATCAACTGCGCGTCGGCGCGAAAATCTTCGAACTTTGCCAGATCATCAACCAATTCCGCACTCACCAGCTTGATCGTGGCCAAAGGTGTGCCCAATTCATGCGCGGCTGCCGCGACAACGCCACCCAAATCGGTAAGCTTTTGTTCGCGACCTAGCGCCATTTGTGTGGCCAAAAGCGCCTCGGACATGGTGTGAATTTCTGACGTGACCTTCCACGCATATCCGCCCAAAAAGGTGATCCCGACGACAATGCCAGCCCAAGAGCCAAAGACAAAAATATGCGGCAACACGATGGGTATCCCGTAAAGATCAACAAGCGGCATATTGAACAAAGCGACCAAGGTCACCAAGACAATCGCAACACCACCCGTTGCGATCACAGATGTTGGGCGCAGCGCTGTGGCAGAAATCGTCACAGGCACCAAAATCAACAAAGCAAACGGGTTGTTCAGCCCCCCAGACAGATAGAGCATCGCCGACAGTTGGGTGATGTCGAACAACAGCATCCAGGTCGCGCCGCGTTCCGTCAGGCGCATGTTTTCAGGGTAAACAAACGCCGCCACGATGTTGACTATCACTGATGCGCCAATGACAATCGCAAAACCACCAAGCGACAGTTGAAAGCCAAAACACAACATGGCGACGCCAATGGTGGCAATTTGCCCTGTAATGGCAATCCATCTGAGCCAAACCAAAGTGCGCAACCGCACCCAGTTGGAGCGGCGTTCTTGGTTGATGATGTCTTCTGAAATATGTGCCATCTATTGCGTATTGGTCCTAATGCGTCACTACATCTCTTGTTAGTTTGGCCTTGTTAGTCCGGCCTGTCCATCCGATCAATGCGCAGATTGAAGCGCCTCAATCGCATTTGTGAACGCCGCAGGGTATCGCCGTGATAAAACCGTTGATACATCTTGCCGCGTTTAGACTTGCCACAAACTCTGGTTTAAGTCGCCTTGCTTTCAAATTGGAGAAGCCCATGACACGCACCATCGCCATTACATCCGCCATCGCGATTGCCGCCCTTTTGGCTGGCACAGCCTATGTGGCCTTTGGATCAAGCGACACCAAACTCGCAAGCTGTTCGCAAGCGGCCGTGGCTGGTGGATCGATTGGCGGTCCTTTTGAGTTGGTCAATGAAGATGGCGTGACCGTGACAGACGTGGATGTGTTCACCAAGCCGACCATTCTGTATTTCGGCTACACTTTTTGCCCCGATGTTTGCCCGCTCGACAATATGCGCAACGCTGATGCCCAGCGTATTTTGGACGCGCAAGGCTATGACGTGCAGACGGCCTTTATCAGCATCGATCCAGAGCGTGACACGCCTGAGGTGATGAAAGAATTCACCAGCCTGTTTCATGACAATATGATCGGCCTGACGGGCTCGCCTGAGCAAGTCAAAGTGGCCTCTAAAGCCTATAAAACATACTATCAAAAACAGGTTGATGGCGATCCAGAATATTATCTGGTGGATCATTCCACCCAAACCTATTTCGTCATGCCTGAGCGCGGATTCGTGGACTTTTTCAAACGTGACGATTCCCCTGAAAAAATGGCCGAAACCGTCGCCTGCTTTATCGATGCCATTGAGTGAAAGCTGTGTAAAAGTTGCGTAAAATTTGACAACGGCCACAGTCCGCCTACTGTCTAGACACTGCGCTTGTGGCGCGAATGGTTGGAGGATCATTTGATGACAACAGAAAAATTGAACATCGGTGACGATAAATCACTGTTGCTTGTCGATGATGACGAACCGTTTTTGCGTCGCCTAACGCGGGCCATGGAAAAACGCGGCTTTGAGGTCGAAATGGCGGGGTCTGTTGCGGCAGGCAAGGCCATTTCAACAGCGCGCCCACCGGCCTATGCGGTTGTTGATCTGCGTCTTGAGGACGGCAATGGTTTGGACGTGGTCGAAGTGCTGCGTGCCAAACGCCCCGACAGCCGCATCGTTGTTTTGACAGGCTACGGCGCTATTGCCACGGCGGTCGCTGCGGTCAAAATCGGTGCCACAGATTATCTATCAAAACCTGCGGATGCCAATGACATCACCAACGCTTTGCTGGCGACTGGCGATGATCTGCCGCCGCCACCCGAAAATCCGATGTCTGCGGACCGTGTGCGTTGGGAACATATTCAGCGCGTGTATGAGCTATGCGACCGCAACGTGTCAGAGACTGCGCGACGCTTGAACATGCACCGTCGGACCTTGCAGCGCATTTTGGCCAAGCGGTCTCCGAAATAGGTGGAGAGAGGCCAAAAGAGCCTTTGATCGTTAGATGTTAACAACGTTTTTTGCTGGGGCTACTAATGTCCGCTTTGAGGTTTAATCTAAGGTATGGCCACGGTTAAAGTGGCACGACCAGATTTCCGTACGGACGTTATCACGCGCTTCATAAGCGTGTATAGCTTGGCCAAGATCGCCAACATTATCCGTCTCTTCGTCAGCGCCGATTTCAGTCAGGCGCATCGTATACCAAGCCGTTATTCCACCCTCAGGTGCATTCGAAAACCTCGGAAATACTGGCTCTGGCATCTTGTTATCCGCCCAGAGGTTCGGAAGTGCTGGCTCAAGAACAAGCGCTCGCGCAAGGCCGATAACATCGACTGCACCACTTGTCACAGCCGCTACTGACTGCGCGCGCGTTTTGAAGCCCCCCGTGAGCATCAGGGGCTTGGATGTGACTGTGCGAGCGCGTTTGGCAAATGCGATGAAATATGGTCCGCGCCCCGCGCTGTCAGATGCAGACTTGGCGCCTGGAAAATACGTGCCGCCACTGATGTCGATTAAATCCACCGTTGACTTGTCCAGAGCGGCCACCACCTGTAGCGCGTCACCCTCGACAAGCCCGCCTTCAAGCTGGTCTGAAGAGTTGAGCTTCACCGCGATCGCAAAACTGGGACCAACGGCTGCTCGTGTTGCCTCAATAGATTCAAGCAACAGCTTCATACGGTTCTTGATTGCGCCGCCATACCCGTCATTTCGCTTGTTGAATAATGGCGACAGGAATTGACTGAGTAGAAACCCATGAGCTGCATGAATTTGAACACCTGTGAACCCCGCTTGCTGCGCCAGTTTGGCGGTTTTCGCGAAGTCCAAGGGCACTTGGTGTATTTCATCTAATGTCATGCCCTTACAACGAAGGTCCGGCAAGTCGAGTGTGCTCGGCCCCTTGGGGGTACTAATTGGCGCATATGAAAGCGCACCGGCATGACCGAGTTGCAGCCAAAGCTGGGACCCGTTTTGACCACCATACTGGGCAAGTTTGCGAAACTTTGAAAGATCGGAATCTGGATTCAAGACCAGATTGCCGGGCTTTTCGGGGTAGTCGGATGTGGGCTGTACCTCACCAATAATCGAGACGGCCAATCCGCCTTGCGCCCAACGCTGATACAGCCTGTTTTGCTCAGGTGTTGGATGACCGGTTCCATCGCCTAAGGAGTCCGACATTGCCGATTTCGCGATCCGGTTTTTCAAGACCACGCCGCAAGGGAGTTCGAGCGCCTGAAACAGAATTTCATTTTGTAGCATTCGGCCAGCCTTTGCTAAAATCCATCGTTGGTCCACATATCAATGAAAGTCCGTCGAATTGCAATTCAGCGCAATTTTGGGATCTTTAAAACATGTAAAGTGAGGGGGCGAGAAAGGTTGTAAAAGTTGCAAACTCTCGCCTTATTGTCTTTAAAGCATCGCCAAAATGTCACCGCAGATCGTAGCGCTTCCAGATTTTATCGACGCGTGTGCCGTCGTCCAATTCGGCGTCTTTGATCACTTTGAGAGTCTCAAATCCGCGACTTTGGTAATAGGCCAATCCACCAGCATTGTCGGCACGGATGATTGCGTCAATCGCGCGATATCCAATGTCCTTGGCCGCCTTGCAGGTCGCTTGAAACAACTGCGACCCAACACCCAAGCCCGTGCCGCCAATGCGCACAAAGCTTGCAATATCGACGACATCATGCGGCAGGTCTGGGTGCGGCTCAATCCATTGAAATCCCATCACGCGCCCTGTGTCATCTTCAGCCAAAAGCCAAGTGGAATGGGGCACCTGCATTTTTTGCGCCAAATCATGTGCGGTGAAATGATGCATATAGGCCGTCGTTCCACCTACATCTATGATTTCATTCAATAGTTCTGAAAGCGCGCGGGCATCCAAAGGCCCTGCTTTGCGGATGTGATACGTCATAACAGTGCCATCAATTCTGCGTGCCGTGCGGTAAAAGCGTTGCGCGCATGCACAGGCGGACGCAGATGAATGCGTAGGTTTTGCACAAGCGTCTCGTCTTGTTTGCCGAACAACTTATTGCTCTCAACTTGCGAAAACCCTGCGATTTGCGTCGCCTCAAGCCAAGCCGACACTTTATCAGCCTTTTTGATCTTGCGCTTAATCGCCACAGGAATTTTTGCAGGCAAGCCAAACCGAATGTGAATGGCGGCCGTCAAACGATCATCTAAGTCGCCGTAATCTGGCCCAATCGCAGCCTTCACAGGGGAAATCATATCGCCGATCACATACTCAGGCGCGTCGTGCAAAAGTGCGGCCAACTGCCATTTTATCGGCTCATTTGGATAAAGCTGCCTAAAAATTTGTTCAACTAAAACAGAGTGTTCCGCGACAGAATAGGCCCAATCTCCGTGAGTTTGTCCATTCCAACGCGCCACGAAAGCAAGCCCATGCGCGATGTCTTCGATTTCGATATCCATCGGAGTCGGGTCCAACAGATCAAGCCTGCGCCCTGAAAGCATTCGTTGCCATGCCCGTGCTTGCGCCATGTTTTTACCCCGCCAAAATTGTTCACACTCTGTATAATTCGCCTTGGGTTTAACCTCAAATCAATCCCATTACGTTGTAAGCGCGTATACGAAGTGGTAACCAGCCACAAAGTCATTCTCAAGGAGCCGCCCATATGGCCGACTACATCGTCAAAGACATCTCGCTGGCCGAATACGGCCGCAAGGAATTGAACATCGCTGAAACTGAGATGCCAGGCCTTATGGCGCTGCGCGACGAATTTGGCGAAGCAAAGCCGCTTAAAGGCTCGCGTATTGTTGGTTCTTTGCACATGACCATTCAAACCGCTGTTTTAATTGAGACTCTTGTGGCTCTTGGCGCAGATGTGCGCTGGGCGTCGTGCAACATTTTCTCAACCCAAGATCACGCAGCCGCAGCGATAGCCGCCAGCGGCGTTCCTGTGTTCGCGATCAAAGGCCAAAGCCTTGATGAGCATTGGGATTACCTCGATAAATCCTTCCAATTCGCAGATGGCCCGAACCTGATTTTGGACGATGGCGGCGATGCGACGCTCTACATCTTGCTGGGTGCGCGTGTTGAAAATGGCGAAACCGATTTGATCGAAGTGGCCACCACCGAAGAAGAAATCTCAGTCTTTGCGCAGATCAAAAAGCGTATGGCCGAAACACCCGGTTGGTTCACCAAAATGCGTGACCAAATCGTTGGCGTCTCTGAGGAAACAACGACAGGCGTTCACCGTCTGTATGAGCTTGTAAAACAAGGGCAATTACCGTTTCCAGCGATCAACGTGAACGACTCTGTGACCAAGTCCAAGTTCGACAACAAATATGGTTGTAAAGAAAGCCTCGTCGACGGCATTCGTCGCGCCACTGATACCATGATGGCTGGCAAGGTCGCTGTGGTCTGTGGGTACGGCGATGTTGGCAAAGGCTCTGCCGCGTCTCTCAGCGGTGCTGGCGCGCGCGTGAAAGTCACCGAAATCGACCCTATCTGTGCGCTGCAAGCAGCTATGGACGGTTTCGAAGTTGTGCGCCTCGAAGATGTTGTGTCTACAGCGGACGTGTTCATCACCACCACAGGCAACAAAGACATCATCCGCATCGAACATATGCGCGCGATGAAAGACATGGCGATCGTTGGCAACATCGGTCACTTTGACAATGAAATCCAAGTGGCTGCGTTGAAAAACCACAAATGGACCAACATCAAAGACCAAGTGGATATGATCGAAATGCCTTCTGGCTCACGTATCATTTTGCTGTCTGAAGGTCGCTTGCTGAACCTTGGCAACGCAACAGGTCACCCGTCTTTCGTTATGTCAGCATCTTTCACCAACCAAGTTTTGGCTCAGATTGAACTGTGGACAAACGGCGAAGCATACAAAAACGACGTCTATATTTTGCCAAAACATCTGGATGAAAAAGTGGCGCGTCTGCACCTTGCACGCATCGGCGTGCAGTTGTCAGAACTCACAAAAGAGCAAGCTGACTACATCGGAGTAACGGTTGAAGGCCCCTTCAAGCCTGAACACTACCGCTACTAAGTTATTGTAAATAATATAAAAAGGGTCACCGTTTTGGTGGCCCTTTTGCCTATGGGGACTTGTGAGCAAACTTTCCCTTTGTTTTTGGCCCATTAAAATCTAGTCTAATGCCAAGCCCAAATAGAGGCTGTTGTACATGGCCGGATGGTCGATAATTGGTGGGAGAATTCCAATGGGAAAACGCGACGATCTTATCGCAAAATATGCCGATGATCTTAAAACAAAATGTGGCATGACGCCAGACATGGACCTGTTGACGAAAGTCACAATCGGCTGTGGCCCGGCTATCTATAATGCCGATGCATCGACTGTCGCTGGCAGCCAAGAGTCAGAACTTGAAACAGTTAAAAACAACTTCCTGATTAAAAAGCTTGGGTTGGCTGACAGTCCTGAGTTGATGGATGCGATCAATGCCGCCATCGAAACTTATGGCAAATCCGAGCGCAACAAATTCCGTGCCGTGTTCTACTACTTGTTGGTAAAACACTTCGGCAAAGAAGCCGTCTACAAATAAAAATAAGCCGTCTCAACCTTGTGCTGAGGCGGCGTTTTCTTGCGAAAATTCTGTAAGTTAGATGCGCTCACTGACAGAGGCATAGTTAATGCTTGATTGCGAATTTCCATAGTCAGTTGAACTAAAACGTCAAGATTTTCAATTTGTTTGGAATCGCAAAACCGCGTAGCTTCAATCCAAGGCTAGTACGGCCCGGACCTACTATATCAGAACGCGTGTGGTGCTTAGGAACGCGTGGGGTGAGGAGGGTTCCGGGGGGTCGGAACCCTCCATTTTTTAAAAAATGCCGAGAATCAAGTCCAATAACGCCGCAACCTACAACAGCGTATCCGCCGTCAATGATAGCCAAGGCACGAGGTCGCATCGCATAAGCAACGTTCATCGCAATCCAAGGCGCGATAAAAAGCAGTCCAATGCCAAGACCGGACATCAATCCCACAAGGTTCTCCAAAATCGATTTGTTGCCAATATGCTAAGCCTACGACATTTTGGCTGGCAAATTTCTGATAGGGTACTACGGCTGTGAAGCACCTAGCTCACACACAAAACCCCATTCTTCGGGTGTCACGGGCTGCACAGATAGGCGCGAGTTGTTCACAAGAACCATATCGGCCAAGCGCGGATCCTCTTTGCACATTCCCAAAGTGACTGGCGCAATAAGGGGTCTGACCGCTTTTATGTCGACACAGTCCCAGCGAGCATCCTCGGTCGTGCTATCCTGATGCGCAAGCGCGCAGACTTCGACGATGCCGACAATTTCTTTTTCGGCACGCGAATGATAGAAAAACCCAAGATCGCCCAGTTGCATTTGGCGCATGTTATTGCGCGCTTGATAGTTGCGCACCCCATTCCATTCTTCGCCAATCTCACCCTTGGCAACCTGCTGGTCCCACGACCAAACGTCAGCTTCTGATTTGAACAACCAATAGGCCATTAGCCAATCACGCGTTTCCAAGGTTGAACAGAGACGTTTTCAAACAGTCCAGCTTTGGCATATGGATCGTTGTCTGCCCAAGCTTGAGCTGCGGCCATATCGGATACTTCAAGAATAACCAACGATCCGCACATGTCGTCAGCCTCATCTAAAAATGGCCCAGCTTGTTCGACCACCCCTGTCGCCTCAATATAGGCGAGATGCTCAGAGCGGTTGTCGAGACGGATTTGTAGTGCGCCAGCTTTGTCGGCGCAGATAACTGCGAACTTCATGATTTATTCCCTTTTGAGTGGACGGGAGAGCAATAGCTCCACCGCGTCGGATATTATGATTGAAGAATCCAGAATGTCACGGACAACATTTGTGATGGGCATATCTATCCCGCGGCTGGCCGCAAGAGTTGCCACAGCCCGCGCCGTGGCAACGCCCTCAACCGTGATCGTCGGATCGATGGTCTCTCCTCGACCCAGTTTTAAGCCATGGGAAAAATTGCGTGATTTCGCAGAGGTGCAGGTCAAAACCAAATCACCGAACCCAGAAAGGCCCGATAAAGTCTGCGGTGAGGCACCGAGTGCTGTTGCAAGGCGCTGCATTTCGATATTGCCGCGCGTCATTAATGCCGCTCGGGCGCTTTCGCCTAGCCCTGCGCCTATAGCTATACCGCAGGCGATGGCCATTACGTTTTTCAACGCTCCACCAAACTCCACGCCGATGGGGTCTAAGCTGGAATAAAGGCGAACTGTTTTCGTGGTCAGCGCAGCCTGCAAGGCAGACACCAGTATGTCATCTTTAGTCGCGATCGTCAGTGCTGTCGGTAATCCGTCAGCAATATCAGCCGCAAAAGAGGGGCCAGACAAAATGGCGACTTTTGCGCTTGGAATACGTTGGTTTAGGACTTCAACAGGGCCCAGTCCCGTTGCAAGATCAATTCCCTTACAGCAAGAAACCAGTGTTTTACCCGCCAAAAGCGCTGCGTTATCCTGCGCAAATTGTGACAGCATTTGCATGGGCATCGACATCAAAATGATGTTGGAGCAGCAAGCATCACTCAAGTCAGACGTCAGTCTCAATGCGTCGGGCAATTTACGCCCAGGTAGGCGCCTTTCATTCGTGCGAACTTTTGACATCTGCATCATCTGATCGGGTGAACGCCCCCACAGAATGACGTCTTCGCGCACTGAGCTCAGGGAAATTGCTAGAGCTGTTCCAAACGCACCTGCACCTAGGACGGTAATGCCAGTCATAATTTGCGCCTTTCAGACTTTGGTCGTTTAAAAACAGCCAAGCGTTGTTTCATCTCATATTGGGAGGTAACACTGAGACAACAGTCACACAATGCTGGGGTTCACTTTGCCAACGACAGTGCTCATTTCAAGACCAATGGACGACGCTAAAGCGCTCAAAAAGGCTGTCTTGTCGATCAATCCATCCGCGCAAAGCGTTTTGGCACCTGCACTTGCGATTGTTCCCGTGGCACATGCCCCACAAACAGAAGTATTTGATGCAATTATTCTGACCTCAAAACACGCGGCATATTCCGCTGCAACGATGGCTCCCATGACGCCAGTTTTATGTGTTGGGGATGCGACAGCCCAGGTGGCGCGCGCAACGGGACTTAAAGCAGTTTC
The DNA here is from genome assembly GCF_038899935.1 of Pacificibacter sp. AS14. Classification (NCBI taxonomy): domain Bacteria; kingdom Pseudomonadati; phylum Pseudomonadota; class Alphaproteobacteria; order Rhodobacterales; family Roseobacteraceae; genus Pacificibacter; species Pacificibacter sp. AS14. The sequence goes on from NZ_JBBMQI010000023.1 coordinate 45,880, forward strand.
TGCGGCAGGAAACGCTAAAGACTTGATCAAACTGGTTCAAGCTTCGGGCGTGTCGCGCGTGTTGTATTTACGCGGCGCTCATGTGCAGGCAGATATGGAATTTGAACTAAATATGGCTGGAATCGATTCGAAATCACTGGTTGTTTATCGACAAGAACCGTGTCAGTTTTCACTAGAGGTTCAGCAAAGCCTTTTGACAGCGACGGACCTTTTGGTTCCCGTTTATTCTGCGCGTTCTGCGCGCATTGTGTCGGAAAACTTAAGAGGTTTTGTGGGTAAAATTACGCTGGTCGCGATTTCTCAGGTCGCGGCAAACGGTTGGTCTGGATCAAAACCGGATCACATTGCATACGCAAAGGCGCCCAATTCCGAGGCGATGTTGGCGGCTATTGCGTCGCAGTTGGCTTGAATGGCTTGAGGGTCCCTTTCACTCCTATTAGGTTCAGTGTGTAGCGACACATTATTTGTTTGGATTCGAAAGGTTATATCGTGGCACGGTCAAAGAATTCTCCTAAAGACACAGCACAACCCGAGGTCGCTTCTGACGCGGTCGTCAATGATGTTATTGACACAGTGCAAGCCGACGCGAACGAGGCCGATGTTCAGACGCTTGACGCAGACACAAGCGAACCTTCCGAGCCGGAAGTGGACACCGAAGATACAAGCGATGTGTCGGAACTGGACGCTGAAAATGTCGAGCAAACACCTGCTGAAGACGCAGAGGAAGTTATAGATGTCGCCGAGGCATCCATAGATGCAGACGAAGTGACCGCAAAGGAAGAAATTCAAGCCGAAGTTCCAAATCCGGCTGAGCCACAGGTGGTTGTAAAAAAACGTGGATTTGTCCCCATGCTCTTGGGGGGGGTTATCTGCGTTGGTCTCGGCTATGCGGGCGCCAATTTTATCAAGCCCGATGGGTGGCCTTTCCCTGGTGCCAGCACAGATGTTTTGCTAAACAGGATGTCAGCGCTTGAGGCACAGCTAGCAGACTCTCAATCTCAAGTCGCCCAAGTGGCTGAGCTGATTGATACGGTGCGCGGTGAAGTTTCAGATACGACGGCATCGGTCGATGCAAAAATCGCTGACATAGATTTAAGTGGCGCGTTGGCTCCAGTCGAGGCTGCACTCGCAGATATTGATCGACGCCTAACTGCGGTCGAAGCTGCTCCTGTCGCTGAAGCTATCGTTTCCCCCGAAGCGACAGCAGCTTATGAACGCCAGTTGAACGACATGCAAACGCTACTCAATAGCGAAATTGCGCGCCTGCAGGATGCGAAAGAAGCAGCTGAAAACGAAGAAGCCAATGCTGCCAAAGCCTCCGCGGTCTCTCGCTTGCAAGAAGCGATCACCACAGGGCAGCCCTATGATGCGGTTCTCAAAAACTTGCAAATTGATGTGCCCGCCGCATTGAGTGCGCCTGCCGCACAAGGGGTCGCGACCCTACAAGAGATCGCAACCTCTTTCAGCGCGGCCGCTGATATGGCTATCGTTGAGACGGCCAAGACAGATGCTGACAGCCAAGGTTGGATAGATCGTTTCCTGCGCACGCAATTGGGTCTCAGATCTTTGACCCCCAAAGATGGCGCAAGCCCCGATGCAATTTTGTCGCGCGCTGAACAGGCCATTCGCGAAAACGACTTGCAGTTGGCTTTGACAGAAATTTCGACACTTCCCGATGTGGGGCAAGCGGTGATGGCGGATTGGGTTGCGGTTGCGCAAACCCGTCTTGATGTCACCAACGCGCTCTCCGCAATGCTTGCTCAATAGAAAGGCGCTCACATGCTCTGGTCTTTGGTTAAAATAGTTTTCTTTGTTGTCCTAGTGGCGGCGCTCGCGTTCGGTGGGATGTTCTTGATCGACAGCGAAGGCAGTATGGACATTGCGTTCATGGGCTTCAAAATAAGCTTATCGCCCATCAAAGTCGTAATCGCGGTTGTGGTTTTGCTAGTGGCTGCTTGGTTACTTTTGAAACTTGTGGGGCTCTGTGTTGCGCTTATGAAGTTCCTCTTGGGTGATGAAACCGCACTGTCTCGTTATTTTGATCGCAACCGCGAACGCAAAGGATTTGACGCGATGGCAGAGGGTATGATGGCTCTGGCGTCTGGCGAAGGTCGCGTCGCAATGGCCAAAGCATCTAAAGCAGAAAAATACTTGCGCAAGCCTGAGTTGACCAATCTTTTGACCGCACAAGCCGCCGAAATGACGGGCGATAAACGAAAAGCCCAAGAAGTGTACCGACGTCTTGTCGCCGATGATCGCACCCGATTTGTTGGCGTGCAGGGAATGATGAAACACAAGCTTGAAGAAGGCGACAAAGACACTGCTCTGAAGCTTGCGGAAAAAGCTTTTGCGCTCAAACCTAAGCACGTAGAAATGCAAGACACGCTGTTGCAGTTGCAAGCTGAGAAAAAAGATTGGTCTGCCGCACGCAGCACGTTGTCTGCAAAGTTTAAGCACGGTGCAATTCCCCGCGATGTGCACAAACGACGTGACGCGGTTCTGGCGCTTTCAGAAGCCAAAGGTGTTTTTGAAACGGGTGCCACTGTTGAAGCGCAAGAAGCCGCAATTGAGGCAAACAAAAAGTCACCTGATTTGATACCTGCTGCAGTCATGGCCGCCGACGAGTATACGCGCCAAGGAAAAGATCGTCAGGCTACGCGCATTTTGAAAAAGGCTTGGGATGTACAGCCTCATCCAGATTTGGCTGCGGCTTTCGCTCGTATTGCACCTGATGAAACACCCAATGCACGGATTAAGCGCTTTGCAGGTCTTGTTCGGGCAAAACCCGGCCATCCTGAAACAAAAATGCTTATGGCTGAGTTGCAAATCGCCGCAGAAGATTTTCCTGCAGCTCGACGCACTTTGGGTGACTTGGTTGAAAATTCTCCAACAGCAAGATCGATGACATTGATGGCCGCGATTGAGCGCGGTGAAGGGTCTGCTGACGCCGTTGTTCGGGGGTGGCTCACCCGCGCTTTGACGGCCCCACGCGGTCCGCAGTGGATGTGTGACAAATGCCAAACGGTTCATGTGTCGTGGGAACCAATTTGTGCCAGCTGTTCCGCATTCGATACATTGAGCTGGCGAACTCCGGCTCAGTCTGAAGTGTCGATGCCTGCGGGAACTGAAATGCTTCCGATGATTGTTGGTTCAGATACAGAGGTTGGCGCCCAACATGAACAGGACACCGATTTCATTGAAGATGCCATCATTGATGAAGAAAACGATAAAAGCCCTACAGAATAGATTTTTTGCGAAGAGTATGGGCGGTATGATTGGCCGCCCATATAAGTTGTCTGTTCTGACGAGTTTATCACCATCAGCAGTCGAACTATCTGACAATAAATTCTGCATGAAGTGCGCCTGCTGCTTTGATGCTTTTTAGAATGTCGATCATGTCTCGCGGAGACACGCCCAAAGCATTCAGGCCAGCGATGACTTCCGACAGCGACGTTCCTCCAGGAATTTCGGCAAGCCCAATGCCCGGCTCTTCTTCTAATGCTGCACGTGTTCTGGGAACAATAACTGTGCCGCCTTCTGAAAAGGGGTTTGGTTGTACCACGAGCGGTTCCTCTTCTATGCGCAGCGTCAAATTGCCTTGACTGACCGCAACTCTTGAAATGCGGACATCTTCGCCCATCACAATCGTGCCCGATCTTTGATCAACGATTACTCGCGCTTTGCGTTCGGGTTCTACAGAAATGTTTTCAACACGGCCAAGCGCGTGCGCGGGGGAAAGCGACTTGGTTGCTTTTATGTCTAGCACGACAGTGCCAGCATCGAGCATCCGCGACACCACGCGCCCAAAGTTGTTATTGATCGCCACTTCTATGCGTCCAGCGGTTGTGAAATCTGGATTTCTCAACGCAAGACGGATTGAAGTCAATTTTGTGAAATCGAATTCAATCTCGCGTTCAATTCTGGCACCAGACGGGATCACGCCGGCTGTGGGCACGCCTTGCGTGACCGTTGCGCCGTCGCCTTCGGCAGACGCTCCGCCAGCAATAATCGTTCCTTGCGCCACTGCGTAAATTTGCCCATCTGGGGCATTCATCGGCGTCATAATCAATGTGCCGCCCAGCAGACTTTTCGCGTCTCCAATGGCTGAGATTGTCACATCAATCTGAGATCCAGTTCGCGCAAAAGGCGGTAAAGTCGCGGTTACAAAAACAGCGGCAACGTTTTTGGGGCGAAACTGTTCACCGGATACATTGACGCCAAGGCGTTCCAATATATTCGACATGATTTCTTCGGTAAATGGTGCGTTGCGAATACCATCGCCGGTGCCATTTAGGCCGACGACCAAGCCGTACCCGACCAAATCATTGCCACGAACACCGTCAAATTCGACGAGGTCCTTTATTCGAATTGGTGAAGCAACGACCGCTCCAGCAATCAGCAAGTATATAATCGCAGATAAGAAAAATTTTAACATTATAGGTAATCCGATAACTTTAAACGCGATAATCTTGCTGTGATTGTGTAGATCATTTCCAACTGTGCTTCAGCTTGCGTGAGTTTCGCAGCAGAGTCGTAAATGTCAGCTGAGACGATCTCTGATTTGGCCATTTCCAGAACGTAGCCTTCAGCAGAGTTGGCCAGTTTTGCATCACTGATCTGTTGTTCGATCGTGCCCACGTGCGCCCGTGCGGTTGTGATTGAGGAATCCGCAGATAGTAGGGTTTCTCCGGCAAACTGAAGCATTTGCACTTGGTCGGCTTGACTGCTGGACAGCACGCCTTCATCAACTAAAGATGCTAATACAAGCCCTTTTAGGGTGTCGCGAATGGATTGATCATCCGCTTTTATATCTATGCTAGCGCGCTGATTTTCATTCAAAGCAAACGGAGAAATGTCATTTTCAGAGCCGAGGTAGCCACTTGTTTCAAATCCCCCACCCGCCGCATCAAACCAATTTTCAACGGCAGCGATCACACCGTTTGCATCGATTTCTGTTGCAACAAGCGTGCTGATTTCGGCCAGTATATCGTCGGCGCTTGCAAGCGCACTGGCACCTGTCGCGGCTCCTGACATCAAGGCACGTCCACCCACGCGGGTATTCAATACGGACACAACAGTTTCAAATTTCGACTTCGCGTCCTTTGCGACAACCGATATCGTTGTTGGCTGTGCAGCATCTGCAGTGGTCAAAAGATCGACAGAAAGGCCAGAAACTTGATCCGAAACCGTTCCCAAAACGGACTGCAGTGACGATGTGAAAAGCTCTGCCTCATTGAGCGCAGTTCCATAAGCATCGAGTGAGCGAATGGACCGCTCAAGAGAGGCCAGGGGCGTGAAGTCACCTGCGACTTCGTCGCGAAGATCGCTCTTTAGTCCGCTAGCCACCTCGTAATTGTATTTCTCTAGGTCTTGCTTGACTTGCGTGGTTATCCGCATGTTTTTGAGCGAAGATGCGAGATCTCCATATGAGATACTGTTCATCAGAGCATTCCGATCAATTGGTCAAGCAGCGTGTCAAGAGTTTGAATAACTTGCGCATTCGCTGCGTAGGTTTGTTCGATCAAGATGAGCTGTTGCATCTCGAAGTCGGTGTCGACGCCTGCTTCAAGCTCAATAGACTTTAAACTTTCTTGGCGTGCTGTGGAGAAGCTCAGTCCTGTTTCGAGGTCCAGAATGTCTCCCTCGATTAATGAATAGAAGTCCGACGACAAAGTGACTGCACTGCGTTGCGTGCTTGTGAAGTCCCCTGACGCGGCGACACGAGAATTTTGAAGGGCGTCGGTCATTGCTACGAGAATGCTTGAATCACCTTGGTCTCCCTCTGCAATAGCGCCAAGCCCGTCGCGAATCTTCCAGAGGTCACCCGATTGAGCAGGGTCGATCAGAGCATTCACAGTGAGCCTGTTTGAAAGTGCTTCTTCGTTCAATACATCTAGCGCGGCTCCGCCATCGGTAAATAACCCAGCTGCTGCGACAGCCAACGTTGGATCCACATCTGTCGTTTGAAACCGTTCGATGAGGTCTCGCGCAACAGCATCAAGTTTCACTTGGGCTTCGGGAATGAGTTCGTCCCTTACCTCAAACAGTCCTGCTAGACTTCCGCCAGAAATCGCGCCCTTGTCTGCATCGGTTGAAACGGATTGGCCGTTGATTGTGAGGCCTGACAACACGCCACTTTCAATACTCATATCGGGCGTAATTGTTGGAACCGTTGTGAACTCTATTGATGCAGCTTTCGAATCCACAAGAATGGCACCGCCAGCTGTATAGAGTGCAATGGAATTGTTTTCACGAGCGATTTCTTTTACCGGAATGATCGCAGATATTTGGTCAACCACCTGTTGCCGCTGATCCATTAGCGAGTTTGTATCATATCCAGAGGAGGCGCTTTGTGTAATGGCGACATTTAGGTCTACGACTTGTTGTAGAGCCGTTTGAAGAAAATCAACAGAATTGCCGATTTCTTTGTCAGCAGCCATTCTTGACGCCATCAAAGTGTCCGCGGCAGAGTTTATCTTTTCTGTGAGATTTTGTGCTGAGTACAGGACTGCCTGCAAGCGCGTTTCTGATTCAGGGCGGCTGGCGGCCTCGATAAGGCTTTCTTCAAGCGAGACTATGAGGCCACTTATGGAGCTTGCTTCATCAGCTTGGCCTATTGCGCGTGAGAAAGTATTGAGAAAATCGGTGCGCGTCTCGGCTAATGCTACTTCTCCATCCGCCAGCCGGCGCTCGCCCGTAATGACTGTATCGGTATAGCGTGTGACACCGGTGACACTGACGCCTCCACCTGACTGACCGATAGTTTGAGACGTCAACTCAAGTTCGCGACGACTGTACCCTTCTGTCATTGCATTGGCTACGTTTGATGACACCACATCGGCTGCGCGCGATACGGCGTTCAGGCCCGAGAGGGCGTTTGAAAAAGCATTTCCGATACTCATGATCTTGGGCTCCTTCCCTCACGGGCCAAACGGGACGTTATCGTTTAATATTTGTGGTTTCTTGCAGCATTTCATCAACTGTCTGAATGACTTTGGCGTTGGATGAATAAGCGCGCTGTGTTTGGATCAAATCTGTCAATTCTGATGCGACATCAGTTGTTGAGCTCTCGCGAGAATATCCAATGACAGCGCCAGTTGGGCCATCACCAGCATCCCAAAGGAAAAACGATCCTGAACTTGGCGAGACTTGGTAAGCTTGATCACTGAGAGAGGTCAGGCCGTTATAATTTGGCACATCCACAATCGGAATTTGATAAATGGTTCTCGTGAAACCCGTATCATATGTCGCGGTCATGTAGCCGTTTTCATCGACCTCAACAGATGTAAGGTTGCCCACAGGGGAGCCATCCTTAATGATTGAGGTTGGCGAAAAGCTGTCGGACAGTTGGGTAAGGCCATTGGTGTCGCCCAATTGACCGATGGTGACGTCTAGCGAACCGCCATCGACCTCAAGGGAAAGCACGCCTGAGGATGACGTATAAGAAGAGGTCGCAGGGTTGTTGGTGGTTGCGGTAACGGAAAACAACGTTCCGCCCTGCTCGCGCGTGTCGTCAAATACAAGCGTATATTCACCGATTGTGGCATCGTTTGAGGCTGAGTCGGACATAGTCATTGTCCAAGTATTGTCAGTGGTCGTAGAAGGAGAAAATACAATATCCAAAGATTCGGATGTACCGAGGTTACCAAAGTACTCTACGGACAATGGGTAATCGCCGTCCGCATCCTCCGCAGGCAAGTTTACACCCAAATTCATTTCGGTGGTTGGATCACCAGCAGTTTGGTTGGCATTGATGACCACCGGTTCCAGATCGGAAACAGTATCCCTTGCATAAGTTGCGATTGAGCCATCTGCGTCAGCAGGCCAGCCGAGAAGAACAAGGCCCGAATCGGTCTTAAGAACGCCGTCTTCATCTGTATGGAAAGACCCCGTTGTCGTCATCATCATAGGTTCGTCACCGCTATTATCGATGGAATCTACGGTGGTAACTGGCAGCATGCCTCGTCCGGATATGGCGAGATCGGTTGCATTGGATGTTGATACAAGTGCACCGCTTTCTTGGATCAACCGTGTGGTTGAGGCCAAAACGCCACCTGCAGAATAGACGCCTGAGCCCTGATTTCCAGTCAAAACGAGGGCAGAAAACTCTGTTTCGGCTTGTTTGTAGCCATAGGTTCCAGAGTTTGCGATGTTGTCTGAAATGGTTGCGAGGCGAGTGGCGTTGGCGCTCAGGCCGGCCACGCCTGCACTAAGAGAGGAGGATAGAGACATATGTAGCGCCTTTCTGGTGCTGGGTTCCGAAATACCAGTCCAGAATGCATGCTTCCCCTTAACAGGTGACTAACATCTACAAATCGATCTAATTCTTAAAAAAATCATCCCTAAGTAAAACGATTTCTACGCGGTTATTTCGAACCGCCATTGGATTGCTAACGGCAGGTTTCCGATCTGCATATCCGGTAATTCGTTGGATGCTATTAGAGGGCACGCCGCTTTCTTCCAACATTTTACGTATTTTATCCGCACGCTGAGTCGAAAGATTCCAAACAGGATTATCAACAACTACAAGAGGTTCAGAGCGAACGTACCCTGTTACGGCCACATCGTTTTTCACTACGGATAGGACGCGGCCCATCATGCTAAGTAGCATGGTTGTCACGAGCTCAGGCTCCGTTTTGCGCGGCGCAAAGAGTGGCTCAGAGGGAAGATCGAAAATTTCAATGATCAACCCTTCGTCTGTCACGCGCGTCACGATATGACGCATGGCTTCGTCTGCGGCCATGCTTTCACCGCTAAAAGCCGTGAGCAATTCTTGAACTTCAGCGAATCCTTTGGCCTGAGCCGCTTTGGCGGCGTCTTCCTCTTTAGATGCGTTCGTGCCTGGAGGGGTATCGGATGTCACCGATTGCGAGGTCGAAGCCCCTGTACCGTTGTGGGCCAAGGTTTCTTCGGTAAACACTGAGTCGCCACCAAAGGCTCCATCGCCACCACCCGAGATTCGGTTCACGGGAATGGTTGGATTGAAATAATCCGCGATACCTTTGCGCTGCACCTCTGTGGTTGCGTTTAGAAGCCACATCAAAAGAAAGAAAGCCATCATTGCGGTCACAAAATCGGCGTAGGCCACTTTCCACGCACCGCCGTGATGACCGCCACCACCGACGACTTTCTTTCTTTTGATAATTATCGGTGCGTTGCCTTTAGCACTCATGCCACCACCTCGTTTTTTCACCCAAGATAATGTTTATCAAAGAGAGGTTGATGTCGGCTTAATTGTTAAAATAGTCTATATATTTTATAATCTTAGATTATTTTTTGACCGACGCCATATTTTTCTAAACAGTGGATGTCATTGTCGATATTTCTGAACTCCATATCTTTCAGGTAACGGCTCTTAGTTGCCGTTGGCCGAGGGTCATGATTTTGCACTGCAGCGTCCTGGAAGCGGACATTGGCACAACATATCAGCTCGTTCATGAACCTTCTTAGATAAGCGAGCCCTTTAACCGATGCTGTAGGCCAAATCTGTAGTCAGACCTTCATTTAGGCAGCTCGCTGAGGGATTCGATAAATTCAACCAGGTCTGACATTTCGATTTCCGTCATGTTTAACGGCAAAAGAATGGCTTCACCTTCCGCATGCATTCTCTCCAGATCGATTTCGTTGTAGTGGCGAACTACAGCAGCCAAATCCGTCAGGCTTCCGTTGTGCATGTAGGGTGCGGTTTCGGCGACGCCGCGTAGGCTTGGTGTTCTGAATGTGCCAAAATCCGCATGCGTCTGACGTACGCTCTGTACAGCCCAAGCACCGCTGTTGTCATCATCATCATTCCACTCGCCCGCCAACGTGTACGGACTGGATTGCAGGAGTTTCAGTCCTTGAAATCGGCCTGGGTCAACTGTCGTCGTATCCAAAAAATAGGGCACGCCTGCGTCATGAAATTCGTTGTTGGAAAATCGAGGGCCGCTGTGGCAAATGTTGCAATTTCCCCGACCGAGAAAAAACTGCAATCCGCGTTGCGCCCCTTCGGAATACCTCGCCGCTGCGACAAGGTCGTCGCGTTCTAACGCGTCTCGGAAGACGTCGAACGGGGTCGCGTTTGTCACCAACGTTTCTTGATAGGCGGCAAGGGTTTTCGCAGTGTTGACCAAAACTGTCTGCGGTGGCTGTTCAGCGATCGGACCAAAGATGGTCTCGAATTCTGGCGTGTATCTGCTCGTTGACAGTGCCGACGCCCAGCTGTCTGCGGTGTGGGCCATTTCTAGTTCTGCAATAATGGGATGCAAACTTGCTGCCCACAGGTTGTCGCTTTTGCCGCCCCAACCAAACCAGCGCAGGCCGCTTAGGTTCCACAGGCTTGGGCTGTTGCGGTCTAAAACTTTACGACCTGCGGCGCGGCTGAGCCGAACTGTAAAACCTTGCGCAGGATCGTGACAGCTGGCGCAAGTAAAGCGACCGTCTGCCGAAAGAATAGTGTCTGTGAACAAAGCAGCACCCAAGGCAATCGCAGCCTCATGACCCGACGCCTTGTTACTTATGTCCGGCCTTGTTTCAGGCGGCCACGGCCCGAATGACAAGGTCTGGGCGATTTCGTCGGGTGTTAAAATCAAATCTGCATTTGCCGCGCCAGTCGAAAGAAACGTTACGCAAATAAACCAGCGTATCATTTCAATGTGGTGGTTTGGGTGTAGCGTGTCACACCCTTATCTTGGACCAGTCCGACTTGGATTTCCCACACACCTAGCATGTGGAAAAGCATGCCATCCACGCGAAAGGAGCCGTCTCCTAGATCAACGATTACAGGGGTATAATTCATCCCATGTTGGTGCGCAGGCATTATTGCGTCGACACTGACTGATTGGATATCAGCATCGTCGCAAAACTTGATCTCCATCGAGAAGGGCTGCGACAGCGGCATGTCTTCAATGATTAACTCAACGCGGGGTGCGTCGTTGTCCGAAGACATCATGGGCAATCCTGTGTCACCGCAAGCCAAAGCGTTACTGGCCCAAAATGACCCCAATAGAATTACCCACTTCATCATTTGGTCGTCAGCATCCGTTCAGCATTCGTGAAAGCAATATTGTCCGCAATGCCATCTGGCAGCTGATCTAGCCAGTTCCGCGAATACTCTGCATGTGGACCAATGTAATACCAGCGTTCCGGCGCGAATGTATCGGAGCCCACCATGAAGCGATCCGGATGTGCTTCAAAAGCCATTAGCCACGCTGGGTCGACCCCGTTCCGCGATGTCGTCATATCTGATCGATAAGCGAGGTCTGCCCAAAGCCTTGGGTAAGTATCCAACGCGTCCACAACACTTGCGGGGTTGGTGAAACCTGAATGCGCCCACAAAACCCGTGCGTTAGGCCAAGAGGCAAAGATCAGATCCAAGGCTGCACGGTCCCCGTGATGATGTAGAAGCAAATTGCGTTCGCGAGCCAAGGCGATCAAGCGCTGTATGACTGGCGTCTTGATGTCATCACCAAAGGCGTGAAATTCGCCAATCGCTTCGTAGTGGTTTTGGGCCAAATTCGTCTCTAGGTACGTGATAACCGATTGGTCATGCATCCACGTTCCGACTTCACCTCGGCGGCGATAGGGACGCAGCGCAGGAACGATGATGTCGGGGGCTGCTGCCTTCAACAACTGTGTTCCATTATCGTCTGAACTGGACACCAAAGCCTTGCGCACGCCCGCATCACGCAAAATTTGTACAGCCTGCTCTGGGGGGACTGCCAGCACAGCATCGTGGCTGTAGTGAATATGAGCATCAAAGATCGGCCGTTCTTGGGCAGATGCGACAGTAGAAAAGGACATTGCACTGAGAAGGATCAGGACTTTTCGAGCTATCATGAGCTTTTACAACCTATAATATGGATAGCTCCCAATCTATTTGTCGCGTCGCAAAAATCAACCTCAATCTAAGGTGAAGTGGTCCGGCAAAATTGGACGTCGTGCTAAGATGTATCCAACCTTGAAAACAGGCTACACAAATGACGAAGAGACGCAGTTTTTCAGACAAGTTTAAAGCTACGGTGGCGCTCGAAGCGTTGCGTGGTGACAAGACCGCGCAAGAGATTGCAGCGAAGCACAAGGTTCATCTATTATCGGCAGGGCATTGCATAGCAATGTCCCGATAGGCGACGCAGGTGACGACGTGGAAACGGCAGGCCATCGATGGGCTGACAGGCTTGTTTTCTGATAAGGTTAAACGAGCTGAAGACAACGAGGTCGAAGTCAAAGAGCTTCACGCCAAGATCGGTAAATTGGCGGTCGAAAACGATTTTTTGTCACAAGGGCTGAAGCGATGAGCCCGTCAGAACGCAAGACTTTGATCGACCGTAATCGCACTGATCCCAGCCTGGCGAAGCAGTGCAAGTTGCTTAAGATCAGCCGGTCCTCGCTGTATTACACGCCGGTTGGTGTGAATGCTGAGACGCTGGATTTGATGAACGAAATTGACCGCGTGTTTACCAAATACCTATTCTTCGGCAGCCGCCAGATCGCGGCTTACTTGCCAAAAAATGGGTTCTACGCTGGCCGCCACCGTGTGCGCCGTCTGATGAGCATCATGGGGCTGCAAGCCATCTATAAGGGTCCAAACACCAGCAAGAAGCACCCAGAGCATCGCATTTATCCATACCTGCTGAGAAAGCTGCCGATAACGCGCCCGAACCATGTTTGGTGCAGTGACATCACCTACATTCCAGTGCGGCGTGGTTTCTTGTATCTGGTGGCAATCATGGACTGGGCCACGCGCAAGGTGCTGGCGTGGCGGCTCTCGAATACGCTGGACGCCAGCTTCTGTGTTGAGACTTTGAAAGAGGCCATCGCAAAATACGGAAAGCCCGAGATTATGAACA
>NZ_JBBMQI010000024.1:0-52729 GCF_038899935.1 Pacificibacter sp. AS14
AAGGGGGGTTCTAAGGCTAACAAACAAAGCCCGCAAGCCCTTTTTAGAAAGTTTGTGAACTTTTCTTGAAAAAGAACCGCAAGATATTGAAATTAATATATATATGGTGAATATTTTTTCATCATTTTGGATGAAATGCGCCTGAACTGCTGAGCCGCTTCAGGGGCGCAAGTAAGAAATATAGGTTATCCACACCCTGCAGCGCAACAAATGCAAAAGGGGCCTACTGCCCCGTTCCAAAGTTGCGACTCGCTGCGATCCAAAAGAACGAAGCCCACATAGAATCAAAGTGGAAAGAACCTCCATCAGTCTGATTTAGGCACAAAAAAGGGCGAGGTTTCCCCCGCCCGTCTTCTCTTACATATATAATGTATAAGCTTAAGCGTAGCGTACGTCGTCATCGCCGTCTGTTTCAGGGGCTTTGAGCGCATCGATTAAACCATCAAGGGTCACTGCCCCCAACGCTTTGCCATTGCGATCCACCACAGGACAGCATCCATCGGGTGCCGCGTGCAGTTTGGGCAAGGCCTGCTCCAAGGACATAGTGCCCTTGATGGCCTCCCCTGCCCCTGACTCGCCCTTTTTGACGATAGAGCGCACACGCACGACTTTGGCGCGATTGATGTCGCGGATAAAGTCTGTGATGTAATCATCGGCTGGGTTCATCACGATGTCTTGCGGGTCGCCGGACTGGATGATCTCGCCATCGCGCAGGATTGCGATGTTATCGCCAATGTTCAAAGCTTCATCCAAATCATGAGTGATAAAGATGATGGTCTTGTGCAGCTCCTCTTGGAGTTCCAAGAGAATAGACTGCATATCGGTGCGGATGAGCGGATCAAGGGCCGAGAAGGCTTCGTCCATCAACAGGATTTCAGCATCAGTCGCCAAAGCCCGCGCCAGACCGACACGTTGTTGTTGACCACCTGAGAGCTGTGAAGGGTATTGATCTTCAAACCCAGCCAAGCCCACACGTTCCAGCCATTTGACAGCGCGTTCGCCAGCTTCCTTGTCAGAGACGCCCTGAATTTCCAAACCGTATTTGGCATTGTCTAACACCGTGCGATGCGGCAAGAGGCCAAACTTTTGGAACACCATGGACATCTTAAACCGACGCAGATCGCGCAGTTGCTTGTCGTCCATGGCCAAAACGTCTTCGCCATCAACCCAAATTTCGCCCGCTGTGGGTTCGATCAAGCGATTGAGGTGACGGATCAAAGTAGACTTACCAGAGCCTGACAAACCCATGATCACCTGAATTTTGCGCGCAGGAATATCAAGGTTGATATTGTTGAGGCCCAGCGCGTGGCCGGTTTGGTCCATCAGCTCAGGTTTCCCCATGCCGCCTCGAACAGCTTCCATTTGCGCTTCAGGGTTGTCACCAAAAATCTTGTACAAATTTTTGATGCTCACCTTTGGTTCGTCAACAGTGTCGTCTTGAGGTAGAATATCGTGCTTACCCATGTCCGTTCTCCCTGTAGGCCTGCAAACGTTTGCCGTAAGTTTGGCTGACGCGGTCGAAGATGATCGCAAGAACAACAATTGCAAGACCGTTCATGAGACCCAATGCGAGATACTGGTTCGAGATTGCGCGCAATACAGGCACGCCCAAACCGTTGACCCCGATCATTGAGGCTACAACGACCATAGACAAGGCCATCATGATGGTTTGGTTCACGCCCGCAAAGATGTTGGGCAAGGCCAGTGGGATCTGAACCCCAAAGAGTTTCTCTTTGGTTGACGCACCGAAGGCATCGGCCGCCTCCATAACATCGCGGTCCACCAGTCGAATGCCCAAATTGGTCAAACGCACAATCGGCGGCAAAGCGTAAATACACACGGCCAAAAGGCCCGGCACTTTACCAATGCCCAAAAGCATCACCACAGGGATCAAGTAAACGAACGACGGGATGGTTTGCATAACATCCAAAACCGGCGTGATGAACGTTTGCGCTCGGTTAAAGCGCGCCATCAAAATGCCCAGCGGAATACCAATAGATATACACAGGAACGTGGCAACAGAGATGATCGCCAGTGTGGCCATCGTGTCTTCCCACATGTCCAAATATCCAATGGCCAAGAACGACACAATGGACCCCAATGTGATCTTCCAAGACCGCGCCCCAAACCATGTCAGCAAGGCCACGCATAAAATGATCAACGGCCAAGGCGCGTTGGTCAACAGTTTTTCAAACCAGACCATAAACTTGAGCAGAGGATTGAAGAATGCTTCTAGGTCTTCACCATATGCACGTGAGAACGTGCGAAAGCCCTCGTCAATCCCTTGTTTAAAACCTGCCAGCTCATGTCGACCCAGCGACGGAAATTCAGTAAAAAAGCTCATTAGCTTCCCCCTATATGTGTGCAGAAAATAATAAAAGGGGTCCGCGAATTGGGTAAAACCCGTTCGCGAACCCCATACAATCAAGCAGCCTTAGAGGGCGGATTTGATCTTTTCTGCAACTTCAGCGGAAACCCAAGGCATCCAAATGTCAGATTTGGTTTCCAAGAACTCAAATGCTGCATCTTCGCCAGTGGCTTGGTTTTCGTTCATGTAAACCAACATGCTGTTCATCACTTCACCAGGCCAAATGCGTGTTGAGAGATAATCCAGCGCTTCGCCGCCTTTTTCTTTGAAATCGTCGGTGACAACAGTTTGAACTTCGGAGGCGATCCAGCTTGTTTTCTGAGGATCTGCACAGTCGTCAGGCGCAAGACCTACACAGTTTTCCCAGTTGTCATCGCCAGCCCATTCCGCTTCGAACGGCAATGGGAACAATTCGTATTTGCCGATGATCGCTGTTGGGGACCAGTAGTAGCCAAACCAGTTTTCGTCACGCTCAACCGCTTTGGCGATAGAACCGTCAAGACCAGCAGCGGAACCAGGGTTCACATTGACCCAGCCTTTGGCTTCCATGTCGAAGGCACGGAACATGTTGTCGTTAGACAACTGACAGCTCCAACCTGATGGACAGCCCATGAACGCGCCCTTGCTTTCGTCTTCCACGTAGGGGAAGAGCTCAGGGTGCTCGATGACTTTCTCAACTGTGTTCAGCTCAGGGTGCATTTCGATGAAGTGCTTGGGCACCCACCAACCTTCGCCAAGACCTGTGATAGGTCCGGACAGTGCTGTGTGCACACGGCCTTCTTCTTTGGCAGTCGTCAAAACATTTTTGATACCATTGACCCAAAGTTCAGGTGCGATATCAGGCTGGCCTTTTTCGCTCATAGACGTAAAGGTCGTTTGTGTGGCGCCTGGGATCAGGTCCACGCTGCAATCATAGCCTTCTTCAAGGATGATCGCGTCAACATTGGCCATCAACTCGGCAGAGGCCCAGTTCATTTCGGCAATTGAGATAGAACCACAATCAGATGCCATTGCAGCACCCGCAGATGCGATCAAACCAAGTGCACTAACAGTGACAAGTTTAGTAAATTTCATCGTGGGAAGCTCCCGCTTTTTCTTCGTGTGTTTGCCAGTCAGACCTCCCCCGAACGCATCGGTTCGCTGTCTCTTCAACTGGTCACCACCCCGAACTGGGCGATTTCTCCGCGGCGTCCTAGTCTCAAGACTGGGTGACCCAAAAGACAGGGCCAGCGCGGCGGAGCGTGGGTACAAAGCACCATATAAAGCCTTAAGATGCAACCCGATAGAAAACTTGTCACAATTTTCGCCCCCCCTTACGTCCTATTGTCACTATATTAGGCAGCTACACACCATTCACCATATTAGCATTCCCCGTCTCACTAAGCGCGTCACACTGCCCCAAGCAGCGGTGGTCTCAAAGGTTGCTCTTGGGTCCGCGCGTGAGTATCTGTGAGGTTCATGTCGTATAAGGACTTAAAATGGCTGACCGCACACTCCAAGACGCAGCAGAGCGCGAAAAATCGAAAAAAATCGGCGCCTTGTCGCAGCTATGGCCATTTTTGAAGCCCTACCGCACCATGATGTTCATGGCCTTCGTTGCCTTGGTCGTCACAGCGTGCATTTCTTTGATATTGCCCCTTGCGGTGCGCCGCGTTGTCGATGGATTCCAAAGTTCAAGCGCTGTGCTGTTGGATGGGTATTTTTCTGCTGCGCTGGCCATCGCTTTGCTTTTGGCTATTGGCACGGGCCTGAGGTACTATTTGGTAACAAAACTTGGCGAACGGGTTGTGGCCGACATCCGCAAAGCTGTTTTCGACCGCATGATCCGCATGTCGCCTGCCTTTTTTGAAAAAATTATGACTGGTGAGGTTTTGTCGCGCATCACCACAGACACCACTCTTTTGTTGTCGGTGATCAGCTCGTCCATCTCAGTTGCCTTGCGCAACACGATGATCCTGTTCGGCGGTTTGATATTGATGCTGTTCACCTCCGGCAAGCTCACGGGTTTGGTTCTTTTGCTCGTGCCCGTCGTGATCGTGCCTATCGTCGTTTTAGGCCGCCGCCTGCGTAAACTGTCTCGCGAAAACCAAGAATGGATCGCCTCAAGTTCCGGCAGCGCCTCAGAGGCTTTGCTCTCTGCGCAAACCATTCAGGCCTTCACCGCAGAAGCCGCGCAATCAGAGCGCTTCTCGGATGTCACTGACAAAAGCTATGCCTCCGCTCACACCCGCATCAAAACCCGCGCCATGATGACCGTGATCGTGATCACGTTGATTTTCTTTGGCGTTGTTGGCGTTTTGTGGATCGGCGCGCGCGATGTGCGCACCGGCGGCATGTCCATTGGTGAGCTGGTCCAATTCGTAATTTACGCCATTATGGTGGCCGGAGCCGCTGGTGCTTTGTCCGAAATTTGGGGCGAGTTGCAACGCGCCGCTGGCGCCACCGAGCGCCTAATCGATCTTTTGGGTGCGACAGATCCTGTCAACGATCCGGCTGAGCCTCGCCGCTTGGCAGAACCTGTCGCCGGAGAAATCACCTTTGACAATGTGCAGTTTGCCTACCCGTCTCGCCTCAACACATCAGCTTTGGATGGCGTATCGTTCACTGTGAAAGCGGGCGAAACCATCGCTTTGGTTGGACCTTCTGGCGCGGGTAAATCTACGATCATCCAATTGCTGCAACGCTTCTACGACCCGCAATCTGGACGAATCTTGATCGACGGCGTGCCGATCGACACATTGAACCGCGCTGAATTTCGGACCCACATCGCACTGGTGCCACAAGATCCTGTTATCTTTGCCGCCTCTGCCGCAGACAACATTCGTTTCGGACGCCCTGAAGCCACCGACGCGCAAGTCATTAAAGCTGCAAAAGCAGCCGCGGCACATGATTTCTTGAACAAACTGCCCGAAGGCTATGACAGCTATGTCGGCGAACGTGGGATCATGTTGTCCGGCGGACAAAAACAGCGCGTGGCCATCGCCCGTGCGATTTTACGTGACGCACCGATCTTGTTGCTGGACGAAGCGACTTCGGCCCTGGATTCTGAAAGCGAAAAGCTTGTGCAAGAAGCCGTAGAAGACATGGCCAAAACCCGCACAACCTTGATCGTGGCGCATCGGCTGGCGACAGTCAAAAAGGCAGACCGCATTTTTGTTTTTGAAGATGGGAAAATCGTCGCCACAGGTACACATGATGCGCTTGTCGCAGATGGCGGCCTGTATGCCCGTTTGGCACGTCTCCAATTCACCGAAGGGGAATAGGATGTTTCAACTCCCCTTAACTTTGCCAAGGCAAAAGCGTTTTGGTGAAAACAGTCAAACAAACGCACTCTTAAAGGTAGCAACGCACTATGGGTATCTGGAACTTCGTAAAAGGCGCGGGAAAATCCGTTTTCGGTAAAAAAGACGCCGAGCCAAACAAAGACGACCTTTTGGCTGAAATCGCAGCCCTTGGCCTTGAAGCTGAAGCGCTCGAGCTTTCCGTTGAAGGCGACAAAGTCAAAGTGGCGGGGACTGCCAGCCAAGAGATGAAAGAAAAAGTCATCTTGGCCGTCGGCAACGTCGAAGGCATCGCCTCTGTGGAAGACGACATCGCAGGCGCAGACCCTGTGTTTCACGAAGTGAAAAAGGGCGAAACGCTCTGGGGCATTTCCAAAGACGCTCTTGGCAAAGGCAACCGCTATATGGAAATCTTTGACGCCAACAAGCCAATGCTGTCACACCCTGACAAAATTTATCCAGGTCAAAACCTGCGTATCCCGCAAGATCTTGAAGCGTAAACGCTGTTTTATACAGAGTTCAAAAGGCGTCCCTTGGGGCGCCTTTTTGGTATTGTCGAGACTGACTTAAAGAACCATCAAAGGCGCTCAACTAAGACTGATCCAACCGAATACCCCGCCCCAAAAGAACAAATCAATCCCTTGTCACCCCGCTTCAATCCATCTGAGTGTTTTGAAAACGCGATGATCGAGCCTGCGGACGATGTATTGGCATAATCTTGCAAGACATTCGGCTGTTCAACGGCATCAGGCACACGGCCCAAAACCTTTTTCCCGATGTAATCGTTCATCGTCTTATTAGCCTGATGCAACCAAAGCCTTTTTAAATCAGATGCTTGAACATCACAGCCATTCAGATGATCTGCGATATGCCCACTGACCAAAGGCAGAACCTCTTTGAACACCTTGCGCCCATTTTGCATGAACAGCATATCGCGATGATCGCCAAGTTGATCTTGTGCACGACGCAAAAAGCCATTGTTATTGCGAATGTTGTTTGAAAATTGTGACGCGCAACGGGTCGACACAATGCGAAATTTTGGCGACAAGGCCACATCTTCGGCCTCAAGCACAACAGCTGTCGCAACATCACCGAAAATAAAGTGGCAATCGCGATCCCGCCATTCCAAATGTCCAGACGTGATCTCAGGCGACACAATAAGTGCGCGTTTAGCAGAACCGCATTTGATCATATCTGCAGCGGCCTGAATGCCAAAGGTCGCCGACGAACAAGCAACATTCATATCAAAGGCAAAACCGCCCGCCCCCAAAAGCGCCTGAATTTCAACAGCCACAGCTGGATAAGCCCGTTCATGATTAGAGGCAGCACAGATCACCAGATCAATATCAGAGCCTGTAAGCCCAGCTTCGCCCAGCGCAGACTGGGCCGCATCTAACGCAATTTCAGCCATCATCGATGGGTCATCATCAGCGCGCGGTGCGAACTGCGGCCCCATACGCGTAGGATCTAAGATGCCGGATTTTTCCATCACATAGCGACGTTCAATGCCAGAGGCATTGAAAATAAAGTCCGCAGATGAATCAACTTTTGCCTCAATTCGCCCGGCGGCTATGTCACCTGAATGTTGCGCGTTGTACAGAGCCACATAGGCGTTGAAGCTGTCCACCAACTCTTGATTGCTAATACTATACGCGGGCGTGAAAACACCTGTTCCGCTGACAACCACATCGACCATAATTCCCCCAAAACCCCTAGCAAGCTTACTTTTTAACCTAAGACTGCGGCCCCAGTTGGTCTAGTCGCCCATACCGACTTGACGCAGCGTTCCTTCTGCGCGATGCGATGTAACGCAGCGTAGAGCGCCTCTCGCACGGGCTTGTGCGAAGCCGTCTTTGTGCCCATCATAAGGATAGGGAGACATGGACTGTTCACACGATCCATCTACGGGAGGACCAAAACACATGGCATCAGATTTTACATCTCTAGAAGCACGTAATGTCATCGACAGCGAAATGGCGTTTGACGACCGTGACATCGGCAGCACGATCTATGAACGCTTGACCCGCACAAAAGACGCCTTTGGCACGCGGCCTGCTTTTTCGTATCAGATCACCTCAGGTCCCACCGATAAAGCCGAGACGCTGACATGGGACGACATCCATGGACAAGTCACCCAAGCCGCCAATATGTTTCGCGCTTTGGGTGTCAGCGAGACCGATGTCATCGCCTATGTGTTGCCCAACACAAATGAGACAGCAGTGACCTTTTTGGGCGGCATGGTGGCTGGCATCGTCAATCCGATCAATCCGCTTTTGGACGCCACGCAAATCGCGTCGATTTTACGCGAAAGTGGCGCTAAAGTGGTTGTCACGCTGCGCCCCTTCCCCAAGACGGACATCGCACAAAAGGTCGCCGAAGCAGTCAAAGACGCCCCCAGTGTTACAACTGTGCTTGAGATCGATTTGCTGCGGTATCTCACGCCCCCCAAAAGCTGGATCGTCCCGCTCATTCGCCCTAAAAACCCAAGCGCTACACAGCATAACGCCAAGGTGCTAAGCTTTAAGCAAGAGCTTTCCAAGTACCCACAGACCCTAACGTTCACCGACACAGCTAACGACCGCGTTGCTGCCTATTTTCACACGGGTGGCACCACTGGCACGCCCAAGGTCGCACAGCACAAGGCCTCAGGGATGCTCTACAACGGTTGGCTTGGGGCGCGACTGTTGTTTCGCGAAACCGACAACATCATGTGCCCCTTGCCTATGTTCCATGTCTTTGCCTGTCACGTGATTATCATGTCGATGATCACCTCCGGCGCGCATGGCGTGTTTCCGACCCCTGCGGGCTATCGTGGCGAGGGCGTGTTTGATAATTTTTGGAAACTCATCGAACGATGGAAAATCAGTTTTGTCATCACAGTACCCACCGCGATTTCAGCCCTGATGCAGCGGCCTATTGATGCGGATATTTCCAGCATCAAAACCGCGTTCTCTGGTTCATCGCCCTTGCCAATTGAGCTGTTCAAACGCTTTGAGAGTGCAACAAACGTTGAAATCATCGAAGGGTACGGTCTGACTGAAGCGACGTGCCTTGTGGCCTGCAATCCGATTGGGGGCATTAAAAAAATTGGCTCTGTCGGCATTCCTTTTCCGCATACGGACGTCAAAATTTTGATCCATACCGCAGACGGCCCAGTTGAATGTGCGACGGACACGGTGGGCGAAATTTGCATCGACAGCCCTGGCATTTTTGCAGGCTCGACATACACCGAGGTCGATAAAAACCGGAACTTATTCCACCATGACCGTTACCTGCGCACAGGCGATCTCGGGAGGATCGACGAAGATGGCTACCTGTGGATCACAGGGCGCGCCAAAGATCTGATTATTCGCGGCGGACATAATATTGATCCAGCTGAGATCGAAGAGGCCTTGGCAGGGCATGAAGCCGTCGCTTTTGTCGGTGCGATTGGTCAACCCTGTGCCTACTCTGGCGAATTGCCATGCGCCTATGTCGAACTTGTAGATGGCGCGACGGTCACAACGGACGAGCTCATGAGTTTTGCGCGGGCTCATATCCATGAACGTGCTGCCTTTCCAAAATACATCGAGATACTGGATGAACTGCCCAAAACCGCAGTGGGTAAGGTGTTCAAGCCAGACCTGCGCAAAAGTGCGATCACGCGTGTGTTCAATGAGGCTTTAGACAAAGCAGGGTTGCCCCAGCGCGTGTCAGCTGTGATTGACGACAAAAAGCTCGGATTGGTGGCTTACATAAGTCCACGAGACGTCGATGCTACAGATGACCTTGCTGCCTGTTTGGGTGAATTCTCAAGCCCTTGGGCGTTTGAAAAGCCTCAACCTTAACCAATTGAAACTTAATAAAACTTGATAGGGCCTCGTTTTTTCGCGGCCCTATTTTCGTTATGAGACAGGCCGAAAGTGATTAAAATTTACCAAAAAACCTGAGGTCTTAACCCGTTTTTAACCCGAAACGTGCCATGTTTGTGCCGCATTACAACACTCTATTCATCACCAGAAAATAACGCCATTGGATATCTGATGTGCAACCTTGTGGGAGGAAAACCGTTATGATTATTGCACTACTCTTTTTTGCCCTTACCTCAGCATTTGCGGCGGCGGCAATCGTCAGCTTGATGGGCTTTTCGTTCTGGATCGCACTTGCCGCGTATCCCTTGGTTGGAACGCTCGCGCTGCTCGTCGGCGCCATTCTGGTCGCAGCTCACAAAACGACTCAAATCCAACCTGTAGAAGAGTATCGTGAGCCAGCTCACGCCTAAACTCGCGCAAAGGGATCGAAAAACTGGTTAACCATCAGGACATGAGGCCCCATTCGATAAGGGCGGAAACCAAACTTTCGCTGCGTTTGTATCAATGTCCAGTTCCACCACTTCTTGTCCAGCTTTGCGTGGCGAGCCTGTTGCGACATTTGGCGCATAAAAGCACCTTGAGGCCATTCGCAACGGTACTCGGTACCGTGAGTGCTGGCACCTTTCTTGCGCCAAACGCTTTTGCCTGTGGTGCCAAGTAACATCATTCAGTACCCTTTTTGACGATCCACTTGCCATAAAAGGTCCTGGCCCTGAATGTGTCGCATGAGGTTTTCGACCACATTGCTGACGGCTGTCTTCGTATCCGTGCGACCGGCCACATGCGGTGTTACGAGGCAATTCGGATAGTCCCAGATGGCGCTCGCGTCTGGCAAAGGTTCCGTATCGAACACATCTAAAACCGCCGCGCCAATCTGACCAGAATTGAGTGCCGCACCAAGGTCCTCAGACACGCAATGCGCCCCACGCCCCGCCTGCACCAAGGCGGCACCTTGTTTCATTTGCGCGAAAAACGACGCGGACAAAAGATCGCGTGTTTCTGGTGTTAAAGGCAGCAGACAAACCACGATGTCGGCGTCTGGTAGAAGTGACAGATAGCCCTTATTGCCGCTGACACTTTTTACCCCCGTAATATCGCGCGGGTTGCGGGACCAACCGCTGACCTGAAAACCAACAGTCGCAAGCGTCAGCGCTGTTTGCGTGCCAATGTCACCCAGACCCAGAATAGCCACCTGCGTCTGCGCAAGCGGCACGTTGGGGTGTTGTTCCCAAACTTTGCGCTTTTGTTGCTCGGCGTAAATCGGAAAGCCCCGCGTGATCGCAAGGCAGGCGGTCAGCACGTAATCCACCACGCTTTGGGTGTTGTGCGGGTCGACCATTTTGATCAAGGCGATATGATCTGGAAGGCCCTTGAGTTGATCCACTCCGGCAGAGACGGAGAACACCACCTCAAGATTAGGGAACCGAGACCAATCCTCAAGTGGTTGCCATGTAAACACATAGCGAATTTCGTTCGGGTCATATGCGGCATCTATGTGCTTTAGCGCAACAGGCAGATCGGCAAAAGCAGCTTCAAAGGCTGCAATGCGATCTGGGTCTTGTTCATTGAATAAAAACGCCATGGTCACCTTTCAACGTTGTAGAATGCCCCCCATGGGGATGATTTTAGAGCCATTTGAGAAGCGGTGCAAACGGAAGGGCGTCGGATCAACACAAGGCCCCTGCCCTGTGATCAGGTCCGCGGCCAGTCGCCCTGCACCGGTGCCAAGCCCGAACCCGTGTCCCGAAAATCCCGTCGCGACATAAAGACCAGGCACGCCATTTTTGACGCCTATGGTCTCAGAAATCACAGGGACCACATCGGGCATGACATCGATGTATCCCGCCCAACGTTGCGCGACTTTGGCCTCCTTGAAGGGTTTAAATGATGCCTTGACCGCGGAAAGTGCTTTGTCCAACCCTTTTGTGTCGGGTTCTGGGTCTAAAATACGGTTTTTTTCAAAGGGCGTGATGTCCGTCGCCTTCCAGTGGCGCGGGCTGCGTAAAGCATCGAAAAACGCAGGGCCGATGCCCAAGCTCACGTTGCGCCATTCTTTCATAAGAGTCGGTAGGAATTTGGTGAAAAGTCGGAAACTGTCAGGCGTTAATTGATACCGACTGGGTCTGGCGGACGCGATGGTATAGCCCCCATCCGCGCGTTTGCGCATGGTAAATTCAGGGTGTTTCAACGTGCCTTCGGGCCCGCCAACCACAGGCGCTATGCGCTGTACATTGCCTTTTGTACGCAAGAGCGGCAACTCGATCCCAAGGTTGCCCAAAAACAACCGTGACCATACGCCACCTGCAACCAGCACTGCGCCACAGTCGATACGCCCGTGTTCCGTGACAACCGCCGACACTTTGCCATCCGTGGTCTCGACCGTGCGCACGGCACAGTTTTGATGCAGGCTGCCGCCTTTGTCTTTTACGGCGCGCGCGATCGCAGGCGCTGCCATTTGGGGTTCAGCCCTGCCGTCCTGTGGATTATGAAGCGCGCCTTTGACGCCCAGTGAGGGGTCAGGAAAATGCTCTAAAGCCTCGTCTTGACTTAAAATACGGGCTGGAACTTGATAGGATTGTAAGACTTGTGCCGACCGTTCCTCTGCTTCAAGCGCCGCATCTGATGTGGCCGCATAGGTCACGCCGCATTGGTCATAACCGGTCTTATGTCCTGTGCGCTGATCCAGCTCTTTCCACAGGCGTACGGATTCGATCATCAAGGGCATTTCGCGCGGATCACGGTGGCTTAGGCGCACCCACCCCCAATTGCGGCTGGATTGTTCGGCGCCGATTTGGCCTTTTTCGCAGATCGCGACACTCTTGCCGCGCTCAACAAGTTCAAGCGCGGCCGAGACACCAACAATGCCACCACCGATGATGACAACATCCACATGGGACGGCAACTCAGCGCTATTTTCAACCAGTTCCAATGTGGGACCAGGCATGGGTATTCTCCTGTTTCATGCAAATGGGGGCAAAGGGGCTTTTTGGATTTTCGCACGCAAATTGTCGCGCAGGCGGTAACTGCGCAACGCGGCTTGCGGCGCGAGGCTCATGTAAAGGGGCTGACAGCTGAGCGGTTCAAGTTTGAGATCAAGATCTTGCTCTGCCACGCCCATCGCCCAATCCGACAGAATGCCGCCAATCATCGACCCCGTGGGCACACCGCGCCCTGACAGGCCTGTCATCGCCACAACACCTGGGGCCAGCCCGTAAAGACGTGGCACAGTGCGGCGTTGCATGTCCAAATCGCCATACCAGAAATAGTCCCACCGCAACTCTTCGCGCAGTTCCGGATGCAGCCATTTCAGCCGCGCAGACAGGATTTTCCGCGTCAGATTTGGATCGCGCCCGCGTGCGCCCATAGGAAACATAGAAGCGACGATCCGGTTTTCGCGATTGTATTTATAGACATAGATGTCGCCGCGCCCGTCTTGAATGGTGGTGCGTTTGGGCAAGACCACTGCTTGCGAAGCGGCAGATAGGGGCTGGGTCGCGGCCACAAAGACCCGCATGATACGGTAAGTTTGATCCAGCTTCGGCCAGCCTGCGACCGTGTAGGCGCCAGTGGTGTAGATCACCTTTTCGGCGCGCACAGAGCCGCGCGCAGATTTCACCACCCAAGCGCGCCCCTCGCGGTCGCATCCTGTCACGGATGTGCCAGTGTAAATTACGCCGCCCTCTTGTTGCACCGCACGCCCAAGGCCGCGCGCATAGGCCAGCGCGTTCAGCCCGCCGGCTTCTTCGTGCAGCCAACCACCGTAGAACCGCGACGATCCTGTCACCGCGTGGACTTCGTCGCGATCCAGCATCCGCGTGCGCGCGCCGACCGCATTGTAACTGTCCATCTGGCCGCGTAGGGTTTTAAGATGCGAGGGAAATAACGCGCCTTGGACATAGCCGTTTTGTTCCCATTCACAATCGATCCCATAGCGGCTGATCATCTCGGTCACTTTGTCATTGGCGCGAGTTTGGCGCGGGATCAATCGATCCGCCCAAGGCGCGCCCATGTGTTTGCGCAGTTCGGGCAGGCTGAAATGGGTGAAGGTCGGCGTGCAGTGGCCAGCATTGCGACCAGAGCCGCCAAATCCGATCTCTTCGCGATCAAGCACCACCACAGACACGCCCTTGCGCGCCAATTCCAGAGCTGTGGTCAGGCCAGAATAGCCCGCGCCGACGATGCAGACATCGGCCTTAACCACGCCCTCAAGAGGTACGGTTTTGGGCGCATCGGGTGCTGTCGCATACCAAAGCGTGTCTTCGAACTTAGAGAACTTGCGCATGGTTTCGCCTTACTGATGGTCGCTGCGGCTGTCGAAAGCATCGCGCAGCCCGTCACCGATAAAATTGAAGCCAGACACAGCGATGGTGATCGCCACACCCGGCACAATCGCAAGCCAAGGCGCAGAGGTCAGATATTGTTGCGCACCGTTGAGCATATTGCCCCAGCTTGGCAAAGGCGGCTGAATGCCGTAGCCTAAAAATGAAATGTAGGCCTCTAACAAAATCGCGCGGGCCACGGTGAGTGTTGCCGCCACGATGATTGGACCGATGGCGTTGGGCAGAAGTTCGCGGAACATGATCCAGCGATTCGACAGGCCCAACATATGTGCGGCTTGGACAAAGTCTTGGTTGCGCAGAGACTTCACCTCAGCCTCAACAATCCGTGCCACTTCCATCCAACTGGTGGCCGAAATGATCAGCGCGATCATCACAGGGCCGGGCTGGATAAAGGCGGCCAAAGCCAAGAGCAAAAAGACCGACGGGAAAGACAAAAACGCATCAACAATCCGCATCAAAACGGCTGATACAGTGCCGCCATAATAGCCAGAAACCACCCCCACGACAGAGCCGATACAGGTGGCAATGATCATCACGGCAAAGCCCACAGCCATGGAAATTTGCCCCGCATGAAACAGGCGCGCGGCGATATCACGCCCCAAAGGATCGGTGCCAAAGATATGCCCCCCTGTGCCAGGTGGCGCGAAACGAGACATCAGGTCGATATGCAATTCATCATAAGCCAACAGGTATGGCCCGATGAAACAGGCGGCTGTCAGGCTAAGCACCATGATCAAGCCAATAAGCGCCAATTTATGACTGAGAAACCGGCGCAGCGCGCGGGATTTGATCAGGGGTTTCGAGACATACGTCGAAAGCGTGGTCATAACCAAAACTCCTTAATCTAAGCGAATGCGCGGATCGATCAGCGCAACTGTGAGATCGGCGATCAGATTGCCGATCAGAACCAACATGGCAGAGGCCATCAGCAGTCCCATCACCACGGGGTAGTCGGAGTATCCAAGACTGTCCAAAAACAGCCGTCCCATGCCGGGCCAAGTGAACACGGTTTCCGTGACCAAAGCCCCGCCCAGAACCATCGGCAATTGCAAACCGGCCAGTGTGATCATCGGCACCAATGAGTTGCCCACGACATGTTTGAACAAAACACGGCGGCGGGTGAGACCTTTAGCCTTGGCTGTGCGCACAAAATCTTGATTGACCACATTCAGGGTCGAGGTGCGCATATAGCGACTCCAGATTGCCACATCGACCAATGCCAAAACCGTAGCGGGCAAGATCAAATGGCGGATATAATCAAGAACAGAGGCGTCCCCGACCGTGTACATATTGCCCGCAGGTAGCCAGCCTAAGTTCAGAGAAAAGATGTAAATGGCGATCAAGCCAAACCAAAAGGTTGGGATAGACAAGGCGACCATGGCCAGAACGGTCATGGTGTAATCGAAGGTGCCGCCGCGTCTAAGAGCACTGTAAATACCGATACTGCTGCCCAGAGTGATGGAAATCGACGTGGCCGTACCCATCAAAAGCAGCGTGGCAAACAGATGGCTTCCGATCACGTGCAACACAGATTGCCCGTCACGATAAGACGTGCCCCAATCCCCGATCACCAGATGGGTCAGCCAATCGAAATATTGCACAACAATAGGACGGTCCAACCCCATTTGCGCAGATATTTTGTCGATTTGCTCTTGGGTCATGCCTGGACTGAGTGCGAATTGCGACAGGGGGCCACCTGGGGCAAGTGTCAGAACGGCAAAGCCAATAAAGGACACGATCAACAATAGGATAAAGCTTTGACCGAGCCGTGACAAAAGATAGCGGAGCATGGATGCGTCCTCTCATGTGCGTGAGGTCTTGAAAACGGTCAGCCGCCCGTGTGAGACGGCTGACCCAGATCAGCGATGTGAAACGCCAATCCAACGAGGTCTTTTAGCTGTGCGACCAATCGCGGACGTTCCAGCTATCGATCCGGTTGTTGACGTTCGGCGCAGGGCCAGACACTTCTTCAGTCCAGCCTTTGACCACCGCGTATTGGAACAACGGCAAGAAGGGCAGATCATCGCGCATGACCGCCTGCATTTCCTGATAGATCTCTTTGCGGTCTTCAGGGACAAAGCTTTGCGCGCCTTTCACCAACAGCTCGTCCACTTTGGTGTTTTGGTAGGCAAAGGTGTTTTGACCTGAACCGCCCAAAGTTGGAGACATGCTGGACATGAAATAATCCGATGTATCTGGGTCCGCGCCTGCGAGTGTGTTGAGCCCCACGACCACAGTGTCAAACTCAGAATTCATCCAGTAATCGCCCCACATGACAGCTGGCGGCAGGTTCTTGATCGTCATTTCAACGCCGATCATAGAAAAGGTCTGCTGAATGAACTGTTGTGCCTGTTCGCGCAGGTGGTTGCCTGCCGTGGTAGAGTTGGAAAACGCCAACCGCACGCCGTCTTTGGCGCGAATGCCGTCGCTGCCTTTTGCCCATCCTGCGTCATCCAAAAGCGCGTTGGCTTTTTCGATATTGAATTCATGGATCGGCAGGCTGTCGTTATAGTAGTAAGACTGGCGCGGCATAAAGGTTTCGGTCGATGACGGCACACCATAGTAAAGCGCGTCGATGATCGAGGTTTTATCGATCGCCATGTACAGCGCTTGGCGCACGGCTTTGTCCTGAAACTGCGGACGCGTCATGTTCAAACCGATGGATTCGAACGTTGCAGAGCCCGCCACGTTGACAACCTTGCCCTCGAGTGTCTGTGCTTCTGCAAGATGGTCAGGCGTGATCCATTGCAGACCCACAACATCGATGTCGCCCGATTTAAATTGCGTGTACATCACGTTGAGATCAGGCACGTATTTGATGATCAATGTCTTCACGAACGGACCATCCAAGTGGTAGCCCGTGTTGGCTTCCAATTCGATGTGATCGCCGGCCATACGGTTTTTGAACTTAAACGGTCCCGTGCCGATTGGCGCTGTGTTTAGGATCGTGGCGTTTTTGTCTTCGACGCCGTCAAACACATGCATGGGCACGATAAAGGTCGAGGCCAAAATCGCAGCCATCGGCGCGAAGGGCTCGCTCATGGTCCATGTCAGTTCAGTGTCGGACACAACTGTGATGTCATTCATGAATTTGTAGCCGGTTGAGCGGAAAGAGCGGAAATCCGGATCAACAGTCAATTCAAGCGAGAACTTAACATCGGCGGCTGTGAAAGGTGTACCATCGTGCCATGTGACACCGTCTTTGAGCTTCAGAACCCATGACAGACCATCCGCAGAAATCCCGCCATTGGCCACGGTGGGCACTTCGGCTGCGAGGTTGGCAAAAAATTCACCATCAGGATTGAAATCAAACAGCGTGTCGTAAACCGCGTAGTAAACGCCTTCATCCACTTCGATATGTGGCATCAACGGGTTGAACACAGTCGGTTCTTGTGAAAAGCCCAAAACAAGTTGGCCAGCCGCATCTGCATTGGCCGCAAAAGCACGGTCACGACCAAATGCCATTGGCGCCATAACGCTGGCACCCGCGGCGCCCATCATCATCAAAGCCTGTCGGCGGTTGAGATGTGCGGAAATTTTTTTCTCGTCAGTCATCTTAGTTTCCCTGTTGTGCGCTTTTGGGAGGAAAAAGACCCCAGCCAGCGCTTTGCGCAGGGTCCCTAAAGCACGACACCTAAGCGCCGCACAAAATATCAAAACTTAGAATCCGCTGATGATCTCGATTTTCGATCCATCGGAAAAACGTGAGAACCTGAACGGCGTGGGATCAACCACAGGCGTCACGCCCCGCACCAGATCACTCGCCAACCGCCCTGCCGCAGGCCCGATCCCGAACCCATGCCCCGAAAACCCAGTGGCGATGTAGAAACCAGTGATCTCATCGATGCCAGAGATCACTGGGATCGCATCCGGCGTAACGTCAATTGCGCCCGCCCAACGTTGAGCGACTTCGGCTTTTTCAAACACTGGAAAGGCTTTGCGCAGATTGGCCAAGTATTTGTCTTGCAAGTGAAAAGACGGTTTTGGGTCCAACACACGGTTGTATTCAAACGGGCTGGCCTCATCCAAAGACCACGAATTTGGCAAACGGGCTTCATCGAAAAACCGCCCCCCTGCCCGCAGCATCAAGGCTTTCCACTGCGACCCAAGGGCAGGCATGAAATCACGCATATAACGGAAACTGTCAGGCACGATATCCACGACATTGCGGAACCCATCCGCGATGGTGTAGCCGCCGTCTTGGCGTTTGCGGATCGAGAAATTATCCGACCAAATCGCATGTTCAGGCCCGCCTTCAAGCGGCTTTGTGCGAATGACAGAATTTTTGACCTTCAACTGCGGCAAGCGCAGACCTGTGTTGCGCGCAAAAAGACTGGACCACGCGCCACCGGCAAGCACCACCTGTTCGCAGGCAATTTCACCGCGCTCGGTGACAACACCGCAGACCGCGCCAGCCTTGGTTTCGATCCCGCGCACAGCGCATTCGGTCAAAATATATGCGCCACGGTCGCGTGCGGCTTCAGCAATTGCAGGGGCGGCTTTTTGCGGCTCAGCCCGTCCATCCGCTGATGTGTAAAGCGCGCCTTCGATGGGCATTTTCGTGCCTGGCGTCATGGCGTCAAATTCGCTCGCAGACAGCATTTTGCTATCGATTTGCAGATCTTTAAGATGCTCCAACCAGCGCTCATGTTCGGCAAATTCTTTTGGCGTGGCGCACATAAAGGCAATCCCTGAGCGTTTGTAACCCAAGTCACGACCCGTGCGTTCCGCCAGTGTCGGCCAGATACGCAAGGCCTCGGCCATCAAAGCGACTTCGCGCGGATCACGACGGGTGATGCGCACCCAACCCCAGTTGCGGCTGGACTGTTCATGCGCGATCCCACCTTTTTCGCACAGCGCGACTTTTAGGCCTTTATCAGCAAGCTCCATCGCCGTTGAGGCCCCGATAATGCCGCCTCCGATGACCACAACATCGACTTTTTTAGGAAGTTCCAAATCGCCATGCACAGGCGTTACAAAGGGACCAGGCATTAAAAGCTCTCCTCTAATTGACAATTCACTGTAAATTCCGCGACGCTGGCCTCATTGGGCAACTCGATAAGCATCTGTATGACACGGGCCAAATCTTCGGGCTGTGTCATCATCTGCGCATCGCGATCTGTGATCGACATCGCCATATCTGTGGCCACAAAACCGGGGCAGACCGCGGTGCAACGGATGCCTTGGTCAAACCCTGCATGGCGCAGGGCGTGGGCCAAGCCAATGGCGGCGAATTTGGACACGGCGTAAGATCCAGCGCGGGCTGACTTGACCCGTTTGCCAGACAAAGACCCCAACAGAATGATCCGCCCGTGACCTGATGC
This sequence comes from Pacificibacter sp. AS14, assembly GCF_038899935.1. NCBI lineage: Bacteria > Pseudomonadati > Pseudomonadota > Alphaproteobacteria > Rhodobacterales > Roseobacteraceae > Pacificibacter > Pacificibacter sp. AS14. The sequence goes on from NZ_JBBMQI010000024.1 coordinate 19,165, forward strand.
GCCAAGCGCGGCCCAACAGGCGGCGGCAAGGCGACGCGGGGCTTGGACATTGATGTCCAGCATTTTGGCCATATCGTCATTGCTGATATCAACAGGGGTTTGGGGGATCATGATGCCTGCACTGGCGATCACCGCGTCGATCGCACCAAACCGCGCCATGACGGTGCGCGCCCAAAGACAAGGGGCCTCAACGTCAGCCGCATCATAAACAAAAAGATGCACGCGTTCCGGATAGGTCTGCGCCCAATCCGGCATCACAGGCGCGCGCATTCCCAAAGAGACCGCCCAGCCTGCCTCGAACAAGGTTTGCGCGGTGGCCGCTCCGATGCCACGGCTGGCGCCGGAAATCAGGGCAATCTTACCTAAGGTCATTTGAGCTTCTTCCTCACATTGAGATAGGCGCTTTTGAGCATGCGCATAAAGTCTTGCCGGTCTTCTGGCGCGATAAAATCAAAGAATTCTTCTTCTTGGTCGCGAATGATTTGGCGCACTTCTTGGGCCAGTTCGTGACCTTTTTGCGTGATAAAAAGCCCGTGTGCCCTTTGGTCTTCGGCACTTATTTCGCGGCGAATGTGTCCCGCTTTAACAAGGGGGTCGATGATGCGTCCGGTTGCAGGGCGATCGCGCATAAGCACTTCGGCGATCTGCGACGGGCGGATGCCCGGATAGTCATCGACCAGCAGCATGGTTGTGATTTTACCCTTGCCCTTGGCCACATCTAAATGCGCGATCCGGCGCTCCAAATCTTGCGACACAACAGAGTCCAAGGATCGGATATACCAACTGAAAGCTCCTTCGAGCACATCGATATGCAAGCCCGCAATCGTGATTTGGGCGTCCTCGTCTGGTTTATGCATTTTAAGAACTTGGGGCACGCGATCTTGGTCCATTCTGAATTTCCTTATTGTCTTGCGAGAATTCGTTTTATCGCAATGTTTTAATTGTGAGTCACAACTATATAGTTGCGCAAAGCAACTACTGGTGATTTTTGAGGCATTTCTCACGGGAACCTATAGGAAAAGCCCATCTTACAGGCAAACTTAAGGGCGGCCAAAAGCCGCCCTATCGTCAGTTTTCATGATATAGCGTCGCGTCAGGCTGAGGCAAATCCGGGAATCGCTGCAATCAAAGAGCGTGTGTACTCATGTTCTGGAGCATGGAAAATCTGGCTTGGCGGGCCATATTCCACCATTTTGCCACGATGCATAACAATAATCTCGTCACTGATCTGACTGGCGACGCGTAAATCATGAGTGATAAAAACCATCGCAAGCCGCCGCTCGCGTCGAATGTGGTCCAACAGTTCTAGCACCTGCGCTTGAATGGACACATCCAATGCGGACACCGCTTCATCTGCAACGATCACTTCTGGATCAAACATCAGCGCGCGCGCGATCCCGACCCGTTGGCGTTGGCCGCCTGAAAACTCATGTGGGTAACGATCAAACGCAGCGCCGCCTAGGCCCACCAATTCCAACAGGCCCTCGGCTTTTTTGCGGGCGTCTTCGCGGGTCAAAAGATTATGGGCAATCGGCCCAACAGTCAGCGCCTGTCCGATGGTAAAACGCGGGTTCAGTGACGCATAAGGGTCTTGGAAAATCATCTGGATGCGCGGACGGAGATGGCGAAAATTTTCCTCATCCATGGCCAACATGTTTGCGCCCTGAAAGCGGATTTCGCCACTGTCCGCAGGGATCAGCTTCATCAAGACCTTGCCCATGGACGATTTGCCCGACCCAGATTCCCCCACGATGCCAATCGTCTCACCGCGGTGCAGGGTAAAGCTGATGTCATCGACGGCTTTAACCTCACGCATCCGACCCAGAAAGCCGCTGCGGGTGCGGTAGGTCTTGTGAAGGTTGCGCACTTCCAACGCCACAGGCGGTTTTTCATCCCGCGTACGATCTGATTCACGCATTTTCGGCACCGCCGCCAAAAGCTTTTTCGTGTAAGGATGTTGCGGCTTGCTTAGCACATCTTTCGCAACGCCCTGTTCAACCAGATCGCCCTTTTCCATCACGATCACCCGATCCGCGATCTCGGCGACCACGCCAAAATCATGGGTAATGAACATCACGCTCATGCCTTTGCGTTTTTGGATACGCGCGATCAAATCCAGAATTTGCGCCTGAGTTGTCACATCAAGGGCTGTCGTCGGCTCATCCGCGATCAAAACATCAGGATTGAGAGCCAGCGCCATCGCGATCATCACGCGTTGGCGTTGCCCGCCCGACAGGCGAAACGGATATTGATGCTGGATCAGCACAGGATCGGGCAGGCCGACTTCTGTGAGCATCTCGACCACCTTTTGGGCACGGCTGTCTTTGGTGCCAATGCTGTGCGCGTCCAAGACTTCACGGATTTGATCGCCCACAGTCATCAACGGGTTCAAGGCAGACAAGGGATCTTGGAAGATGATCGACACAGCGCGTCCGCGCAGTTTGCGCAACTCATGTTCCGGCATTTCCAATAAAGCGCGACCTTTGAAATCGATAGACCCGCTCTCGATAGTCATCACGTCGGGCAAGAGTCCCATGATTGTGTTGGCCGTGACGGATTTACCCGAACCAGACTCGCCGATGATACAGAGGATTTCCCCCGCCATCAGGTCGAAATTCATATCTTTCACCGCATAGGCGCGATCATGTTTTCCAGGCAAAGCGACCGAAAGATCGCGCACCGAAAGGACGGGGCTGGACCCCGATTGTGTTTTTGTCATCTGTTTTCTCATCGTTTGTTATTATTATGCCCGTTCAGAAAAAACCAATTGGCCAATGCGTCAAAGACATCGCCTCGCGAATACCATCAGATTGGTGCCTCACGGCTCAGTTGCCTAATTTCTGAACGGTTGCGATGCGTTTGCGGGCTTTATGTGCAACCGCATCTCAAAGGTTTTGTCCGATGATTGAGAGTGCTATGAGGTGATCCATGCTGCGCTGATGCGCTTGGGTGACCAGAAAGATCCACGACAAAGTCGTGCCAAAACACTTAGCGATCAATTTGGTTCATGCTGTACAAATAAGCAATCGTTGCTGCACAGGTGGACACTATGCGTCGTCAGAGTTTCAGGCACCAATGGCAACTCAAATTTGTCTGACGTCATCGCCTCCAATGCTCAAGCCGCTCTGATTGTCCCTCTTTATGTCTGAGCTCAGCGCTTGTGGGTCCAAATGGCTGCGAGACAAAGGGATGAAGCACTCTCGCGGTGCGCCGTATCATCCTCAGACACAGGGCAAGATCGAGCGTCGACAGCTATGCGCACATCATTGCCACAGCGATGGTGCGCGTCGTTGAACCCAATAAGACCCCCACCGCAGATAAGGATCATGGCAAATTGGGGCTTTTGGTGTTTTGCGCCGAGCAAGGTTTTGCAGGCGCTTTCAGCGAACGTGTGCTCGACAGTTTTAGCGCGATTGATGCCCCCGAAACCCTGTTTTTGATCGGAACGCGCGGGTTGTCCATCGCCACTGCGCGCGGTATCACGCCGCATTGGGCGGAACCTTTACCCTCCCACACCCCCAACATTCCCAAGCTTGCAGATAAGATCACAACCTCGATTTTTCGCGCTTTGGGGCAAGGTCATTTCGCGCGCCTTGATGTGATTTTTACAGGATGGAAATCGGGTCGACCCAGTCTTGTTAGGCAGCGCTTATTCCCCGTTGATCTGCCAGATCTTGAGCTGAAATCGCAAGAGCGCCCCTTGGTGCAACTGCCTGCCGCGCCTCTACTCACAACGCTGGGCCAAGACTATTTTAACGCTCAGGTGTGCAAGGCCGCGCTGCATGCCTTTGCCGCTGAGAACGAGGCGCGGATGGAAGCGATGACCTCAGCAGGTAATCAAATTGCACGCGAGATGGACGAATTTCAAGCCAAATTGCGCCGCGTTAGACAAGACGCAATAACGGCTGAGATCATCGAACTCAACACCGGCGCGGCCTCAACCGGCAAAGCCAGATGATAATCTCTACACCTCGCTATCACTCGAAATCACATGCTTCAGAATTGACGCCAGACTGACCTACATCAATGCAGCGTCGCAGCGGAGGGATTAGTTTCTCCTTAAAGGCAGGCATACTTGTGCCTGCCAGCGAAGGAGACATCATGTTGGACGATAAAAAGACATCGAAATCTGATCCGCAAAGCGCGCCGAATTCCACGACACAGACGTCTGCACCACAAACGCTTTATGAAAAGCTCGACCACTTGGCCCATGAGCATGTCGCCAAGGCGACGTCTGGACTGTCGCCGTCAGTACTCGTTGAGGCATGGATGGACTGGGCAACTCACTTGGCAGTTTCGCCGGGCAAACAATTGCATTTGATGGAACAAGCGTTTCGCAACGCGTCAGCATTAGGGACGGCAAGCTTTAACGAGAACAAGCCTGATCTGACAGCGGATCGTCGGTTTGCGAGTGAACATTGGCAAAAATACCCGTTCAACGTTTGGGCACAAGCCCATCAACAATCTTGGCAGTGGTGGCAACATGCAACGACGGACGTCCACGGCGTAACGCCCCCTCATGAGAACCTGATGGCCTTTGTCACGGGAATGATGGTTGATGCTGCTTCGCCCTCAAATTTCGCGACGACCAACGCCGATGTGATTTCTGCGACTGTTGCCCAAAAGGGGCAAAATTTAGTGCGCGGCGTCAAACATTTATCCGAAGATATCGCGCGCAAGACCGGAAACCCTCAGCCAAGTGGTCCACAACCTTTTGAGGTAGGTATCAATCTTGCGACTGCCTCTGGCAAGGTCGTGTACCGCAACGATTTGATCGAACTGATCCAGTACAGCCCCGAAACCGGAACGGTGCGGCCTGAACCTATCTTGATCGTGCCAGCATGGATCATGAAGTACTACATCCTTGACCTATCCTCACACAATTCTCTTGTCCGTTTTCTGGTGTCACAAGGCTTTACCGTCTTCATGGTCTCGTGGAAAAATCCGAGCGCAGAGGATCGTAATCTAAGCATGGAAGATTACCGCAAACTTGGCGTGATGGATGCCATAGACGCAGCACTTGCGATCACGCATGCACCAAAGCTGCACGCTGTCGGCTATTGTCTGGGTGGCACGCTGCTTTCACTCGCGGCGGCAACTATGGGGCGCGATGGGGACGACCGACTGGCCACGACCTCATTCCTTGCGGCACAGGTTGATTTTACTGAGGCAGGGCAATTGCGGCTGTTCATCAACGACAGCGAAGTCACGTTGATCGAAGATATGATGGCCGAAAAAGGATATTTATCGTCTGATCAGATGGCAGGTGCCTTCGCCATGCTACGTGCCCGTGATTTGATCTGGGGGCCTGCGATCCGTGACTATCTTATGGGGGACCGCGGCGAAGGCTTTGACCTGATGGCATGGAACGCCGACGGCACGCGCATGCCAGAACGGATGCACTCGGAATATTTACGCAAGTTGATCTTAAAGAACGATTTGGCTGAGGGACGATACCGTGTCGGCGACAAGGCTATCGCTGTGTCTGATATCCGCGCGCCAATCTTTGCGGTTGGCACCGAAGACGACCATGTCGCGCCTTGGACGTCAGTCTACAAGTTGCATCTGTTTTCAGATACTGATGTGACGTTTGTTCTGACCAGTGGCGGGCACAACGCAGGGATCGTGTCTGAACCCGGTCACAAGGGTCGCCATTTCCGGATAGCTGAGACAAAAGCGACGGCACCTTACCGTGATCCAGATGAATGGCGTGCTGCGATTGCACCTGAGGACGGCACATGGTGGAAAGATTTTGTCAGCTGGCTGTCCGTGCGATCCAGCGAACCTGTGGTGCCACCGACAATGGGCAAGCATTCCGGTATTTACAAAGCCCGATGCGATGCCCCCGGTACGTATGTGATGCAGAAATGAGACCGCTAGACGGAAAGATCGCGTTGGTCGTTGGAGTTGCGAATGCCCATTCGATCGCTGCAGGATGCGCGCAGGCCTTCGCTGATGCAGGGGCACAAGTTGTGATGACCTATGTGAATGAAACCGCCAAGCCTTTTGTCCAACCCGTTGCCGATGCTGTGGGGGCAAAGATGCTGCTGCCCCTTGATGTTGAAATCGACGGCCAGATGGACGCGGTCTTTGGGGCGATCAAAGACAGGTTTGGACATCTCGACGTTGTGGTTCATTCCATCGCTTTTTGCCCAAAAGGTGACCTTCACGGCCGGGTTGTTGATTGCAGCCGCGCGGGGTTCGCGCAAGCCATGGACATATCGGTCCACTCGTTGATCCGTATGGTACGGCTGGCGGAACCATTGATGGCAACGGGCGGGGCGATTCTGACGATGACCTATTATGGCGGGGAAAAAGTTGTTGATCATTACAACATAATGGGCCCAGTCAAAGCCGCCCTTGAGGGCACCATGCGCGCGCTTGCGGTTGAACTTGGCCCGAAAAAGATCCGTGTGAATGCGATATCTCCGGGGCCGCTTGAAACACGCGCTGGTTCTGGCATCGCGCATTTTGATGAACTGATCGATGCCGCGCGACGTCGCTCACCTGATCAAACCCTTGTGACAATCGAGGACGTGGGAAATGTCGCGGTCATGCTGGCAAGTGATTGCATGAGCAGCGTTTCTGGTGATGTAACTTATGTTGACGGAGGCCTCCATGTCCGCGCCTAAAACGCCCCCTACCACAACACTGCAATACATTGAAAACAAGACCTATGACGAAATCGCAGTCGGCGACAGCGCCGAACTGACCCGAACATTGAAGCCGCAGGATATAGAACTGTTCGCCGTCATGTCTGGCGATGTGAATCCCGCGCATGTCGATGCTGAATATGCTAAATCAGACATGTTCCACGGCGTGATTGCCCACGGCATGTGGGGCGGCGCGCTGATATCGGCCGTATTGGGCACTGAGTTGCCCGGCCCTGGTACGATTTTTCTGGATCAAAGTCTCAAATTCGAGGCACCGGTGGGCTTGGGCGATACCGTAACTGTGCGCATCGAGGTCACTGAAAAACTTGAAAAGGGTCGCTTGCTGCTTGCCTGCACCTGCCTGAACCAACATGGGAAGATGGTCATCGAAGGTGTCGCACGGGTCATTGCGCCGCGCGAAAAAGTGCGTCGTCCGCGTGTTATCTTGCCCGAGGTCCACTTACATGTCCAAGGCGCTCAATATGCGCGGCTGATCGCAACGACCACAGGCCTAGAGCCTGTTCGGACCGCCGTTGTGCATCCCTGTGATGCGTTATCTTTGAGCGGTGCGCTGGACGCGGCACGCCAAGGTATCATCATACCGGTTCTCGTAGGGCCGCGGATAAAAATTGAAGCGGCAGCAAAAGAAGCTGGGTGCGACTTTGATGCGTTTGAGGTGATCGACGCCCCTCATAGTCACGCCGCAGCCGAGGCCGCAGTTGCGCTTGTGCGGGCTGGAAAAGTCGATGCCCTGATGAAAGGGGCGTTGCACACCGACGAGTTGATGCAAGCCGTTGTCGATTCCGCCCTTGGCCTGCGGACTGAGCGACGGATGAGCCATGTCTACGTGTTGGATGTGCCGACCTACCCTAAGCCCCTGATGATCACAGATGCAGCGATCAACATATCGCCTGATCTTGCGACCAAGCGGGACATTGTTCAAAATGCGATCGACCTCGCGCGCGCCCTTAAAATCGACCAACCGAAGGTGGCAATCCTGTCCGCCGTTGAGACGGTGAATCCTCGGATGGCTTCAACGCTTGATGCTGCAGCTTTGTGCAAGATGGCTGATCGAGGTCAAATCACTGGCGGGCTGCTGGACGGGCCTCTGGCCTTTGACAATGCCATCTCACCGGCAGCTGTTGCCGCAAAGGGCATCGTCTCGGACGTCGCTGGCATTGCCGATATTCTTGTTGCGCCCGATCTTGAGGCCGCAAACATGATGGCCAAACAGTTGATTTATTTGGCTGGTGCCGATGCGGCAGGCATTGTTTTAGGGGCGCGCGTACCGATCATCCTGACCAGCCGAGCCGACAGCGCGACATCAAGACTGGCCTCTTGCGCATTGGCGCAACTTTTCATCAACCTTGAGGTTTTAACACTGTCATGACCGATGCAATCCTTGTGATAAACGCTGGGTCTTCCAGTCTTAAATTCGCTATTTATCCAGACGCGGTAGGCCCACCCGTTGCCATATTACGCGGCAAAATCGCAGGCATTGGGTCAGCCCCCGTCTTCACTGTCAAAAATGGTGCAGGCCGAGCGCTGCCACAAGATGACTTCCCGCAGCTCGAAAAATCGATAGGGTTGAATGACCTTGTCCCAATTCTGTTGGATTGGATAAAGGCCCACAGTGAGGGTATCACCATCACAGCCGCTGGACATCGGGTCGTGCATGGGGGGCCTCATCGTGACGGACCTGCGCGGGTAACACAAGCGCTGCTGGCGGATCTTGAAGCCCTTGTCCCGCTCGCGCCCATGCACCAACCGCATAACCTTGCGGCAATCAGATGTGTCGCAGCCACGGCCCCTGACCTTGCGCAAGTCGCTTGCTTTGACACCAGTTTTCACCGCACACAAAACAGGCTTGGGCAGATTTTCGCCCTGCCCCGCAAGCTGACCGACGAGGGTATCCTGCGCTATGGCTTCCACGGACTTTCCTATGAATATATCGCCAGCATCCTTCCCCAATATCTTGGCCATATGGCAACGGGCCGCGTCATTGTGGCCCACTTAGGCAATGGTGCGAGCATGTGCGCCATGAAAAACCTGCGCAGTGTCGCGACCAGCATGGGGTTCACGGCACTTGACGGGCTGATGATGGGGCGCCGTTGCGGCACACTTGATCCTGGTGTTGTACTGTTCTTGATGCAACACAAAGGCCTGACCGCACAGGAAATAGAAACATTGCTCTACGAACAGTCGGGTTTGTTTGGGGTGTCTGGCGTCAGCAATGACATGGTTGTTTTGGAGGCCAGTGATGATGCCTGTGCGAAAGAGGCAATAGAGCTGTTTTGCTATCGTGCCGCGCGCGAACTCGCCGCCCTTGCAACGGATATGGGCGGCGTCGACGCGATCGTATTTACAGCTGGAATTGGCGAAAATTCTGCACGGGTGCGGCGTATGATTTGCGAACGCCTTGAGTGGCTGGGCGTTGATCTTGATCTGGCGGCAAATGAGCTGGGCGCAAGCCGCATTGCTTCTGAGGCGTCCAGCGTAGACATATTGGTCATTGCGACCAATGAAGAGGCCGTCATCGCCAGCGCAACAAGGTCGCTGACACAGAAGTTATGACGATATCCGGCTTGATCTAGTATTACGTCATTGAGGCTGCTTCGGCTGCGATTTTTGGGATATCAGCCCGATCGATGCCAATATCAGTCAAGTCGCGTGTCGACATCGCAGATAATTCACTATGGGTTTTAGCATAGACCGCTCTGGTTTGCCGTTTCACTGCCATATGTGACCTTATGTGATCAATCGCACCCACAAAATCGTGCAGCGGATGCCTGTGTAAGATATTTTGCATAGTCATATTTTCTCTCCTACGAATTCACGGGGTAAGATTTGACAGCCATTTTTGCAGTCGCAGACTTGTTGGAAAACAAACTGCGCAACAAAGACGCGCCAGATGCCAAGGCTTTTGCAATGTAGTCAGCGCGCATTTTGTGCGCCTGCGCGATGTAGCTATCTATTTCAGCTTGGGTTGGAACCTGCTTTGTCGACAGGGATAATGTAAGCGTATTCATGGTCTCCACTTTCTTTTGCGCGGCATCATTGCCACTCTCGATACATGTGGTCCCAATGCGGAAGTTCCTAACCATAGACGCTATGCGCCTTGCTCATGGCTCGATTTCAAACACCATCATCCTCCTGATTGACACACGTACTGCCGCGCGACCATGTCCTGCAGTTTGCCGCGCCATTCGATGATTTAGTTCAGACTGCGCAGCGAGACCTTGTCCGCTACCGGTCCGAGGACAATGGTCGAGCGCGTTCGACGGGCAGTGAAAAATCGACATCAATACACAAACCTTCCCGATTGAAGTCATCGAGCACGTTCAGTGTTCAGATCGACCGACCATCCGCGAGTTGATCCGCCATGAAGTCCATCGACCACGTCTCATTCGGCCTCGCTGGCACCACCAACGGTTCAGGTTTGTCCCGCTTCAACCGCTTTTTGGGTTTGATTGTCACCCCGCAGGGCATTGCAAAGCAATGTCCCGAGAACCGTGCCTGAAATCGGACCAACGGTATTTGCGTTTGATCGATCTAGTGGAACGGAGTTGAAACGATAGCCGTACCGCGGCATTTAGACAGACATCGGACGTCCGCTAATGGGATAAATCCGTTCTGGAAGAGGTGCGGCTCCCATTCTTAATGAGGTCGCGGTGTAGAATTTAAATTGCAATTGAGGCTTGAAATTAGTCTGCGCCCAAAAGGAAGCCAGCCAATTCTTCCACATCGTTTCGCTCAATGCAGCTTGAATTTTGGACCAAGAAATATCCTTTACGGGTTTGGAATGCCCCCTCATCAAGCCGTTGCAGAGCGTTGGACGCCAATTCATTGCGCAGTAAGGTACAGCTCACCAGAGCAATCCCCTCTCCCGCAATCGCGCGGCCAATAGATTGACCATAGGTTTGGCAAACCACCTTTGGAAGCTCCAGCAGCGCCGATGTACTATGCCGTTTTGCCCAAACATCCCAATTGATCCAATCAGGTGCATATCGTTCATATTCAAGCAGTGGCATCGACTGCGGGTCTTGACGATATTTTTGCACGCCACGGGGCGAAGACATTGGGGCAAGTTCTTCGTCCATCAACTTTTGCCCCACCCAACCGGTCGGGGGCGCGTCAGCGTAAACAATCGCAAGATCATTATCAGGCGACAGCAAGTCAGTGGGATCATTCGTGACAATCGTCTCAACTGGGCATGACCCTTGGCTGAGAGTGAAAGCTTTCAATCTAGGAAACAGCCAAAACATCGACACCGCGTTGTTGGCCGCGATCCGCACCGAGGCGCGCGGGGGCGATTTGATGCCTTCAAGTGAGGTGCGCAAGTAATCCAGCGCCATAGCCACAGGTTCTGCCAATGCCTTCCCTGCTGGTGTGGGCGTCAAGCTGCGAGTGCCGCGCTCAAACAGGTCGGTCGCCAACCAGTCTTCAAGTTGACGGATTCGTTTGCTCACGGCTGCTTGCGAGACATAAAGCTCAGCCGAGGCCGCCGTGAATCCGCCATTGCGTATCACAGCTTCGAAAAAGATCAATGTGTCCAGTGGCGGCAGTTGGGTTCTAAGGTTTTTCATTCCTTATGGTTATGGCAAAGGCCGAAAATTTCAACCCTTTACACAAATACCTCATGCCATCAGTTATCCATAAAACAGGAGACGACCCCATGGCAAATTTCGATTGGCACGCAGAACGCAGTGATTTAACAGGCATCGCCCTTTTGGACCGCGCGCCGGAAAGTGAAGGCATCGATCTAAAGGCAGTGCGTCTTTACCGGTTGAACCGTGTCCGCCAAGAAATGGTCAGGTACGGTGTGGATGCGGTGATCTTGTCAGATCCGATCAACATTCGATACGCAACAGGCGCGCGCAACATGCAGGTGTTTTGCCAGCGCAACGCGCCGTCCCGCTATTTGCTGCTGACGGCGAATAAGTCGATCCTGTTCGAATTCACGGGGTGCCTGCACCTTGGCGAAGGCTACGAGACCATTGACGAAGTACGCCCATCCAAAACCGCAAGTTTTGTGGCAGCGGGGCCTGACATCGCCAACCGCGAAAAAACTTGGGCCGTTGAGATGACGGACCTGATCACAGAGCTGGTTGGCACTGGCGCCACTGTCGGTCTTGAGCGATTGAACGCGGGCACGGCCATCGCGTTGAAAGACTGCGGATTGAACATCGTTGACGCGCAGCAACCGGTCGAAATGGCTCGCGCCGTCAAATCAAGCGAAGAAATGAAATGTATCAACGCCTCATTGCGTGCCACTGAAAACGGCGTTGAAAAATTGCGCGCCTCAATCCGCCCCGGCATGACCGAAAATGAACTATGGTCGGTGTTGCATCAATCGGTGATCGCGCAGAATGCTGATTATTGCGAAACACGGTTGTTGAATGCAGGGCAGCGCTCGAATCCTTGGTTCCAAGAAACATCCAGCAGTGTGATTGGTGAAAGCGAACTCATCGCGCTGGATACAGATGTTGTTGGCTGTCACGGGTACTATTCTGACTTTTCACGTACATTCCATTCGGGTCCAAACAAGCCAAGCGAGGCGCAGCGTGATCTATATAAAGTCGCCCACGAGCAAGTTCTCAGCAATATGGGCATTTTGCATGCGGGCATGAGCTTTCGCGATTACGCAGATCGCGCTTGGGATATTCCTGAGAAATATTATGACAACCGTTATTACCTTTCCGCGCATGGATGCGGCATGACGGGTGAATACCCTTACCTATACCACAAAGGCGACTTTCCGGACGCAGGGTACGACGGAGAGATTGTAGCAGGTATGACGCTCTGCGTTGAAAGCTACATCGGCCTCAAAGGTGGCGCTGAGGGTGTGAAGTTAGAGCAGCAGGTTCTTGTGACAGACACAGGCATTGAGCTGCTATCGCGTTTCCCCTTCGAGGACGATCTGCTGATCTAAGGTCTGCGACCTCAGTTGAAATATGAGAAGTTTCGGACATATACAAAATTGGAACGCGACCTCCAACCGGCCATACGCGGCAAGATGGTTCAAGGTCCGGTTTGGGCGGTGGGCTCAATAGGTGGGCTCAACACTTTAGTCTTTAGGCAAAGATGAAGTGTTCAAAATGAAGTTTCGTCCTGTTGTTTGCCAAGGACGAAACTTACGAAGCCCCGGGGAAAAATGCTCTAAAAAACGGTATGCTCGCCGCACCGATTGGACCATTCAACTCACCCAAGCGCGTTGCCACCACGTGTGCGGATTCAAGGCCGCGGGACGGTGGCAGCAAAGGGGTGCAATTGATTTTGGCCACAAGCTCGGCCGTGATTACAGCCGGCAATGCGCCGCCCAATACAATAATCTTAGGGTCAAACATGCCACTAATCACCTGAACCGCGAAACGCATTTGGTCGGATGCTCGTGCGATCCAAGCCACAACAGGATCTTTTTGACGGAGGTCTTGTGTCGAGAGCTCTTTGATATCGCCCAGTGTAATTCCGACCTTATTCATTTCGTCCTGAAAATCTTGGAGCGTTGGTCTGGGCCCGCCATAGGGGAAAAGGGCCCCAGGCAAGCAGGCGTTGCCGTTGTGTCCCCGGTAGGGGCGCCCGTCCAACACTGCACCACCTCCCAATCCGTATCCGATATGCACGAGGAAAAGTGGGTCACGAAGCTCGCGGCTACCGAACAAATATTCACCCAAAGCAGCAGCGGTTCCGTCATTTTCGATATGGATTTGCGCGCCCTCATATTCCGAAATGCCGTTTTGAGACGGATAGCCCTCTAATTCTTTGAATGTCTCATGGGCCTTCAATGACTGACCGTGAGTGCCAAAATTGCCGGGAAGCGAAAGTCCAATACCAATAAAATTCGCCGCTTCAGTTTTGGTTGATGCGATCAGCTCGTTCGCCATATCGACAGCAAGGCGCATTGCCTCCTGTGCAGTTTTGTCTTCGGTCAGGCGAGACGTTTCAGCCAAGACCTGTCCGGAAAAATCGATGATCACGGCAACCATCCGATCAAGATATAGATAGACACCCACCGACCGAAAAGCATTGCGTCGGATGGAAAGCATTTTTTTAGGCTGACCGCGCGCACCCGATTTTTTGACCGCCTCTTCAAACAGGCCAAAATCCTCAAGATCCGCCGTCAGCCGCGTGACGCTTGCTCCTGTCATCTGTGTAGAGCGCACCAGATCGATTCTGGCCATTCCTTCGTTGCGGAACACCAACTCGACCAGTCTGCGTTGATTTAAGGACAAAATATTATCTTTTAGCATCAATCTCTTACAGCTCTGTCTTCTGTTTCGTCAAATATGTCATAATTGCATTACATTACACGGTGTAATTTAATAAGCGTAACAAGAAAACGATGCCATGCAAGCGATCGACGCTTTGTCACGCTGGATAAACAAATCGGAGGAAACCATCAATGATGAATACCAAATTCAGGGTACTCGCGTTCACCGCTCTGGCGGCGTTGAGTGCAACAACAGCTGCATTCGCTGAACCAATCACTGTTTACACGCCACAAGGCGAAGAACGGGGGATATGGATCACAGAGCAAGCCGCCGCCGCGGGCCATGAGATCGAAATTCTATCCGCAGGCGGGGGAGAATTGTTTGACCGCATTTTAGCGGAAAAAGCCAACCCGCAAGCCGATGTCGTTTTTGGTCTGATTGATGCCGCCATGGCGTCGCTTAAGACTGAAAGTATGTTCCAGGCCTATGAACCCGCGTGGGCAAAGGGCCTGCCCGCAGTCTACCGCGATGATGCGGATAAGATGGTCTACAAGTTTTGGCAGACACCGATTGTCATCGCCTACAACGCAGACGCGATGGACGCAGCAGACGCCCCCACAAGTTGGCTCGATCTGACCAAACCTGAATATTCTGGAAAATACGTCATCGGGTCTTCTGCGTGGCAGACGACGAAATCCTATCTGGTCGGAATCCTCGTCCGCTTTGCCGATGAGAACGGCGATATCTCTGACGAGGGCTGGACGTTCATGCAGGATCTGTATGACAACGCGATTGTTGTAGAAAGCGGTGACGCCAAAACGGCTGCTTTCGTCAATGGCGACGCTGTGATTGACCTCAATTGGTTTGGTGGCGTTGGCCGTCAAGCGGCAGATGTCGGCTACACTGCGACGATCGTGGATACAGAAGGCGGCACGCCCTTTATCTCGGAAGGGATTGCGATCATGGATGGCACAGACCAACTGGACGCGGCCAAGGCCTTTGTTGACTGGTTCGGCTCACCGGAATTCATGATCGCCTACGCTCAAGAATTCGGGCAGGTTCCGGTTCATCCAGAGGCCGTTGCAGGCTCACCCATGGAAGTACAAGCGAACGCAACTCTTGTCTCACCCCAAGATATCGATTGGGATGACGTCGCACCAAAAATCGACGGTTGGATGCAACGCATTGAACTTGATATAAAGTAGCAACACTGCTCGCTGTCTTTGGCCGATCGCATCATTTTTCCGGTGCGGTCGGCCTTTTTCTCACATGAAACGGGGTGTCTCATGATTTCCATCCGAAACCTAAATATCTGTTACGGACAAACCGAGGTCGTGCCCGATCTGAATGTCGATATCGCACGCGGGGAATTCTTTACCCTGCTCGGTCCATCGGGCTGTGGTAAGACGACCGTTCTACGCGCAATCGCAGGGTTTGTGCCTGTCACATCGGGACAGATTTTACTGGATGGCGCGGACGTCACCCGCCAACCCGCAGAGCAACGCAACGTGGGCATCGTGTTTCAGAATTACGCCCTGTTTGCGCACATGAGCGTGCGGGAAAATGTGTCATTCGGCTTGAAGGTCGCCAAGAAGAAAGGTGCCGAGATTAAGACCAGTGTTGATCGCATGCTTGAGGCAACCGATATTTTAGAGCACGCTGACAAAAAGCCAGAAGCGCTTTCGGGCGGGCAACAGCAACGTGTCGCCATCGCACGGTCTTTGGTCATGGGCCCTCAAGTGCTTTTGTTTGACGAACCGCTGTCAAACCTCGACGCGCGTGTGCGCGACGATATGCGCAAAGAGATAAAACGTCTGCAAAGAGAACTGGGTTTTACGGCCGTCTTCGTCACCCACGATCAAGAAGAAGCCCTATCCATGTCCGACCGTTTGTTGGTGTTCAACAAAGGCGTTGCCGATCAGATTGGGACATCCAGAGACCTCTATTCAAAACCGGCCACGCCATTTGTCTGTGAGTTCATCGGCGCGTCGAACAAATTGGAAATCAAAACGAAAGCGGCCCTAGGGATTGATGCTGCAACACTCGCTTATATCCGCCCCGAAGAGATCGCTCTGGCCAAAGATGGAGAGCACGCCGCCACGATCACAGACATCGATTTCCTTGGGCCGATCAGCGCCATCGAAGTTCGGTTTCAAGATGAACTGCTGCACTTCTCGGCCGTTGGCTCTGATGCCCTCCATGGCCTCGCGCTCGGTCAAGAGGTGAGGCTGAATATCGACCGTAAAAAAATCCTCTGCTTTGAAAAAGGAGTGCTTGTACAATGACAGGTCTGCGGTTTCAAAAGGGTCTTTATTACATCGGGATCGCCCTGATCCTCTGGGTCGCGGTGAGCTTTATCGTCGCGCCGATCTATTCGGTCCTGACACAAGCCTTTGTCGATGGCAGCAGGCTTGATTTCAGCGCGGCGCAGGAATTGGCCGCCTCTGGCAGGGTCCGTAGTGCCATTCGCAATACGTTGATCGTCAGCGCTCTGAGCGTTGTAACCGTCAACATTATTGGGATTTTTGAAGTCGCCGCATTGGAATACTTGGACATAAAAGGGCGGAGGTTCCTCAAATTTGCCTATGCGATGCCGCTCATTTTTGGCTCTGTCGTGGCTGCGGCGGGATATAATTTCACCTATGGTCAAACTGGTGTCGTGACCCGCGCAATTCAGGCCATCTTTCCCGCGCTGCCCAATGATTGGTTCAGTGGCATCTTTGCAATTGTTGTCGCCCACACGTTTCTATTGACCAGCTTTCACTACCTTTTCTTGCGCGCAGCGATCCGGCGCGTGGATTATTCGGTGATCGAGGCTGCACGAAGCCTTGGAGCCAGCAACCTGCGGGCTTTCAGAAGTGTTGTCCTGCCATTGTTGTTGCCCACGATCTTCGCGGCATCGCTTCTCGTAACTTATGAATCGTTGGGGTCTTTTGCAATTCCCGCAGTCGTGGGCGGCCAACGGTTTGACATGATTGCCGAGCTTATCCTGACGTTGAATAGTCTGCGCCGGCCGGACATGGCAGCGATGCTGTCTGTCCTTTTGGGCGTTGCGGTTATTTTGTGTGTCCTTTTACTGCAACGCATTGAAAAACGCGGCAGCTATAGTGGAGGGGCAAAAACACCTGTCGCGATCCAGCGGATCAAACTGAGCAATCCTGTCACGAACATACTCGCCCATGGCTTTGCCTATCTGATCGCGGTGTTGCAACTTTTGCCCGTCGCTCTCGTACTCTTGTTCTCTTTCGCGCCAGCAAAATCGATCATGTCTGAAGTGATCCCCACTAGCCTGTCATTGAGAAATTATGCAGCAGTCTTGTCCGGGGGCGAAGCGTTCACGCCTTTGAAAAACAGTTTGTTCATGGGGGTAACCGCGGTTGCTATGGCATTGCTCGTTAGCCTGTTTGTTGTCATCCTCGCCAACCGCCACCGCAACAAATTGACAACGGTGCTGGATCTGACGTTCATGCTGCCTTGGACATTGCCGGCGCCCTTTATCGCAATCGGGCTGATCGTCACCTTTGCGACGCCAAACCTTCTTGTCGGCAACCAAACCCTTTTGGGCAGCTATTGGATATTGCCCATCGGCTACGCGATCGTCGTAATTCCATTGATGATCCGCTTTTTGCGTGCGGCGTTTTATGCGTTGGATCCGTTTCAGCTGGAGGCCGCACAAGCACTTGGCGCACCGCCGCTCTATCGGTTTATGCGGGTCACATTGCCCGCAATCGCCCCTGTCATCGTTTTGATTGCAGGTCTGAACATCAATACGATCCTCAGCGAATATACGATGTCCGCCTTTCTGTTCAATGTGAACAATAAGCCGCTATCTATCGCCCTGTTCGAGGGCGCGCGCTCAGCAAACCCAGAGCAGGCCGCCATCAATCTCGTCTACATGACACTGATTATGGTCTTTTCATATTTCATCATTTCGATTGCCGACCGTTATGGTCTTGGCAAATCCTCAAGCCGTTAAGGGTTAAACAATGGTATCTACGTCTACTCGGTTTCGCGATCTCGCAGGATTTCGTGGCGAAATTTTTGTCACGGCCCATCGAGGCGCCTTCATCAAAGACAATCATGTCATCGAAGCGGAGAATTCCCTGCCTGCGATCGAACGCGCACGCCGCTTGGGCTGCGACATGGTCGAGGTCGATGTCCACTTCACAGCGGACGGAACGGCTGTGGTCATACATGATGACACGCTGAACAGAACGACAACTGGGCGCGGTGCGGTCGCGAATCACACCTATGCCGATCTGCGGACACTTAGCTTGATCCATCCCGGCACAGGTGAGCCGTTCGAAACTCACGTACCCACCTTGGAGGAGGCATTTTTGACCCTTGGGCCCCAGATGATGATCAACGTTGAATGCAAAACGGGTATCGAAGCCATTCCCGATATCGCCAAGATTGCGCATAACGCGGGCGTAATCGAGCAAGTCACCGTCAAAACCAATGCGCGGGGCGCTGCACAGATTGGTAAAGTGGGCGATATTCTCGCGGGTTTGACACATCCAGTAGATTTCATCCCCATCCTGATAGATCAGATCGACGGAATTGAGACGCTGCAAACGGTCTGCGAAGATCTGCCGATTTCTTGCGTCGAATGTGTGGTTGAACTGCCCCGTGGGCCCAAAGGCTTTGTCGCCTTGGATCGGTTAGGCATCACGCCGGACGGTGGCCCTCTGTTTTCAATCGAGGCCCGCCGCATTGCCGAGGCGCACAATGTAAGACAGTTCATCAACACACTCTATGTCGACCCCGCGATACCGGGAACGCAATGGAATGGTGGACGAAATTGCCAACTTGCGCGGATTGCCCCCGACAGTGTCTATGCGTTCTGGATCGCCCATGGTGCCAGCATCATCCAAACGGATGAACCTGAATTCCTTTTGGCATGGCTGCGTCAAAACGGCTTTCGATTGGACCATACATGATGCTGCTTGCGGATCTTTCGACGCCACTGCAAGAACACCAGAAGCGCTTTGATACCTTGGTCGAAATCGCCGCACAGGCAGAGATCGTCGCGCGCGACTTCTTTGCGCGCCGGGACGTATTGATCCTCGAACAGAAATCACCGACTGATTTTGTCACCGACGCAGACCGTGCCGTTGAACGCTGCATAAGATTGGAAATTGCCAAGAGTTTCCCCAATGATTTTGTTGTCGGTGAAGAATTGGGTGGCCAAGAAGGGCAGTCCTATTGGCTTGTTGATCCGATTGATGGAACCAGCAACTTCTTGTCAGGCCTGCCACTTTGGGCAATCTCCATTGCCTATATTGAAAACGGTCACCCAATCTTTGGGTTGGTCTCGATCCCTATGTTGAACCGTTGTCTTCTTGGTGGTCAGGCGTTTGGTTTACAAGATTTAGGGCGACGTCGGGGCGCTGCTTGCGGTGCATCGAAAGTCTTTGGAATTGGCTACAATGAACACTGGCCTCCAAACCGAAGAGAGTTGATTGAGGCGCAACTGCGCTCACATGGCTTAAGCAGTCTAACGCTTGGTTCTTGTGCGACGTCCCTTGCTCTCGTGGCCTCTGGTGAATTGGCAGGCTATGCCGAAGGAAACGTAGGATATTGGGATGTCGCGGGCGGCATCGCGCTTTGCGAAGCCGCCAATGTGTCAGTGTCGTATGCAGCCACCTCTGGAAAAAAGAGCACCTTCATCGCCGCCGGCTCCGCATCCATCCAGCCCCTGATCTATGACATCACCAAGTCCAACCCTGTATCCCCGACATAAACAGAATGGCGCGTGTTCGCTCGCGAAGTTCTTGGGTTTGCCTAAGGTTTTCGCAACGATGGAAAAATAGCGGCGACAAAATGGTCGATGCATTGCCGTTTCGCGAATGGTTCAAGCTCGGCTAGGTCAAATCTTAGCTCCGTCCAGTTTGCCAGACCACTTCATGATGCGCTTATTATAGGGCAAATGACACGATGGCGCTCATCTGCACAAAAGAGCATCTAATTCAAAAACCACTTTGGGCAAATCTAAGTCGCCTTGGACTTCATTTAAGACCTCACTGATGGCAGTGCGAGTCATGCGCCCGGGAACTCCATCAATTGGACCTGGGTCTGCTCCGGCAAGAACCAATAGTCGTTGCACCGTAAAGCCAGGTGTTCCCTCAGGGATTGCAGCAAGACCACATGCAGCGGCAGCCACATTTTCTGTTTCCTCAACTTGGGCTATCGCTGAATCATTTTCCCGCGCTTTCTGCTCAATGGCCTCGGAATTAACATCTGCACCTGAGGCCAAAATGGGCTGTGTCAACGCATGGGTTTGCCCCTCGTTGCTTTTTGCCTGTTCAGAGAGGGATAGTTTTTGTTCAACGGCTTCCGTCGACAAATTTGGGTCGCGCAAACATGATGCAAGGAGGTCCACGATGTTGGCCGTGCCTTGATCTGGACGCCCTACAACACCCCGATGACATGCCTCATCCATACATTTGATAGAGATAGACCAATCTGGTTTAGACTTTGCTTCTGCCAATACCGCCTCATTGTTGGCAAATATTTGATAGAAATACCCAAGGATGAAGCCTTCCTGCCAAAGGCCAGGAAAATTGGGGGATGGCACATCAACGTGCCGAGTTTCAACCGCGACGGCGCCTGGAAAAGCCCGATCCAATGCGGGTCCCACGCATGTTTCTGCGACTAAGGGTTGGATCTGTGAAAATAGGGCGAACAGAGAGAGTGTTACTATCTGTTTCACGGTTCACTCCGCATCAACGGCCCATACGCACGGAAAGCCAACGCCGCAAGGACGACAGCATTTGTATTTGTCGTCACAGATTCATTGGTCGATCCATCGACTTCATAGAGACCTTCTGGCCAGCCTTGTTCAGGGTCTCCCAATGGCGCAAGCGCCGTCACCAATTCTTTCGCATACTCTGTTCCGAACAGCGCATACCATGCAAAAGCTGTCTTTGTTGTTACGGTGCGTTTGCTATCCAATCGCTCACCTTGAAAGGTCATCACGGCCCAAGGCGCACCACCACCCCAGACAGAAGAATAGACAAAATAGGGAGCCTCATCGAGATGAGATTCACTGACAGCCGTCAAAACCCCAGTCTCCGTATAACGCGCCTCTTGTGCTTTATAGATCGCAGTCGCAAAACGGTGCGAACGTGCGTCAAACCCAAATTCCAACCCATCAAACACGTAGGGTTCGCTCACGACAAAAGCGGGCGTCACGTTACGATGAAGTCGATCATCTACGGGGATCGGCTGCCCCAAGACATCTTTGATCATTAAGTGTTCTTCCGCATCATAGGCGCGATACATATCATATCCGAAAAGCATCATCGCCTTGGCCGCATACTGTCCGTAGCCCACGCGGCCTTCTTGATCGCGACGCAATACGCCATCTGACAGGTTACCGCCAAT
Source organism: Pacificibacter sp. AS14 (assembly GCF_038899935.1). Classification (NCBI taxonomy): domain Bacteria; kingdom Pseudomonadati; phylum Pseudomonadota; class Alphaproteobacteria; order Rhodobacterales; family Roseobacteraceae; genus Pacificibacter; species Pacificibacter sp. AS14. Next base: position 40,415 of record NZ_JBBMQI010000024.1, read on the forward strand.
CAGCTGGCCGTCTTCAACCATCTGAGACAGATCCCAATAATCTAAGACCGCATTCACCTGTGAGGCAAGCTCTGGATAATGCTGCATGATCTGCGCCAACGTTCCGACCAGTCGCGCAATATCCAAAGCGGACCAGCCGAGCCCGCGCTCCACAGGTTTATTGGCATAATTCACCAGTTCCGCTGTTTGCACATTGTAAGCTTTGTTGGGCAAAATATCGTCAAACAGTCGCATGCCAGTCAATGTATTCAACGCCAGCGAGAGACGTGACTTAGCATCTTCCCCTTCGATCAAGCCCAAAAGATCAGCTGAGATTACGGCCACGAAATACGAGCCCGTTTCCCACATCGTGGTGGATGGGTATTTATCCGCTGAATTCACCAGCCCCGTTGCGGGATCCGTATTATTTTCAAAATAACGCCACGCAATCTGAGCATAAGCCAGATCAACCGCTGACGTTTCCCCTACAATGGCGAGTGGCAAGGGGGTTATGTCATCAAAGACTGCCATAGGGGACACCTGTTTCAATTCCACGTCAGGGTCTAAGTCAGATTTCAATTTCGAGGCCTGAGCATCTGCGTTTTTCTCGATCACATTCTCAAGTCCTATGACCATGACAAGACCAACGGCCAAGGCCACCAGAAAGATAATATGGCTTCTTGCCTTCACCAAGTTTTCACGAAAGCTCATGTCAATTGCCCTTCTTCATTATCGTGAGGTTGCCACATGGCCGCAGAGATTATGCCGACCATAGCAATACAATTGTTTAGACCCCAGAGCGTATTGGCCAAAACCCCGCTCACTGAATGTGAAGTACCGCCCAAAACCAAAGCCCCTATAGCCCAAAGCACACCTAAGATCGTGAGAACGACAACCGCAATTTGAGGACGCACAAGTGCTAGAAATGTGCCTGCTTGGCGCGCTTTTGGTGTGACCTTGAAAGAAACCTTTTCGCCCCTCGCGATGGTCCAAATGGCTCTCAAGCCTAAGGGAAAGAACGATAGATAGCTGGCCTTAGCAGGATAGCCATCTATCCCCCAAGTTCCGACCATGATCGCAAGTTCAAGCGTGACCAGAAATGGGATAAGGTGCAAAAAGAAATCTGTCGAATACGCCGACACGGGGGAAAGCCCTGTCAAAAGGTACAAGACGGGCGCGAAGAGGAAGATGACGTTCCAAAGAGGCGCAAGGTAAGAATAAAAGGTCGTCGCATACATCAGCCGCTGTGGAAAACTTAGCCCCTTGCGAAACAACGGGTTGTCATTGACCAAGATATCAAGGCTGCCGCCTGCGTATTTAAATCGCTGAACAGTCCAGGTCACAAGATCCTGAGGCGATAACATTTTACTTTCCACAATAGGGTGCATTTTGGATTTCCAGCCACGTTCATGATCAGAATGCAATACAATAGAGGTGTAAATATCTTCTGAAACATGGAATTTATAAGGGGTGAGCACCTCTGTCGCAGCAGCCTCAGTCTTGATTGCTTGCATCAATTCAGGCGCAACTTCGCGCTCTTTGCTGGACACTGTGATGGTTTCCTCAACCGCCCAAGTGCGCTCCTCGACTTTTTTACCAAAACTGCGGAGCGCAGCCTCCATTACGGCCTCGCGGCGGTGGATCGACCCCGCGCCACAGCAAAAAGATGCGTTCACCCAATTCCGGCGACGCTGGATAATGTCGTAAAACATCTTTGGGTCGTTCACGAACGGATCATCACCAACAATCACCGGGCCAATCACTTTCTCAACCACACGCCCGAATGCGCCACCACGCGTGCCAAAGTTTTGTGCAAGTTTTTTGGGCAAGCGCTCGCCTTCAGGCAAGTCATAGAACCATTGCGGTGTTTGAACCCATGCCATTTTAGGATCACGAAAATAGCCCAGCGTGTGTTCCAAAAGCGTCGGAAAAGGTCGCGTATCAGCGTCGCAAATCACAAGAAAATCCCCATGGGTTTCTTCCATCGCGTTACGCAAATTCCCAGCCTTAAATCCTTCGTTTGTCGTGCGCGAAATGTAATTCGCGCCCTCTTCTTCCGTCACACGCCGCATGTCGGGGCGACGTCCATCATCTAGAATGTGAATGCGAACATCAATGGGATGAGGATAGGTCATCCGTTTCGCGTCTTGAATACCAAGGCGCACCAATTCGGGGTCTTCATCATAGGTGGCAAACATAACGTCGACCGCAATCAGGCGATCATGTTCGGGATGGTTTGGTGCGACATCGCCCAAGACTACAGGCGGTATTTCGATTTTTATCGGCTCGTCTTTCCAAAGATTAAAGACGAAAAGTAACATCCCAAAATAGGCGCAGGTTTCAGCCAGAGCCAAAGGTACGGCAAACCACATAGCATCAGAGTTCAACGATCCCGTCCACCGCCACCAGATGTACCAGCCCCCTACGACCAAGGCCACCGTGGCTAGGAACTGCCAAAGACTTTCACGCCCCACCGAATAAGGCAAAGGTGGTGGTGGCACGCGATCTTCGAATTTAAGGAAGTAGTCATCCGTCATCATGTCCCAGAAACCTTTGTTTGACGCATTTCCCAAGGCGTTGGCCCAAGGCCAATTGTCCACGCCAATAGTTTGACTTTAGAGAGCCCTAAAGACACCAAAAAGGATGCAGGAAGCGCTACGGCAAACCGCAACAGAACCAATGCTGTGGGAGACAACATGTCTGATGTGCCCGATTTGAACAGCGCTATATCAAACAGATCAATCACCGCCGGATGAACAAGGTAAACGCCGAAAGAATATTTGGCATATTTAGACCACAGCGGCGACCAGTCCCGATATTGCCCGCCAAGAAAGATCAAGAAGATGCAGATCGGCATTAGGAAATGGCCATAAAAATCCCAACCGCTGCGCACGCCCCATGCTCCATTTTGCACAGCATAAGCAAAGAACGGGATTGTGGCGACATAGGCGAGGGCAGCAAAATAAAATCCACCACGGCGCAACAGACGTGCTTCGCCACGCGGAATGCCATCTTTCCAGAGCCCGTAAAGCGCGAAGGCCGCCAGACCATAGCCGACATAGCCCAAAATTTTGATCGCTCGAATGATGTAGTCACGCACCTCGGCCTCAAGCCCGAGCCCCCAGATAAATCCTTGCGTGTTGTTCATGATGCCCAGCGTCACGAACAAGCTCAGCCCAAGTATCGGGTAACGTGTCGCGCCGCGCATGAGCGGGTAAAATAGAAAGAGCACAAAGAGTGTTGGCAGGAAATGCATGTGATATTGAACTTTGCCAAGAAGCAGGTAACCAAACCAATTTCTGATGTCAGAAATCTGATCCCACATGTAGGGCGCATAGTTAAAGGCATCGGCTTTGAGCAGCCTAAAGAAAGCGTAAAATACCACCCAAAAGACGAACGGAATCAACAAACGCTTGGCCTGCATCCCGATGGCGCTAGAATAGCTCGGCATTTTTTTATCAACCCGCATCGCCATTAGGAACAGCGAAAACAGGAAGAACATCTCAGAACCAGAAAATTCACCGAGCGAACGCAACACCACGGGAATTAAACGCTCAGAGGCGTCCACTTTGGCGAAAGGTTGGCCTGCAAAATCTGTTGAAGAGTGGATCAAAACCACGCCCATCGCGGCAAACACTCGGTTCGCATCGAACCAAACCAACCTTGGCTTGCCAGCAGCACTCATAATCAGTTCTCCACTGGAATTGTACAGGAGTTGGCCTGAACTTTACGGGGCGTCGGCGGGGCAAGGTTATGTTTTTCAGGCTGACACTCTGTTGCTGCCGTCTCGCCAGATGTCGGCACTGCGCGGCAATACAAAAACTCTTCCAGCGGAATGACTGGATCAAGTTTGACAGGGTTTTCGCAGGCGCAGCACGGCACGACCTCCTCCATCAAACGCGGATGACACTTGTTGTCACGCAAGCCCGTTCCGGCATAGGCCGTCTCCCAATATTGCGCAGATGTGTTGATCTGCTGCAAAATCGGGCCTTGTACCTTATAAAGTAACGCCGCGAGGATGATACCGTTGTTGTTAGCCGTTTGAAGCGGAATATACCCGTTTCCGTTCTCGTAAAGACCTTCGTAAAACCCTGCTTCAGGGTCATAAAGATCCGCGACGCTTTCGAACAAAAGATCCGTATAATCCGTATCCCACAGCGCCCATAGGCCCACCGCAGCCTTTGCGGCAATCGCAGCAAGGTCAGGCTGATATTCTCCGGTCGGGTCGAGTGTGTTCCACGCATAGCCATCAGCAAAAATCGAGTCATACACGAAGTAAGGCTTTCCGTTGACCTGATGTTCCGAACGCGCCGTGATAATACCCGTTTGTTCATACCGGCGCTGTTGGACAAGATAAATACGGTTGGCGAACTCCGCCCGCCACCCATGACTTGCGGTCATCCCATCATAAGATTTATCAGATGGCAAATCCCATCCCATCTCCAGCCCGTCAAGGATATATCCTTCGGTTAAAACATAGTTTTGGTTTTTAAAAACTCGTGGATCACGACCATCGTAGGGCACTTTCACATCGTAAATTGTGGTGTAAGCAAGTGGTTCGGGTGACATAGCTTTATCAACATCAAACCCCCAAAGAGCGAATCCTTTGGCTGCGTATTCTTCATACCCCAACCGACCTTCTTGGACATATTGCGCTGATCCATCTCCACGCTTGAAGGCCCCAAACATGCTGCCATCATCGTTGACCAAATTGCAAAAATTCCAACGCATTGGAACGTTGTCCACACTGTTTGCAAGGTAAGGATTACGCTCTTTGAGGATGCGAAGCCAAACCAACAACCGCCCGATATCCAGCGCGGACATACCGACCTCGCCGGCTTCATTTGCATAGTTAACCTTTGCCCCAGTTTCAGTGTTATACACTTTATTGGGGGCTTCTTTGTTGTACAAATCGAGGTTACGCAGCGTGTTTAAAAGCTTTGTAGCACGCGTGTCGAATTCGCGCTTATCAATAATACATAGCTCGCGTGCTGCGACCAACGCACTGATATAAGAAGCCGTGTCCCACATCGTCGTTGACGGATAAGAGCCAACAGCATTCACAAGCCCTGTTTTTGACTGAAACCGTTTCTCGAAATAAGACCATGCAATTTTTGCCATCTTAAATTCACGGTCTGTCAAAAGGCCCGAACGTCCAAAATGCGGTCTGGAGATGTCCCCTTCTTCGTGCGCACACTGACCAGTACCCATCCCATCGAAGTCAAGAATTAGCGGCGTTTCTGAGCGGATAGTGACACTGTTGTATTCAGTCCCATTGATAGAAACGTTGTCAATTGTCATGGAGCGCGGCTGCATAGAAGTTTCGGATTGAGCGCCCAGTGACATAGGAAATGTTAAAGCAAAGGCAGAACAAGCGCCGATCCACGCTGCTTTCAGAAGGGTTTCACTTTTCATTCGCATGCTCCGTTCTAGATGAAAATTTATATTCGGGTGCATTCGACCCGATTTTTTAATTTCGCGCCTGAAATTTCAAACTCAGACATCTACGATTTTGCACAGGACCATACTCAACCCCGTCAGCACATTCTAAAATAAGCCCAAGCCCCCGACCACTTTCAGCCATGACATCCACATCAGACAGCGCGCGCGCTTGCTTTCGAATATCAAATGCTTTGGCCCCCTCAGGATCAAAAATATCAACGGTCAATACGTCACCGTCGAAATTGAACGTCAGGTCGATTGGTGCATCTTTTTGCTCGGTTTCGGCATGCAACACCAAATTGGCCAAGGCCTCACTCATACAGATATCAAACCGCATAAGTGTTTCATATGTCAATTGATCTTCCAAATGACCTTTCAAAGTCAAAACCATAGGGTCGACTGCTTGCAGCTGGTTTTGCATATGAAAAGTCGATGTGCTCACAGACTTTCTCTCATTGCTCGCACTGCAGAATCAATATCGAGGTAACTTTTAAATACGCGGTCCATACGGCAAATTTTAAACATCTGAGACACATCAGAGTTCAACCCACACACCACAAGATCCCCACGGTGACCAATTCTTTTAAGAACGCCTGTCATCGCGCCCAATCCAGAAGAATCAAGGAAAGAGACACCATGGAAATCGATGACAAGATGGGATGCGCCACTTTCAATCAAAGCCACGATCTCTTCTTTAAAGGCTTTTGAATTGATCGCCGTCAGACGATCAACTCCAGGCCTCACAGCTACGATATAGGGGTCATACTTTGTTGTATGAATCATGTTTTTATCCTTTTTAAAGCCACCACGGTTAGGTCATCCTCTAACGCACGGTTTCCGCGCCATTTTCTCAATTCCTGAACAATTATGTTCGGCAGCTCATCCGTTACAGTAAGGCGGTTTTTGGCAATAAGGGCGCACAAAAGCTCACTCCCGAACGGGACTCCTTGCTCATTTTCAGCCTCGCCTGCGGCATCAGAGCATAAAACCAACGAGGCGCCTTCTTCGAAGGAAAACACATCATTTTCATAGGAAAAGTGAGAAAACATTCCGACGGGAAATCCTCCATCGCCCACAAATGTCGTTTTTCCGTTCGCGTCCACATAGGTCGGCGACGGATATCCCGCTTGGCAAAAGTCCATCCGGCCCGTGACCGTATTTATGATGGCGCAGAACATTGTGAAATAATCATCATTATCAGCCGCACTAAACCGTTGATTGAGGTTGGCAACCAAACCTGCTGGATCGGGCTTGCCATCCTTACCGCAGGCCGCGTTGCAGAAAAACTCAGGTGTGATCATGTGACCGATTGCAACAGATAATAGCGACGCATGGATGCCGTGGCCAGACACATCCACAGCGTAAACGCCTAACATTTTTTGTGGCAAGGCAAAGCAGCCAAACATGTCACCAGATACCATCGCCGACGGCACAAAGGCTGATGCAATATGGACGCCGCCAATGTCACGATGGATTTCAGGCAAAAGCTGCCGTTGTGCATCAGCCGCTGCTTTCAAATCTTTTTGAATGCGGTCGTTGATTTCTTTTAAAATGCGGTGCTGTTTTGCTTGATCTTCGATATGCTGAATAAGGCGAGACGCAACATGAATACGCGCCTTCAATCGCGCAGGATCATTGCCTTTTGTTAAGAAATCATCGACCCCAGCATCCAATGCTTCGATGCTGGTAGCACTTTGACCGCTGCCCGTGAGCATAATGATGTGAACATAATGGTCCAAGTCCAAACCGCGCACAGCACGTGTTAGCTCGATACCATTCATATGCGGCATATCAAAATCACTGATTAAAATTTGAGCGCCTGTGGACTGAACCAATTCCAACGCCTCTACGCCGTCTTCAGCGACGAGAGCTTTGTGACCCAAATGCTCGATCATGCGAGCTAAATAGGTACGCTGCACCAAATTGTCTTCGGCCACAATGATATCTAGTGACGCTTCCATATCAAATAAGCCTCCAGTCCCGCAGGCCGCAAAAGTTCAAAAACATGTGTTAAATCACAAATTTTTGCGCTCAGCTCATATATTAAAATGATCCCGCAAAAGTTGATTCATACAAAGAATCGCATCGTATTTCATAATAGTCTACTTTCATTATTGATGGTCGAAACAACCACTGAAAACAACCTATAGTATAATGTAATTTGTCCCCACCCCTTCACACTGTGAAGCATGGTTAATGAGTGAAGCGACTATAATTCTTTAATTTCACGATAAACGAGTAACCCCAAAATACACTAGAAAATCTTTGGATCGTGAAATTTCCGCCACCTTGACGTAGAATTACATCAAAATTTTCCGCGTATTACATATTTTGTTCTTGTCTTAATCAAAGGACTGAGCCTGACTGAAGCGATAGTAAAAGAAACCGAGTGTAAATCATTCCGCTTTCTGATTGCGTAGATTTGGTAATGATAAATGAGATGAAAGGGCCGATCAATGAAAGGCACAATATTTGTTGAATTGATTAAGATGGCAGAAGACGCTTTTGGCGAGAACACGGTCGATAATATTCTGGATAAGGCCGAACTCGAAAACGGTGGGGCGTTTACCTCTGTCGGAAATTACCCCTGCTCAGAATTGGTCAAAATAGTGATCGCCTTTAGTGATCACTCTGGAATTGACCCCGACACATTGCAAAGAATGTTTGGCCATTGGATGTTGAGTCATTTCGTCGAAAACTACCCCCAATTTTTCAATGACAAGAAGGACGCCTTTTCCCTGCTGGAATCCATTGAAGGCGAGATTCACGTTGAGGTTCGTAAACTCTACCCTGAAGCGGAACTTCCCACCTTTGTCACCGAGCGAAATGCTCCGAACCAAATGATGATGGAGTACGAGTCTCCACGACCATTAGCGGCCTTCTGTCACGGCATGATTGAAGCGGCACTTGAGCATTTCAAGGAAGAAGGCAGTATCACCAGTAAAATCAACCCAGCCCAACCCAACATCACAAACTTTGAGATCACATTGCAATCATAAGGCATTATCTTCAATGAGTTCTTCCGATGAAAACCGTGTCTCTCGCAGCAGATATAACCGTGAATGCGCAGCACGCGCCGAGGCGGAAAAATTGCTTGAACAAAAAAGCCGTGAACTGTTCGAAGCAAACACGGCTTTGAATGCGCATTCAGCGCAATTGAAAGAGGCCGTCGATATACGGACAGCAGAATTACAGACGGCTCTAGAACGCGCAGAGGCTGCATCCGTCGCACGGAGTAGATTCATCGCAACTATGAGCCATGAAATAAGAACGCCGCTCGGCGGGTTGTTGGGGATGATTGATCTTCTAGCTATGGATGAAATAGATGCCGGAAAGTTGGAACTTTTAAACTACGCTAAAGCCGCAGGCACAGGGCTTAGCCGGATCGTCAACGATGTGCTCGATTTTTCAAAAATGGAAGCTGGGGTTTTCGTTTTTGAAGCAGAAAACGTCGATATCCGTGCCTTGGTCAAAAGCGTATCCATGCTTTACACATCGCATGGGAAAGGCATCACGCGCTCCATTACGATCCAAATCGACGACAGCGTACCTCATTTGTTTTTGAGTGATGCCACGCGCATTCGGCAAGTCATCTCCAATTTAATTAGCAACGCTCTCCGGTACTCGACTAACGGTCCAATCATCGTACGTGCCAAGGCCACCCCGCATCATAAAGGGGCCCTGCTACGTTGTGAGGTCGAGGATTGCGGCGTCGGAATCCCTCCCGAAAAGTTCGGCGATCTGTTCAAAGACTTTTCGCAAGTGGCCAATCCATTAACCGTTGCAGCACAGGGCACGGGATTGGGCCTCGCGATCTGCAAGCGCATCATGGATGGGTTGGGCGGTCGCGTCGGCTTAGAGAGTAAACAAGGGGCTGGATCGACATTTTGGATTGAATTGGCCGTCGCTATCGTCAGCCCACATCAAAACCGCCCCGGTCACAATCTAGCAGCAGAGACAGCACTGCCCCCCCCCAGCATCAAAGGAAAACATATTTTGATCGCTGAGGACAACATCATCAATCAGAAAATGCTTCTCGCTTACGCGCAACGCATGGAGGTGACCGCCGATTTAGCAGAAAACGGCCAGATCGCAGTGGAAAAATTCACACCGGGTAAATACGATCTCATCTTGATGGATATTGCCATGCCGGAAGTGGATGGTATTGAAGCCACTCGTCAAATTTTTGCCAAGTGGCCGAACGATTGCGTACCTCCAATCCTTGCGCTGACAGCTCACGTTGCGGACGCGATTGAATCAGAAGCCAAACAGGTGGGCATCACACGTATCTTGTCGAAACCAATTCCCTTCAACGAACTAAAATCGGCACTGGAATCCACCCTTTACCTCACAGCAATGACAGCCGCAGCATCTAAGGATACAAGCACCTCAGAAAATCCAACAGCTTCTGTTGAAGATCAACTGATGGCTATGATGGACACAAATGTCGGAGAAAACCTGTTAAACATCTTCTCCGCTGAGGGGCTGATCGATTTAGCGGACAAGTTTGTGACTGATTGCAACCAAAGGGTCGTACTTCTGATTGCCGCAGCACAATCCGGCGATACAGATGCCGCAGCGAAACAAGGGCACTCGATCAAAGGCGCATGCCTTGCTATGGGATTTAACGGCATGGCTGAACTATCAAAACGCATTGAGCATCATTCAACACAAACGACTAAAGCAACAATCATAGAAATTGCTCAAGAGCTTTTAGAGGAAGTTGGTAAACTCAACGCAATTCTAAAGCCATGAAATAAGACTAAAATTTGAACCTATAGGTGACGGATAGGTTGCCGCCAAGAATGCCCGGGCCCGGCGCATCGCCGCGGTTCCATGCCCACCTGTTGTTGCTATAGTTACTATACGATAGCGACCAATCATCAGCGATTTTGTAGCTGGCAGTATAACTGTAATCAGGTTGATAGGTGGTTTGCGCGTCTGGAGCATAGAGGTAAACTGTTCCACCGACTCGAAGCCGATCATTCACAGCATACCCACAGGAAAAATTTAAACTTTTGATAGCAGGATTGGGCAATCCTACACTGGTAGAGCAAGGTAGTTTTTTATCAAACGGCAGTTTGATCACCGGAAGTTTGTAACTTGCGCGCAGATTTCCATCTTTCAATCCATCGAATAAATTTCCATACATCCCGTCAAACTGAGCTGAATAATTGCTGTAACCTACGTTGATCTTATCGCTGACCTGATAATTAAAAGCATAGGTGAAATCTGGATCATATGCCGCCTTGTCGCTTGAATTAGCATAGCCGACCAAAGCAAAGCGAAAGGACAATCGAGGCGTCAGCTTGGTACTACATCCCAAGCTCGCGCGCGGTTTTGAAAACTGCAAAGTCCCCGCCCCAGAAACACCTTGCAGGCTCGTGGTTCCCGTTATCGCACAGGCCAAATCAAGCCGATCCAAAAGAGTTTGTTGGCTCGCCTCTTGAACCGGCTCAGGTGATGTTTGGGGATCTGCGTCAGTCTGCTGTCGTATCGCCGTCTCGCGCTTAGGTGCGACTCCAAGAGGCGAGGACGATACAATAAGCTCTACTGACTGATGGCAGTCATCCGGAACAAAGGCCGCAAGATCAGGGCAAGATGCATTTAACTCATCCGAAGACTGCACAATGCGTTCATCACCTTCCGCCTGATCCTCAAGAGCCAAATTTTTAAGAGTTTGGGCATCCTCATCTTCCTCAACAGAAGATACCTCAACAGAATTCTCCGGCACAAACTCTCCAACGGCCGTTTCCGACGCCAATGTGACCCGCTCGGCATCCGATAGCCCCTGCCCCTCATCGGATGAGAGGATATCAACCTGTTTGGGAGCACTAGATCCTGTCCCCGCCAACATCCATCGCGCGATATAGTGCGCCACGTCTTGCGCCGTGGCAGCTTGCGGTGGAGATGGCCGTTTCTCGCCCGTTGCATATACTGTAAAACCCGCACCATCTGCGCCCACAATCAGGCATGACAAACCTTCAGTGCATGTGACATCAAACAGGGTGCGACGTCGCCCTTCATTGCTCGTCACATGAGCGGCCCCATCCGGATAAATTACATAAATCCATTCGCCCAAGCTTCCTCGTTGATACCGTGTCGGGTGCAACGGACTTGGAATATCAACAATAACCTCTTCAGCACCTTCAACCAAAGGGATGGCGGTGTTGCCAAAGGGTTGTGTTATGATCTCAAAGACCGGATCAGCCGTTTGCGAATGCGCGCCAAAGGCTATGAAAAGGCTGGCTGTCGTCGCCTTGAACAAAAATTTTAATTTTTGGTATAAACACTCGTCCCACAAAGGACTTGGTGTTGTATTTGATATAATATTCAACACTGAATTGTCCGTCGTCAGGGTTTTGGAACCAAAGGCGGCTTAAAATACGAGTGAGTATGGCTCATAGTTGTTTGCATTATGCGGCGCGTTGCCTGTGATGCAAGCCCTGCATGAATTGAAGATCAAATTCGTCTGTTCAGCCTTCATGCCTAAGCCGGACTTTTAAGTAGACGGGTCGCGCTTTCGTGCTGCCCCAAGCTCGTTTAAGCCACTTTCCGTTCGAATGCGACGTGGCTTTTCCAGCCCAGTGCTAAGTGGCCCGCCTGGAGTGTAGAACCCATTGATGTATTCGAAGATGACCATCTCAGCCTGCCGCCATGTTATCGATGGCGATGAGGGGGAGCGCTCGATCGCGCCCCCCCCCCCAAAAAAAAACTACACGCTTTGACATGTCTGCCTCCGTTATTTGCGGATACAGTTATACAATAGGCTGGCAAAGATAGGTTAGAGGGTAATTGGGGGCTAGATGCAACACTTAGTAGGATTTGAACCTACGACCTTCAGGTTATGAGCCTGACGAGCTACCGGGCTGCTCCATCCCGCGACACTGTGCT
>NZ_JBBMQI010000025.1:0-32018 GCF_038899935.1 Pacificibacter sp. AS14
CCTCGCAAGACCTTGCAATATCAGACGCCAGCAGAGAAGTTCGCACAGTGTGTTGCGTCGACCAGTTGAGATCGCCGGGTTTCAGAAATCTAGCGGAGCACCGTCCTTCACTTCTTTCATCACAAAGAACGTTCGAGCCTGCCTGACCTCTGGCAACGCAATTAGGACCTTTCCGTGGAACCTATTAAAGTCTGCCATGTCGGCCACTCGGATTTTCAACAGGTAGTCGAAGTCACCGGCGACGAGGTGACAATCGAGGATCATTGGCAGATCAAGGACTGCTGCCTCGAAGTTGGCAAAACTCTCGGGCGTTGAGCGATCCAGCACGACGCCCACCATCGCAATCGCTCCCAGACCCACGCTTTCAGGGTTCACAACCGCCCGAACCGTTTGAATATAACCTTCATCAAACAGCCTTTGGGTGCGCCTATGGCACGTCGCAGGGCTGACGTTCACTGCTACCGCAAGGTCTGCGTTGCTCATCCTGCCGTCCGCTTGCAGAAGGCAGAGCATCCGTTTGTCGATTCGATCCAGAGGCATGGTGAAATATTCTTCCGGTATTGGATTATATAGTAATCTTATCACGCAAAATTTCTTGATCCAATATGCATATCGTCAAAATTTTAAGACAAATTTGAAAGCACCCCTCACGCAACCTTTGCTACTCTCGACGGTAGAAAAAGGAGCACACCATGCTGGAAAAATTTGAACGCTATCCTCTCACCTTTGGTAAAACGCCGATTGAGCATCTTCCCCGTCTGACCGAGACCCTCGGCGGTAAAGTCGAGATTTACGCCAAGCGTGAGGATTGCAACTCGGGCCTCGCCCAAGGCGGCAACAAGCTGCGGAAGTTGGAATACATCGTGCCTGACGCAATTGCCTCTGGCGCAGACACATTGGTGTCTATTGGCGGCGTTCAATCCAACCACACGCGCATGGTTGCGGCGACGGCCGCCAAGATCGGTATGAAATGTCGGTTGGTGCAAGAGGCGTGGGTGCCTCATGATGATGCGGTCTATGACCGTGTCGGCAACATTATGATGACCCGCTTGATGGGCGCGGACAGCCGTTTGGTTGACGATGGGTTCGATATCGGCATCCGCACCAGCTATGAAGACGCCATTGAAGACGTGAAGAAGGAAGGCGGCAAACCTTACGGCATTCCCGCTGGAGCCTCCGTTCATCCCCATGGCTGTCTTGGCTATGTGGGCTTTGCCGAAGAAGTCCGCGAACAAGAGGCAGAGCTTGGGTTTAAGTTCGACTACATCGTGGTCTGTGTTGTCACCGGATCGACCCAAGGCGGCATGATCGTCGGCTTTAAAAAAGATGGTCGCGCGAATCGTGTGATCGGCATCGATGCGTCAGGCACGGTTGATCAGACACGCGCGCAGGTCAAAGAGATTGCCAATAAGACCTGCGATTTGATCGAGTGCGGCTATTCGATTGAAGACGAGGACATTCATATCAACCCCGACTACGCCTATCCGGCTTACGGCGTGCCAAGCGCCGAGACCAATGATGCGATCCGTCTTGCCGCACGCACAGAGGCGATGATCACGGACCCTGTCTATGAAGGCAAATCCATGCAGGGGATGATTGATCTGATCAAAAAGGGCTTCTTCCCAGACGGATCCAAAGTGCTCTACGCGCACCTCGGGGGACAACCTGCGTTGAACGGCTACAGCTACACATACCGCAACGGCTGACCGCTCTTCTGCGCCGTCACGCTGGCGGCGCAGAAGCCACTTCAAAATGCTTTGCGGCGATGCATCACAGGAGACCCCTTCGTTTTTCGAGCTAAAATAACGCTTTTCGTAAACCTCATGAAATGCGGCCCACTCTTCGTGGCCTATCCGCGAGGAAACCAAATTGGATATTTGCTATCGAGATGCGGATGAGCGCGAAACCAGCCGCATTATCTGGTCGCTTGGCCGAGCAGGCCCCCGACAACAAGACCATCTCAACAATCGACGCCAGCTACCTCAAAGCACATCGCACGGCATCTATGCGCGTTCCTCAAGTGATAGTATGACCGTCACTGGATCATCGACGGGATATCCTGCTGGCGATGAAATTTCGATTTATCGTCCGCGCAACACGATTTGTGCCTCATCTGGTTGGATTGGTTGAACATGTCGCGTGTCATCGATCACACCTTCGGAAAACAACCGTTCTTTATGTACCGAGATACGGCCTGCGCCCGCACGCTTGATGTCGGCCCGTTATTCGTAGACGAGCGATTGTGAGACGTTGCATTGCTTCATGACTCCTCCAATTGCCAATCCGCCATCGCCAAGTTTCTGGGTAACGTAGCGTTTAAAGCTGGAAGGCCAGCCCCGGCGACCTTCAGTGTGGAGTTCAACAGTGAAGTCGTCGACTTCGAATGATTGATGGGGTTTTCCCATGACTGCTGCTTCTTTTCGTTTAGAGGCAGCATGGCACGATAAGATTTATGATGTCAGAGGATGCCTAGGGGGTCATATACAACGCTTACGAGTATTCTGACATTGGCTGCAGACAAAAAGCACCCGCACACCGGAGGATGAACAGGTGCTGATTGCGTTGGTTGCGGGAGGGCGCTCAAATCGCAACTTGCATTTTCTTTTAACGCACTATCCGCTGATCAAAAAAACCAATACTAGCGTCGCGAAGCAGGTTGTTTCTAACCGCAGCGTAGCTTTCGACATGATGGGCTGGCGTTCTCATTTCTGGACGCCAAAACCCTGGGCACCTATTTTGGTACTGCATGGCCACTGGATGTGAAGTGGCCATGCTTTTTGGGACAGGTTTGCCGAAACTCCTCATTGAGCGGATGTCGCGTTTTCGGGGTAACTTTTACGAAACCTTCACTTGCTCCGCTCCCGTTTTTCCCTCAGGTCCTACGCAAACAACCTTGGAATTGGGGCGACATATGTCTGCGAGTGACCATGACACCTACCTGCCTGACACCGCGTCAGACGATTTGAAATCTATGGCTGAGGCCGCTATCGCAGGTGGCACTGTGGCCTGTCAGTCGCTGCGGCGTTTGCGCGCCGATGAAATGGTTTTAAAAGGTCGTCACGATTATCAAACCGAGTGGGACGTTCAAACAGAGGCGGCCATTATTGAGGCGCTGCAACGCGCCTTTCCGGGTTGTGGTTTCATCGGTGAAGAACAGGTTGGCAACCGAGACGCGCAAAGTGATTGCCCGACCTTTGTAATCGATCCCATTGATGGCACCACCAATTTTGCTTGGGGCATTCCTCATTTCGCCGTTGTTATCACGCGGTTAGAGAAGGGCGAAGTCGTTGCAGGCATTACATTTGATCCAATGATGGGCGAGATGTTTGCGGCTGAAAAGGGCAAGGGTGCGTGGCTGAATGGGGCGCGTCTGAATGCGATCGGAATCGAGGATCCCGAGCACACGGTCATCGGCGCAGGATTACCGATCCGAGGGCAGGTGCGCTCGGTACCCGAGGACGTCTACCACGCCGCGCTGCGCCGGGCGATGGACGCCAGCTCGGGCGTGCGGCGTTTGGGCAGTGCAGCTTTGTCCATTGCCTATGTCGCGGCAGGGCGTTTCGACGGGTTTTTTGAGGATATGCTGTCGCTGCATGACTACGGAGCCTCCGTGCTGATTTTGCGCGAAGCGGGCGGCATCGTGACCGGTTTTGATGGCGGTGCGGAGCAAAACCCCGGCGCAATCCTTGCGGGGAGCGCGCGATTGCACCCATGGTTGCTTGAGGGATTTGCTGAGGGGGTCTAACCCCCCCGCAAAGACGGGGGGCGGTCCGCGGGGGGTTAAATCCCCGCGGCGTAGAGCCTTTCAGGGTCATCTGTGGTGATCTGATCAACCCCAAGGGCCATCAACTTGCGGCACAGATCGACGGTTTGCGGGGTGATCTTTGACACGGTGTAGGCGTCGATGCGGTGGCCTTTGGCGTGAAAGGCCGCGATCAAATCCGTGCCGCGCTCGAGCGCGTTAAAAATCAAGCGAATGTCGAGATAGATCATGTCCGCGCCCTCCGCTCCATGGAGCGTCTGTGCTATAAACGCCTGATCATCGCCTGAGGCGGCAAGCGTTTCCCTTGTCCCAAAATGACACGGGTCATGGCCGATGCGCAAAACCGGCAATGCCTTCGAGAGACGTTGGACAGCCTTTGCATCGCCAGCAGAGAGAATAGCGTGGTTGGTGATTGGCGCTAAAGCCTCGGCAAAGGCCAGGATATCGGCCGGCGTCAGGGTCTCGTTTGTCTCTTTTAGGTCGAGCTGAAGCACCGCGGTGTCCTCGGTGCCCTCGGTGGCAATTGCGCGGCACAGATCTGAAAGCAGGGCCACGGGCACATCGGTCACTTGACCCTCATTGCCGCGCCGCCACAAGGTTTCTAGGGTTTGGCGCGAGGCCTCGCAGACACGTCCGCTGCCGGTGGTTGCGCGCTCCAACGTGTCGTCGTGCAAAACGGCAAATCCGCCGCCCGCGTGGCGCACTATGTCGATCTCAACACTGGCCCCGAGCCGCATGCCCTCAATGATCCGTCGGGGGTCGAATTCCATATCCGTGGCGCAGCGGCGCCCGCGGTGCCATTTGAGCCATGTGCGGCCTTTCGCATGATCCACAAAAAGCGGTGGGGGAGCGATTGGAGAGTGGAGTGTATTAGGCATGGGTAAGACTCCGTGACGCGACAGGTGTGATCGTCGCAAGCTTTTCTTCGCCACGAAAGATCGCGACATTATCGGCACTCAACGCAACCGGCTGACCGGCCTTATATGCACTTGATGGCGGGCACATCGCTTTGAGGCGCACGCCGTCCGGCATTGTGATATCCACCAGAATATGGGTGCCATAATCGGTCGTGCGGTGAATACGTGCGGGACTGTTGGTGTCCGGCCGAATGCTCAGGGCTTCTGGGCGGATTGCCAGTTCAACCGGTCCGTCAGAAACAGGCACAGCGATTGGGAACAACGGGTGATCAGCATATCCGTTTCGAATGTCGCAAGCGATGAAATTCATCGACCCGATGAATCCTGCTACAAACCTGGTCTGAGGATCACGATACATGCGGTCGGGACTTGCCACTTGTTCGATTTTGCCGCTTTTTAACACCACGATCCGGTCCGCCAAAGAAAGGGCTTCGTCCTGACCATGGGTGACAAACAGCGTGGTGATGCCGAGACGGCGCTGAATGTCACGCAACTCTTCGCGCAGGCGCTCGCGCAGATGTTGGTCGAGACTGGCGAAAGGTTCGTCGAGCAGGAGAATTTTGGGTTCAAGCACCAAAGCGC
Source organism: Pacificibacter sp. AS14 (assembly GCF_038899935.1). Lineage (NCBI taxonomy): Bacteria > Pseudomonadati > Pseudomonadota > Alphaproteobacteria > Rhodobacterales > Roseobacteraceae > Pacificibacter > Pacificibacter sp. AS14. Next base: position 5,263 of record NZ_JBBMQI010000025.1, read on the forward strand.
GGGCAATCGCCACCCGCTGTTGTTGTCCGCCGGACAATTGCCACACACGGCGCGCGCCGTAACCATCTAGCCCGACGAGTTTGAGAACGTTGGTGACTTTTTCGCGAATATCGGCACGCGAGAGGCGGCGCAGCTTCAACCCGAAAGCGATATTTTCAGCCACCGACATATGCGACCAGAGCGCGTGGGATTGAAACACCATCCCCGTGGGACGGCGTTCCGGGGGCACATGTGTGACATCGTGATCGCCGATAATGATGCTGCCCCGATCAGGGGGTTCAAACCCGCCGACCATGCGCAAGATCGTGGATTTTCCCGATCCAGACGGGCCGAGCAGACAGACAAGTTCGCCATCGGCCACATCGAGTGAGACATCGTGGATCACATCCGTTTCATCAAAGGATTTTCCAAGATTTTTTAGGGTAAGTTGTGACATAGTAATTTCCTTAGATGCCAAAGCCTTTGGCAAAAGATGCAGACCCGATGAGGCGGCGGCTGAACAGCAGCGCGATGAAGCTTGGGATCCAAAGAAGGATCGAAAGCACGGCACCATATTGCACGACGAGCTGGTTGTTGATGAAAGTGATCATCAAAACCGGCATGGTTCTGATTTCTGGCGCGCCGATCAGCCATGCGCCTTCGGTTTCATAAAACGTGCCAACGAAACTGAGAAGTATGGCGGCAAAGATCGTGGGCGCGGCCTGCGGCAGACTCACGGACCAAAATACCCGCAAAGGGCGCGCACCGGCATCGCGCGCGGCCTCTTCCATGGCGCGATCGACATTTTGGAATGCGGCAACGGGAATCCAGATCATCATCATTAACGTGCCAACAAGTTGGATCAGGACGACGCCCCAAAATGTTGAAATTAAACCAAGATTCAGGAATATGCCCGCGATGGCGATCAGCAGACCGAATTTTGGAAAGGCGTGAGAGGCCAAAAAGGACAGGAACAAAACATTGCGCCCAGGAAAGTCGAGCCGCGCAAAGGCATAGGCCGCTGGCAGGCAGATGATCGTTGATAAGGCCGTGACTATGACCGAGAGCTTGATGGAGAGAAACATCGCGCCCCAGACATCGGGCCGCGATAAGGTCGTTTTCCAAAACCGAAGACCAAACTCCTGTGGCAACAGGCTTGGGTAGCGCCACACTTCGGCAAAGGCCCAGATTGCGACCACGATCAGTGGAATGACGACGACCACGCCCAGCAGGGCGCTCAGGCCAAGGCCGATCCAGTCGATGCGGCGGGTTTTATGATCGGGAATGACCGCCGCTTCAGGCATTGTGGTGGGAGAGGTGGTGCTCATCGTCTGGCCTCTCGGTTTTTGGCGATTGAACGGACGTAAAACGCGCCGAAGATTGCGCAGATGGCAAAGGTGATCACGGCTTGGGTGATTGCCATGCGCGGGTCCATGACGTTCGCAAAGGTGCGCTGCATAAACGGGCCCATCATTTCCGGTGAGGCGGGGCCAAGCACATAGGGCAGCGTGAAGGCCGAAAAGATGCTCAAGACCGTGAAAGAGAGCACCACAAGCATCGCATTTCCGATTTGGGGCAGGATAATGTGGCGCAAAAGCGCGATGTGACGCGCGCCTGCATCCCGCGCCGCCTCAACCGCATTGTCAGAGATCGCGCCAAGCCCTGCCACAAGCATGAGCGTGGTCAGCGGGATATTGTCCCAGACCAGACCGATAATGGGCCCCCAGGGTGTGAGATATGGCGAATTTATTTTAGGCAGACCCGCGGCATTCAAGACAAGATCAACCGCACCGTTTGGGCCGATGGTACGGATCAGCGCATAGGCGAGGATCACGGAGGGAACAAACATTGGAAACAAGGCGAGGCCCTGAACAACAGCGGCGATCCGGCCTTTTGAAAACCGCAGGTAAAGCGCGATTGGCAGGCAGATCACCATCAAAAGCGCGGCGCAAACGGCCGTGACCCAAAGCGTCAGCCAAAGGTTCGTCAGAGAATAGCCATCTGAAAAAAAGAACTTATAGGTGTCGATAGAAAAGGAAATCCCGCTTTCAGTGTGCTGAAACAGGGTGCGCCCGATGGCGTTGAAGATCGGGTAAATGATAAGCCAACCGAGGAGCCCCACCGGAACAGCAACGAGAAGGAGGCCCGTCAGCCCCCTTCCACGCGCTTTCTTGGTGGCGACCCTCCGGGTTGGTCCGGAAGGTGCCATATCTGTCATGAAAATCAGCCCCGGGATACGCCGGGAGCCACGTTGCGGTACCATCCGTCGTTGATGACCGCTTCCCAGTCCCCACTCGGGAAGGTCGGGATGCTGGCTGGGATGACATCGCTGTATTTTGCACGCAAATCGGCGTCAACATAATCCCAAGACACGCCAGGGAAACCACCAAGTTCGGTGATGATTTTGGACTGGATTTCTTCGCTCATGACATAGCTCATGAGTTCCATCGCCACGTCGAGATGTGCGGCATTGGTTGGAACTGTGATACGGCTAAAACCACCGCAAAGTGCGAGATCTTGAAGCTGCACAAGACCAGTTGTTTCGGGCAAAACGCCCATTTTGATTGCTTGAAGCACTTGATCAGACCACACGGGGGTCATTTTGATCACGCCTTGCGCCAAGAGTTGGATCGACTGAGTGTTGCCTGAGCTGTAAGAGCCGTTTTCATAGAGGCTTGGCGCCAGAGCTTTCAGAATATCCCATGCGCCTGGAAGCGTTTCAGCGGCATATGCATCGGAATAGTTGTCGAGGCTGAATTTTGATGGATCGCGGCCATTGGCTTCATGGATCGCACGGCGTACGAAATTGCCGCCTGAGCCGCCTTTGTCTGGGCGGTTGTAGATGAACTGACCCGGGTTGGCATGGATCCAAGCGGTCATTTCGTCCCATGTTTTAGGGACTTCGTCAGCGGAAACGCGGGTTGCGTCATAGGCCAAAAGGACTTGGCTGCCGCGGTAAGGAAGGTCAAAATCGGTTTCTTTTGCGGCAGGGTTAACGCGGTTCCAGCCTTCGATACCAGAGGTGGCGATGTTCACCCAAAGACCGGCCTCGATGGAGCCGCGGGTCTGATCAGGTGTATAAGATTCGAACATGTCAACTTGCGGATCATTATCAGACCCGAGCGCCGCCATGGCACGGTCTGCAATGGCGCGAAGGCCAGCATTGTCACCCGCATCGACCACGCGGACTTTTGCGTCGCTGTTTACAGCACGAAAGCCTGGCAGGACTACGTTGGTCCAAAAATCTGAGATATTGCTGTCAGCGCCAGTGTAGACGTTGACAAAACCATCAGCGGCAAACGCGATGCGCGGCATGGCAAAGGCGGCAGAAGAGGCCGCTGCTGTCCGCAGAAAGCCACGGCGGGAGAGAAAATCGGACATGGAAGCTCCAGTTATTTGATGATTGAGAACTCTCGCGCTGCCGTAGGTCCAGCAAGCATGGCGCAACAGTCATGCGGATGGTTAGGGTGCGCGCGTTGCATTTCTGTAAAGTGAGCATGACATATCGGTGAAATCTTTTTGCACAGTGTCAAAGCGCTTTGACACTGTGCAAAAAAATGATGATTGAGGAGACATTCTAGATTGGAGATGCCCTGACATATGATCCTCGCTCGCTTTCCCTTGACCCTGCCTGCAGCAATTTTTTTCACCAATGCGCTGCTCTATGTGACTTTGTTTTCACGCCTGCCAGAGGTCACTGCAGCACAGGGCATGTCCGCCGCAGTCCTTGGTTTCGCCTTGTTGGCGCAGACGTGTGGGGCGCTTTTAGGCTTTCCCTTTGCCGCGCGCGCAATCAACCGCTTCGGTGCGCGCCGTGTGGCGGGCGCAACGTTGTTTCTCTCAACGCTCTGTCTCCCTGCTGCCGCCAGCGGAATTTTGGCACCGGGGGGCTGGGGCATGGCAATCGCGCTTTGCGGCTACGGCTTTGCAATGGCCATCATGGAAGTGGCAAAGAACCTTGTTGCCGCGCGGGTCGAGGAAAGGTCCGGAAAAAATGTTATTTCCAAAAGCCACGGGTTCTGGTCGGCAGGGCTTTTTGTCGGCGCGCTTTTGGGCGGACGGGCCGCTTCGGCCAATCTGTCTGCGACGCAGGAACTTATTTTTCTCGGGCTGGTCGCGTGTCCTTTGGTCGTGTTCTTGCTTTTACGTGCCGGGGACCGCGAACCGATGGGACCGGTCGAAGGCGCGGGTCCGACTGGTAGGTTCGCGAAGTTTAGGCGACCGGATGCTTTTGTGATGGGGCTTTTGGTTCTGTTTGCTGGGTTTGGCGTTACCGAAGGCGTCGTTTACGATTGGTCGATGTTCTATCTGAAACATGACATAGATATGGATGCGATTGCTGCTGCCCGAATTTACGCCTGTTTCACCGTCGGTATGTTCACGGCGCGGATGATCGGGGACACGCTACGCAAGCACTTTGCAACGCGTGTTTTAATTCGGGGCATGGCGGGTGTGACCTTGATCGGCATCACTTTTGCGACATTGGGACCGCGCTTTGATCTTGGCTTTGCTGGGCTTTTAGTGGGGTTCACTTTAATCGGTGCTGGTGTTGCGCTTGCCGCGCCCGTTGCCATATCGCTTGCAATGCGTCATACGACGCGCCCGGTCGCGCAAACCATGGCGTCTTATTCGCTCATTTCAATGCTGGCGCTTTTTGCGATTCCACCGCTTTTGGGGATGATCGTCGAAACCCATGGCGCGATCTGGACCATTTTGTTTGCGTCCCCGCTTCTACTTTTTGTTGCGATTTTCGCCAAACAGATCGTTAAGAGAATGGAGCGGGCGACAGAGGTGCACGCTCATGGATCATCCGGTTGCCGATCTGTTCGGGCATCCAACCGCTCTTGAGGCGTTCTATCATTCGCGGAAGAACCTTGGCTAGAAGACACCTATGCGGCGGATTATAGATGCGGCGGATTATAGAACCTACAAAGCTAAAGTGCGGCGTTATCTTTAGCAGGGTTTATATTGAGCAAGTATCGGGTCGCTCAATCCGTATGGGTGTAGCTATTTAGGTTCCACAAACGAAAGGAACTAAGAATTATGAGTTTTCAAATTCATTCTCTGCCAGCGGAAGACTTTGCCGATATGTTCGCGCTTTCTGACGCTGAGCTGGCCGAAAAGAATGCGTGCCGACAGATTGTTCAGTCAAAGCCAGGGACACCCTGCCGGGTCAGTATGGCTGACGCCGAAGTGGGCGAAATTGTCATTTTGCTGAACTATGAGCATCAACCTGCACGATCACCTTATAAAGCGACCCATGCAATCTTCGTGCGGGAGGCCGCGCCGCAAGCCCAGTTGGCTGTTGGCGAGGTGCCAGAAGTTTTGCGATCTCGCGTCATCTCATTACGCTTGTTTGATAGCAATCATATGATGATTGATGCTGATGTCCTGCAAGGCGAAGGTCTCGCCGACGCCATCACAGCAGCTTTCGAGAAGGATCAGGTGTCCTATGCTCATTTGCACAACGCAAAACCCGGTTGTTTTGCAGCGACTGTTACCCGTGCAAAATAGGTTGATATAAATGGCGCAACTGGATGAAGCGGTCATTGGTTTAAATAATGCCAAAGGCCGTTTCGTCCGCGGTGCCGCCGCTCGCTTTCCGATTTAGCGTTGATTTCGTGTGCAGCCACAGCGAATGGCAGCAAGGAGCCCATCTTGACGGATTTCTGCATTGCGGCGAAAGTCAGCTTAAATGACGATATCCATTCGCGGAGCGATCAGATGATGCCAGAACTATTTGTGACAACCTTTGCGGCTGGGCTGTTGTACGTCTTCATTCCTGGACCAGCGACACTTGCGGCGCTCAGCCTAGCTGCTTCGCAGAAATCTTGCAATTTGGGCTCACTGCCGACCTTCGCTACACTTGCAAACGAAATCAGCGTCAAACCGGAGGGCGAGCGGCGGGACTGCGGACAAAGTTAGCATTCACCGCAACGCCACCAATGGCCGCTTAAAACTTTTTTGACCGAGCGCTGCAAATCCAATACTTCAACGTTTTTACCTATACTAAAAAACGTTGACTCAGGATGTCTGTACGTGCATTTTTTACCTATGCTAAAAAACAACACCCAATTGAAAGACAAATCAGCGCTTGATCTTGGTGCTGCGTTGCGGGCTAAACGCAAAGAGCTGAAGCTTACCATGCAAAGTGTGGCAGACGCCGCTGGGCTGTCTGTTGGTTTTATCAGTCAAGCCGAACGCGGGCTTACATCGCCCTCTTTAGGCTCTCTTGCCTCGATTGCTGCCGCTCTCGACACTGAAATCGGTAGCTTTCTACAGCAACCAAGTGCTGGCAACCAAACCACACATGAAGCCAGCCGTTTGGCTTATTCCGTGGCCGATGCTGATGTATCGTATGAGCGGCTTTCAACGTCCTTTGCGGGATCAAAGCTCCATTCTGTCCTCGTGCATGAAACACCGGGACACCGGATGGAACCGATCAGCCATCATGGCGAGGAAATGTTCTATATTCTCGACGGCGAAATCACCGTTGAAATCGAAGGCGAAGTCGAGGTTCTGCGCAAAGGTGACTCCATCCACTTTGAGAGCTGCCGCGTACATTCCACTTGGAACCACGGTTCATCAACTGCGTCCATTCTGTGGTGTGGCACCATGGATGTTTTTGGTGACGCACCCGCCCCAATTCACAAAAAAGCCTCAGCTCAAGAGGTCGCAACCTATCCAACCGGAGAGATAAAAAAATGAAAAGTACCGCTTTAATTACAGCGATTTGCGCAGCGACGGCCTTGGCCAGCCCTGCCTTTGCTGAAACTGTTTTACGACTTGATGAAGTGGCCGTCGGTGAACTCGACCCCGCTAAAGCTTCCGATTATGCCGACAGTATTTTGATGTTCAATGTCTACGACACGCTTGTGCTGCCTGCGCAAGGTGGCCCAGGTCATACACCACACCTTGCCACAGGTTGGGAAGTTGATGGTTCAACGTACACGTTCACATTGCGCGATGATGTGATGTTCCAATCGGGCAACAAGATGACAGCTGCAGACGTGGTTTATTCGGTTGAACGGATGCAGGCATTGGGGGCAGGTCTGTCGTACCTCTTTGCTGGCGTCACTGCCAAGGCCGTTGATGACACAACCGTAACCATGACGCTTGAAAAACCATATGCGCCGTTCATCGCGTCTTTGGTCCGTCTTCCAATTGTCGACATGGCGCTTGTGAAAGCCAACTCCGACTCTGAGTGGGGCGAAGACTTCTTGTCCGCACACGGCGCTGGAACCGGTGCTTACTCTGTGGTGTCACATAACCCGCAAGAAGAAACGGTTATGGCAAAATCAGACAGCTATTTTCTTGATGTGGCTGAGGTCGCCCCCGATACGGTACGCCTGCGTTACGGTCTTGAACCTGCGACGGTCCGCACGTTGATTGCTCAAGGCGAGCATGACATCGCAAGCCAGTGGTTGCCACCAGAGGTGGTTCAGGCGCTTGCCAATGACGGCGCGCAATTGCTGACGGAGAGCGGTACAGGCGGGTTCTATTTCAAGATGAACACGCAAAAACCGCCGCTTGATAACGTGAACTGCCGGTTGGCGTTAAGTGCTGCGTTTGATTACAGCACGGCGATCCAAATGATCGCGATCAACGATGATGTGTCCGGCGGTAGCCCGTCAACGGGTGCAATTCCGGTCGGCATGTTTGGTGCAAACGGCGCTGACATGGCGCTGGCACAGGATCTTGATGCGGCAAAGGCGTACCTTGCCGATTGCCCCTACGACCCTGCTGAGATGAATCTCGAAATCAGCTGGATCGCCGAAGTTCCATTGGAAGAACGTTTCGCGCTTTTGATGCAGTCCAACTTCAACGCCATGGGCATTTCATCAAGCATCACGAAGCTTCCTTGGGCCTTGTTCGCCGAGCAGGTCTCAACCGCCGAAAGCACACCGCACATCAGCCAGTTGTTTGTGAACGCGGTCACAGGTGATCCCGATACGCTGCTTTACGGAATGTATCACTCCTCGACACCCGGTACGTGGCAGTCGCCAGAATACCTGAACGATGCAGAGGTTGATGCAGCTTTGGACGCGGGCCGCACGGCCACTTCTGATGCAGATCGCGACGCGGCCTATTCCGCTCTCAACGCGCGTCTGATGGCGATTGCACCAACGATTTACGGCTTTGACCGTCAGTCTGTTTTTGCAGCATCCAATCGTGTGAATGTTCCAGCGCTGAGCGATCCAGAAATGGCGTTCGGTCTTGATGGCATGGGCTTCAGCTTCCGCTTGATGGAAATGACTGGCGAGTAATCTCCCTGAACTGGGGCGTAGGCATCACTGTCTGCGCCCCACTTTTTCTGCCTTTATGACTGCCTCATCGCTTATTCTGAAAGCCCCACATGTCTGGAATTTTCCGCCTACTGCTGAACCGGCTAAGCATCTCTCTCATTGTGCTTGTCGGCGTTTCGATGCTGATCTTTGCGATTGCGCGGATCATCCCCGGTGATCCTGCGCGGATTGCCCTTGGCCCCAATGCCAACGCCGAGCAGATCGCGAACCTACGTGCTGAAATGCATCTGGATGCATCCTTACCAGTGCAATACGGGCACTTTGTCGCCGATGTATTACGCGGTGATCTGGGCACATCGCTTTATACCAACCGCCCCGTCACCCAAGACATTGCGCAGTTTCTGCCTGCGACACTTGAATTGGTGTTCTTGGCAGGCTTCATCATGGTGGCTGTCGGTTTGCCATTGGGCATTCTTGCTGCGCGTCACCGTGGGCGTTGGCCCGATCATCTGGTTCGGGTCATTGCGTTGCTGACTGTGTCAGCCCCCGGTTTTGTCTGGGCCGTCATCCTGATGTTGCTGTTCGCATTCTACTTGCCGCTGTTTCCCATCGCGGGGCGCATATCGGATATCTATGAGATTGAACGCACCACAGGCTTTCTGACAGTCGATACGCTTTTGGCGGGCAATTGGGGGGCCTTTCGCAGTGCGGTTCATCACTTGATCCTACCCGCGATCGCGTTGTCCCTGTCGGGCATTGGCCAAGCCGCGCGTCTAACCCGCGCCAACATGGTCGAGACCTATGACAAACCCTACATTGAGATGGCGCAGGCTTACGGCTTCTTTCCATCACGCATCGCACGCAGCTACGCGTTCAAGCCATCACTGATCCCGTCACTAACCATCATAGGGTTGGATTTTGCGGCCATGCTGGGCAACGCATTTCTAGTCGAGGCAGTCTTTGCATGGCCCGGTCTGTCGCGTTACGGCGTCGCCGTGATCTTACGCAAAGACCTAAATGCAATCATGGGCACGGTCCTGATCATCGCCATCACATTCTTGATCGTGAACATCATCGTCGACCTGATGATCGCATTCTTGAACCCCCGTATCCGTTATTCCACACGAGGTGCATCATGATCCGCACGCTTCGTATTCTGGCGGCCAATCCGCTTAGCCTTCTGGGCCTTGTCCTTGTCTGCCTCATCACGCTGGCCGCGATTTTCGCACCATGGATCGCGCCATTCCCGACCCATAACGGCGCTGTAGTGGACTTTCTCAACAACAACCGCGCACCTTCGGCGCGTAATTGGATGGGAACCGATCTGGTCGGTCGCGATATCTTTAGCCGCATCTTGTTCGCCTATCAGATCAGCCTGACGCTTGGCGTTGTCGTGCTGGCGATTGCCGTGCCTATTGGGACAATGATCGGGCTGCTTGCGGGCTACATCGGCGGTTGGCTTGAGATGATCCTGATGCGCATCGTTGATGTATTCTTGTCCATCCCACCGCTGGTTTTGGCGATTGCGATGATGGGCGTATTGGAACCCACATTGACCAACGCCATGCTGGCCGTCACCGCGATGTGGTGGCCGTGGTATGCGCGGTTGGTCTACTCTATCGCACGCGGCGAGCGCGAAGAAGGCTATGTGCTGGCCGCCGAAGTTATTGGAGCAGGCGCAGGCCACATCGCTTTTCGCGAGATCCTGCCCAATTGCCTGCCCGCGATTATTACGAAAATGATGCTGGATATGGGCTTTGTGATTATCATCGCCTCGTCGCTCTCGTTCCTTGGTTTGGGTGTGCAACCGCCCACTGCCGACCTTGGGTCGATGGTTGCGGAAGGTGCGCGATACTTACCCGATAGTTGGTGGCTGACGGTCTTTCCCGGTCTTGCCATTCTGGTTGCTGTGTTTGGCTTTAATCTGCTGGGCGACGGGTTGCGCGATGTGTTGGGAGTAGACGAATGAGTATTCTACACATCAAAGACCTGCACCTTGGATTCAAAACACTGACCGGACAGATGGATGTTTTACATGGCATCGACTTTGATATCGCTGGGGGTGAAAAAGTGGCCTTGGTTGGCGAAAGTGGGTCGGGTAAATCCGTGACGGCCCGCATCGTGTTGGGTCTGCTGCAAGAAACGCGGACGGCCCGCATCAGCGGCACGGTTCAATTTGATGGCAACGATATCAATGCGATGTCCGCCCGTGACCGCGCAGCATTACGCGGCACAGAAATGTCGATGATCTTCCAAGACCCGACGTCTTCATTGAACCCGATGTTCACCATCGGCAATCAATTCACCGAAGTTCTGCGCCGTCGCGACCCCAAGCTGTCTAAATCTGCCAGCCACGCCCGCGCGACCGCGTTACTGGACGAGGTCGCGATCCCCGATCCAGCCCGTGTTTTGGGTACCTATCCGTTCCAGTTGTCGGGCGGCATGAACCAACGTGTGATGATCGCGATGGCGCTGGCCAACAAACCGAAACTTTTGTTGGCGGATGAACCCGGAACGGCGCTGGATGTCTCAGTTCAAGCCCAAACACTGACCATGATGCGCGACATGGTAGAACAGAACGGGACGTCGGTGTTGTTCATCTCGCACAACCTTGGCGTCGTGCGTGAGTTCGCGGATCGTGTTTACGTTATATATCGCGGCAACATTGTTGAGGACGGCCCAACAGACGCGTTATTTGCCAACCCGCAGCATGCCTACACGCGTGCGCTTATGTCTGCCGTTCCCCGCATCACTGGCGTCGGATTACCCGAAGTACCAGAGGTCAGCGATGATTTCCTCGCTCCACGCGTTCGTCACGGAGATGCATCATGACCCTTCTTGCGCTCAACGGTTTGACGAAGACATTTGAAACACCCACAGGGCCCGTTCTCGCGGTCAGCAATGTGTCGTTGGATGTACAGGCAGGTGAATGCCTCGCCATTGTTGGCGAAAGCGGGTCTGGCAAAACCACGATCGCCAATATGATCCTTGGGATATTGTCGGCAACATCAGGTGAAATTGCGTTTGATGGGCAAACATTGTCCGCCAAGCGCACTGCCGAACAACGCCGTCGCATTCAACTTGTGCAACAAAATCCCTTGTCGTCGCTGAACCCTAAACGGTCTATCGGCGCGTCGGTTCGATTGGGCTTGGACGTCTATGACATCGGTGAAAAGTCGCAACGATGGACGGCCGTTGAAGCCGCATTAGACGCAGTCGGCCTTCCCGGTGATATGCGTACCCGCGCGCCTGCGTCCTTGTCAGGTGGGCAACGTCAACGGGTTAGCATTGCACGCGCATTGGCCTGTGATCCGCGCCTGTTGGTCTTGGATGAACCCACATCAGCATTAGATGTGTTGGTCCAGGCACGCGTTTTGCGGCTTCTTAACGATTTGCGAGCCAAGCATGGAATCACTTACATTTTCATTACCCACGATCTGGCCGTTGTCCGCAACGTGGCAGACCGTGTCGCTGTTTTTCAATCTGGCCAATTGGTCGAACTTGGCGAAACAGCACAAATATTCTCGGCCCCTCAGGCCGCTTATACCCGTCAACTGATTGGCGCGGTGCCAGTCGTAGACGCGGCAGAACTTAATCTCAGAAACAAACTTGCGGAGGGCGTATGACCGATCTCATCAAAGCCATGGCATCGACAAATCAACCGATGACAACTTTCAAAGCACTCGAAGCGCTCGTTGATAAAACCATCGGCGTAAAGCTGTTTACGCTTATGGAAGTCGATAACGAACGCGGCGTGGCGCGGCGCAATTATTCCAACATGCCCGACGCCTACGCCACCAGCGGTGAAAAGCCGATCAGTGACGATGCTTGGACGCAGCAAGTGCAAGGTCGGCAAGAGACATTCGTAGCCAACTCTATCGAAGAGATCGCGGCGGTATTTCCCGATCACGCATTGATCCAATCACTCGGCTGCGAAAGCTGTATGAACTTGCCGATTGTCGTCAACGGCAACGTCATTGGAACGCTCAACTGCTTACACGATGCGGGGCATTTCACACCTGAACGAGTGGCCGCTGCTGAAAGCTTAAAACAAGCGGGGGCACTGGCATTTCTGCTCGACGACTTTATGACCAAAGGGGCCAATTGATATGACGATTACCAAACGCATTGCTACGGATGTTGGCGGAACTTTCACCGATCTCGTCGCCATTGAGACCGGCCCAGAAGGCATGAAAATTACAACGGCCAAGTCAGACACTACACCGCCCAACTTCGAGGCAGGTGTCCTGAATGTTATGGCTAAGGGAAACATTGATCCCAAAGATGTGGATTTTATGGTCCACGGCACCACGGTCGTCATCAACGCGCTGACCGAGCGTAAGGGCGTGACTGTTGGCCTGATCACCACCAAAGGCTTCCGCGACACGCTTGAAATTGCACGAGGCAACCGCCCTGATTTCTTTAACCTGCACTATGAAAAGCCTGAACCGTTTGTGCCGCGTTATTTGCGTGCCGAAGTCCCCGGCCGGATGACCTATCTGGGTGCAGAACGTATTCCGCTTGATCTGTCGGGCGTGCCCGACATCGTCGATAATTTCCGCGCCGAGGGCGTTCAGGCTGTTGCGATATCGCTACTGCATTCTTACGCGAATACTGCCCACGAAGAGGCTGTTTTGGCCGAGATTCAACGCCTTTGGCCTGATGTGTCCGTTGTGGCCAGCCACCAGATTACCCGAGAATGGCGCGAATATGAGCGGTCCAATACCGCCGTTCTTTCAGCCTATGTGCAACCTGTTGCCGCGCGTTACCTAGGCAACCTCGACCAAAGCCTGCGCGAGAAAGGCCTGCCGCAAAGCCCCTACATCATGCAATCCAACTGCGGTGTAGACAGCCTCGCCGCGACGTCCGCAGTGCCAATCACGATGGTTGAAAGCGGCCCTGCGTCTGGTTTTTGGGGGGCTGCCGAACTTGGTAAATTGATCGACGAGCCTGACATCCTCGCGCTCGACATCGGCGGAACGACTGCAAAATGTTCGTTGATCGAGGGTGGTGAAGTCCGCATTATGACCGACTATTGGATCGAACGATCACGTAAATCGGCGGGTTATCCGATCATGGTGCCTGTCGTTGATCTGGTCGAAATCGGCAATGGCGGTGGATCAATCGCTTGGGTCGATGACTTCGACAAATTGCACGTCGGTCCACAATCGGCTGGTGCGTTGCCCGGCCCTGCGGCCTACGGCAAGGGCGGAACGAATGCGACGACGACAGACGCTAACCTTTGGCTAGGTCGCATCAACAAGGATTATTTCTGCGGCGGGGCCGTCGATGCAGACATGGATAGCGCTGGCAGTGCGTTGAAGGCGGTTGGCGATAAACTGGGCGTGTCCACGGATGAAGCCGCCCAAGGAATCGTGCGCATCGCCAACAATAATATGGTCAACGCGCTGAAACTTGTGTCGCTTAATCGTGGCCACGACACCCGTGATTTCACTTTGCTAGCGTTCGGCGGTGGCGGGGCGATGCACGCCGTAGCCTTGGGCCAAGAACTTCAGGTCAAAAAGGTCGTTGTACCAGCGGCGGCATCGGTATTTTCCGCATGGGGCATGATGATGTCAGACCTACGCCGCGACTATTTCGTGACGCAACTTGCTGATCTGTCCGAAGGGTCGGCTATGGGGATTGAAGCGGTCTTTGCCAAGGCCGAGGTTGAGGCCCGTGCCACATTCAAAGCCGAAGGCGTTGACCCCGCGAAACTGACGTTCTTGCGTTATGGCAAGTTCCGTTATCAGAACCAAGAACACACGACCGAGGTTTTGCTGGATGGCACTGTCACAGACGGTGCATTGTCAAAAATCGCTGATGATTTTCACGGTGCTTATGAACGCGAATACACCTACCGTCTTGATGCGCCTGTCGAAATGGTCGGCATCCACCTTGTTGCCCGTGCCGAAGTCGGCAAGCTGGAAATGATCCCAGCGCCATTGGGGGATGCGGATGCAAGCGAGGCCATCAAAGGCACCCGTGACGTTGACTACGCGCTAGAAGGCAAACATTTGGCCACGATTTACGACGGTGAAAAACTGCGGGCAGGCATGGCGTTCAACGGCCCAGCGATCATCGAAGATCCTGGCACAACCGTCGTGATCCATCCGAACAACACGGTGTCCATCGATGCCTACGGCAACATTCATATCCTGTTGGAGGGTCAGTCATGAGCGATCCAATCACGTTAGAAATTATCCAAAACTCTCTCCAAGCTACGTCAGACGAAATGTTTGCCGCCATGCGCAAAACGGCCATGTCTTCGATCATCTATGAGGTGCTTGATATGGGCACTGGGATCACAGACGCACAGGGACGCATTGCGTCCTCAGGCGCAGGTATTCCCGCGTTCATCGGTGTCTTGGACAAGTCGGTTCAGTTTATCCTGTCCAAGTTCGGCGATGACATTAAGCCAAACGATGTCTTTATCACCAACGACCCGTGGCACGGCGGCGTAACGCACCTCAATGACCTTGTTCTGGCGATGCCGGTCTTTGCCGACGGCGCGATTATCGCGTGGACGGCCAATATTGCCCATAACTCTGATGTGGGTGGCATGGCACCGGGGTCGTTGTCCGGCGACGCCACCGAGATTTTCCAAGAAGGTCTGCGCTTGCCAGCTGTCAAACTGATCCGCGAAGGCGTGACTGACCAAGCCGTGATGGATATCATCACCTGCAACAGCCGGATGCCTGACTTCCTGTTGGGCGATGTCTGGGCCGCGATTGCTGCGGTCCGGATCGGTGCTAGACGCCTTGAAGATCTGTCGGTGAAATACACCCCAACCACGTTTAAGGCGGCGATGGATAGCTTCATGGACTTTGGCGAAAAGACCGCTCTTGCCGAACTTGCCAAGCTGCCCAAAGGCACGTTCGAGCTGTCAGAACCTCAGGACGATGGTTGCACATACAACGTCAAAGTCACGATCACGGATGACGAATTCATCGTCGATCTACGCGACAATCCCACACAAGACAAAGGATGCACAAACACCAGCCGCGACGGCACGATTGTGTGTGCGCAGATGTTGTTCAAATCGGTCACTGACCCTGAAACCCCCGCGAACGAGGGGGCCTTCAGGCCGTTGAAAGTGCTGACAACTGAGGGCACGGTGTTCCACGCCCAAGAACCTGCCGCCATCGGGTTCTACTTTGAGACAGAAGTGCGCGTTTATGATCTGATCTGGCGCTGCTTGGCCCCGCATGTGCCTGAACGTCTGCCTGTTGGTCACTTCAGCTCTATCTGCGGCACGTTTGTCGGTGGTACCCACCCTGACACAGGCCGCCAGTACACAATTATTGAACCGCAAATCGGCGGCTGGGGCGCATGGGAGGGTCGCGATGGCAATCCGTGTATTTTCTCGGGTTTCCACGGTGAAACTTACAACACGCCAGCCGAAATTTCCGAGGCACGCAACGGGTTGTTCATCGACAAGATGGAACTCAACACGGCCCCGGGTGGCGAGGGTGAATTCAACGGCGGACGTGGGTTAGTCCTTGAATACCGCATCCGTACGAAAAACGGTTTCTTGACTGCAGGCTACACACGTTCCGTCGTGAAACCTTGGCCGCTGGACGGCGGCGAGGAAGGATCGGGGAACTTCATCGAGGTTGATAAGGCTGCGGGCGAGAGAGAACACTATGCCTTCGTCTCAGGCCTTGATCTAACGACAGATGACGTTGTGCGCGTCATTACATCATCGGGTGCAGGCTTTGGTGACCCTAAAAAGCGGGCCCATGATGCGGTCGCATTAGACATCAAAAACGGCTTCATAACGCCAGAACGTGCCCGCGAAATTCACGGATATGGTGAATGACAGCAATTCATACAACTTTTCGGCTTTTCCTGCCCGCATCAGAATCGGAAAGGTTAGATGACCGCAAGGCGCTACCTCAAGGGCGCATGCGCATCATACGGTAAAATCGTCGTCGAAACCGACGCTTGAAAGGACACAACATGAGCAGATTAGATGAGCTTCGTGAAACCATGGCGGAACAAGGCGTCGACCTTGTCACCATCGGCCCCGGTGCGCACCTCGCGTGGCTTTTGGATATACGCCCGCATGGTGATGAACGTCCCTTGCTGCTGTGCGTGACGCAAAGTTACGCGGGCTTTCTTATGCCATCGCTGGAGGCTGAGAGTGCCGCCCAACAAACCGATCTGCCGTTTCACACCTGGGGCGATGCAGACGGGCCAGACAAAGCGTTCGCCGAATTGCTGCAAATGTCGGGTGCCATGGATGCCAAGAGTATCGTGTTGGACGAAACCATGCGTGCAGATTTTGCCGGATTGGTGCAAGACGCCTTGTCGGATGCCAAACGCCAATTCACCGCAACCACCGTCGGTGCGCTGCGCATGCGCAAAGACGCGGATGAATATGCCAAATTGAAACGCAACGCCCTGTCCGCCGATACCGCGATGAAGGCGGCATGGTCTGCGATGAAAACGGGCACGTCCGAGACGCAGGTTGCGGACATCATACGTGACAACTTCGCGTCCCAAGACGTAAAGCCACTGTTCGCAATCGTTGGGGCTGGTGGCAATGGCGCATTCCCGCACCACCACACAGGCGAAACGCTCCTGCAAAATGGCGACGCCGTCGTGATGGATATCGGTGGCGGCAAGGATGGTTATTCCAGCGATATGACCCGCATGGCTGTCATGGGAACGCCGCCCAAAGGCTACACCGAAATCCACGCAATTGTTGAAGCCGCCGTCCAAGCTGCAATGGCTGCCGCCCGTCCGGGTGTGAAGGCGCATGTGGTTGATGATGCGGCGCGGGGTGTCATCACGGATGCAGGTTACGGCGAATATTTCATGCACCGCACGGGCCATGGAATGGGCGTCGAAATTCACGAAACACCCTACATCACGGCATCGTCCCAGACGGTCCTTGAAGAAGGTATGGTGTTTTCGATCGAGCCCGGCATCTATCTGCCAGAGCGCTTTGGTATCCGCCTCGAGGACATTGTGATTTTACGCGCCGACGGACCCGAAATCCTATCGGATCTCCCGCGCGACGTAGAGATCATCAATGGCTGATCATTTCACGCTCGACATTATCTCGCAGGTTCTGGACGCAGCAGCCGTTGAGATGTTTGAGGTGTTACGCAAAACCGCGATGAGCCCGATCATCTACGAAGTCCTTGATGTCGGGACGGGCGTGTTGGACAGCGACGGGCAATTGGTTAGCTCTGGTGCGGGCATCCCGTCGTTTATCGGGGCCTTAGACAAGTCGGTTCAGGCGATCATTGCAAAACTGGACGATACGATTGTCGAGGGCGATGTCTACCTGACGAACGATCCAAATTACGGTGGCGTGACGCATCTGAATGATGTCGTGGTGGCGCAACCTGTTTTCTGGCAAGGGCTTCGTGTTGCGTGGGTCGCGTCCATTGCGCATTGGGGCGATATCGGCGGACGGACGCCCGGCTCGATGTCCACTAAAGCAACCGAAATTATTGCCGAAGGTTTGCGCCTGCCCATCGTCCGTCTTTTTGAGGCTGACGTGCGCAACGAGGCAGTGGTTGATATCATCACCACAAACAGCCGCTTGCCTGATTTTGTACGCGGCGATCTTTGGGCGCAAGTCTCGGCCGGTCGCCGCGCGGCAAAGACCATTCAGCAGCTCTGTGAACGACACAATGTGGGCACGTTGAATGCCGCAATCTTGACGGCCCGCACCAACGGTGCACGACGCACCAAAGCAGGGCTTCAGGCGCTGCCATCGGGTCATTACCCCTGCGTTCAAGAACAGGACGACGGCACGTTCTGGAAAGCTGCGGTCACAATCACAGATGACCGCATGATCATCGATTTGCGGGATGCACCGCCAGAGGCAGACGGGCCCTACAACCTAAGCCGCGATGGGGCCGTCGTCGCCTGCCAAGTCTTTTTCAAAGCACTTGTGGACAACGACCGTTTTGCCAATGCTGGATCATTTGCCGCTTTGGAAGTTCTGACGACGCCTGGAACGCTTTTCCACGCAGGACCCGTTGCGGCACATGCCTATTATTTTGAAACACGCATGAAGTTAGTCGATATGCTGTGGCATGGATTGGCCGAAGCGATGCCAGAGTTGCTTCCCGCAGGGCATTTTGCGTCAATCTTTGGCACGGTTATCACAGGACAGCACCCCGACACTGGTCGTCGTTATGCGATGGTAGAACCACAAATGGGCGGTTGGGGGGCGACAACCAAACGCGCAGGGCAAAACGCAATGTTTTCCACGAATCACGGCGATACCTTCAACTGTCCCGTCGAGATCGCAGAAGCACGCTATGGGTTTGATGTGTTGGAAAAAACGCTGTCATTCGGCCCAGACCGGAAAAGTGAGTTTTCAGGTGGCGCAGGCGTGCGCGTTTCTTATGTGTTGCGGAATACGGCGATGCTGTCAGTTGGGTACTCTCATGCCAATGTTCCTGTTTGGCCCATTGAGAATGGTTCAATTGGCGGGAAGAACAGTCTTTGCATTAACCGGTCCAATGGCACGATTGAGGTCCATCATTTTGCCAGCGATATCGCACTTAATCAGGGCGATATCGTCGAAATTGAAACCGCATTTGGTGGGAGTAGGCACGCACTATAGCGATGCGAAACAATATCCACCCCAAGAAAAGCGGACGTCCATGCGCCTTGCAGCGAATGTCTGCTTCCAGCCGTCCCATCATCGCCCGATCCTCCCTACAGATGTAGCAAGTGAATCAATCATTTGATGGTGGATCAAGTGCCTGAACACCGATAGCATGCGACAAATGAGAAGATAATTGAGGGCCCGCTATGCGACGTGTTGGAGCGCTGATTTTTCCAAACTTTGAGCTGCTCGATTTGTTTGGGCCGCTTGAGATGTTCGGGCTGCTCAAAGATGATTTTGACCTCCAGTTGGTTGCGGAGACCTCCGAACCCGTTTCAAGCAATCAGCAGGTGCGCGCCAATCCGGACGTGACGTTCAAAGATGCAGATCAATTCGATGTCTTGTTCGTTCCCGGAGGCATGGGAACGCGCCGCGAGGTAAATAACACGGCTCTCTTGGATTGGATTAGGATCGCGTCAGAACCGGCGGAGTATGTCTTGAGCGTGTGCACCGGCAGCCTGCTACTTGCAGGCGCAGGCCTTTTGGATGACCGGCGTGCAACGACAAACAAGGCGGCATTCACCAAAATCGCTGATCAATACCCCAAAGTTGATTGGGTGAAACAAGCTCGATGGGTTGAAGACGGCAAGTTCATAACCTCATCTGGCGTCTCAGCCGGGATGGATATGGCTCTGGGAGCTATCGCGCTCATGCACGATCACGAGACAGCCGAAAAGGTTGCAATTTGGAGCGAATACGACTGGCACAAAGACAAAGACTGGGACCCGTTCGCGAAGACCAATGGCCTCGTCTGATAAGGTCGAGTTTTTCACCAGTATCGGTGGTTTTTGGAAGCTTCCTTGAAAGGGCCGCTTCCATCGTAAACCTGACATGGCACTCTTATACACGTGCGGTACGGTACAAATTGGTAACCGTCTAATTAAGTTGAACTTTTTATTCTGATCCTGATGTTACGTACTGTGATCTCATTGCGTTACATCGCAGGAATAATTAGCATTAAGCTAACTGCAGCAATGCCTAGAGAACAGATATGCCTAAAGACTTTCACGTCCTTGATCCGGAGATCGGTTTCACGACGGCCTTAAAGGCATAGTCTTGACGCAACAACAGGCGGCGCGCACTTTAAATCATTAGGTTTGATTGAATTGACGTTGTAGGATGAACAACGTTGCCATGGTCACCAAGACGCCTGACACTAGGTAAAGTGCTGCTGCCCAGAGACCAAAAGTACTCGCAAGATACAGTCCCACCAATGGGGCGAAGGCTGCTCCGAAGATCCAAGACAGGTTCGTGGCCAGCGCCGCGCCGGAATAGCGACTTTTGGCTGCAAACCTGTTGGGCACAATCGAGCTGGATTGCCCATAGGACAGACCGAACACAATGAACCCCGCTATGATGTAAATTGCCGGATTGTCGTTGAGCGTTCCGATGGTCAAGCACAACAGAAGCGTCAGGACACTTGATCCCAGCAAGACTGCGCGTTTGTTGTATCGATCCGCAAGCACGCCGGACAGCACCACAGTGCCGACCGCCAGCGCTCCTCCGATCAGTTGCCACAGGAGAATACGATCAATATTATTTTCGGTGAACAGCAACGTGTAGCTGATCGGGAAAACCGTGAGCATGTGTAGCAGAGCGTAGCTTGATAAAGGTAGAAAAGCTGACAGCAGGATCGTCCGCCATTCGGTGCGCAACAGGAACCGAAGCGGTACAGATTGCATCAACGTCTCGTCGTCAGAACCGAAATCTGTGGTCAGCAAGCGCAGCCGCGCGAAAAGTGACACCACATTTACGGCCATCACGGCAAAGAAGGCAAAGCGCCACCCATATTGATAAAACTCTTCGGGGGTCAGAAATCCGACCAGCACATAAAACATTGCCGCAGCCACACAAAATCCAATGGGTCCACCGAGCTGGGGCACCATGCCGTAAAGGCCCTCGCGATTCTTAGGGGATGCTGATTTTAATTGCAGCGTCAAACCGTCCCAGGCGCCGCCAAGGCCTAGCCCTTGGATAATGCGCAAACCGGCCAGCAACACCGGTGCCAAAAGGCCCAGTGTGTCGTATCCCGGCAAGAGGCCAATCGCAACGGTCGAGGTCCCAAGCAACATCAGTGCGACAGTGATTTTGCCAGCTTTGCCGATGCGTCGTTGTAGTTTGCGGCCAATCAGGCTGGCCACAGGACGTGCCAGAAACGCCAATGAAAATACGCCAAAAGAAGCGAGTGTTGCAGGCACCTGATCAAGGAAAGGAAAGAAAACCGTTGGAAACACAAGGGCAGAGGCAATGGCAAAGACGAAAAAGCCAAAATAGTCTGTCACCCGCGCCATGATGACTGTGGTGACGACATCGTCCAACCCTACGTTCTGTCTGGCTTCGTGGTTCTCGCCGCGCACTTCGTTCATCTCTTGGTAGGGTACGTATTTAATCGCCATGGTTTTGCGTCCTTCGCCTTTTGCACCTGTAAGGATAGCGGTAAGAATAAAAATCGCCACTATTACTGTGGGGCGTGACAAAACAACGCGACTCTGGGTCTGTCTAAACGGAGAATTAGTGTTATTTGTACACTCAACACGAGCCGTAATTTTTGAAAAATTCAAGAGGTCTTGGATGTCACTCTATAAACGCAGTTTTGGCTCTCAACGCAGCTTGGGCCACAGAACCCGCCGCTTCGGGCTTTTGGGCTTTGCTACACTGGCGCTATCGGGGTGCAATCTGGTTGTGATGAACCCAGCCGGAGACGTCGCTTCGCAGCAGGCTGATCTCATCGTCTATGCGACTGTCTTAATGTTGATTGTAATTGTTCCAGTGCTGGCGCTGACCGTGTTTTTCGCCGTCAAATTTCGATCAGACAATGAGGACGCGACATACGAGCCGGAATGGGACCATTCAGTCAGCCTGGAAATTGTTGTTTGGTCCGTGCCGTTGGCGATCATCATCATGCTTGCGGGTTTGACATGGGTGGCGACGCACCGCCTTGATCCTTACGAAGATCTACCGCGTATCACGGCGGAGAAGGCTATTGATCCTAACGTGGCACCCTTGCAGGTGCAGGTCGTCGCGATGGATTGGAAATGGTTGTTTATTTATCCGGAATACAACATCGCGACTGTCAACGAGATGGCCGTGATCGTGGACCGGCCGGTTGAACTAAAACTGACGTCGACGAACGTGATGAATGCATTTTATGTGCCTGACATGGCCGGCATGATTTACGCAATGGCTGGAATGGAGACCGAGCTGAATGGTGTCATCAACTTTGAAGGCTCTTATGAAGGCTTTTCATCGCATTACAGCGGGGCCGGGTTCTCGAAGATGCGGTTTGACGTTTTGGCACTGGACGAAAGCGGGTTCGATGACTGGTCTGCCAATGTCGCAGACTCTTCGCAACCGCTGGACCGCCGAAATTTTGTTGAACTCGACCAACCTAGCATCGACGACGAGGTGGCCTATTACGGGTCGGTCGAGGACGGGCTTTGGACCCGTATCCTAAACATGTGCGTGGGCGATGACGAGCTGTGCATGAACGACCTGATGATGGTTGACGCATTGGGCGGCGGCGGCATCGAAGGGCTGTACAATCGCGAGCTTTATCGTGGGCTATGTACAGCCGATGATCCGAAAAGCTTGTTCGCGATCCTGCGCCCCGATCTGGCCGACAGTGTCGACGAAATAATCGCTACCATAGACCTGCTGCCGTCTGTCGCGCCGCAGATGTCCATACCAACTGGGAACTAATCATGGCCAACGAACTTGAAACAGGCGCCGAACACTTTCCAAACATCACCCATCAGGTGCATTGGTTCTGGGGTAAGCTGAACTGGGACATTTTCCCGTTTTATGACCCGCTGATCCTCGGCACGTTTATTGTCACCATTATGCTGGGCATAGGGGTTGTCGGCTTTCTAACCTACAAGCGGCTTTGGGGCTATCTGTGGACTGAATGGCTGACGTCTGTCGATCATAAGAAAATCGGCATTATGTATATGGTGCTGGCCACGGTCATGCTGATCCGAGGATTTTCTGATGCCATCCTCATGCGAATCCATCAGGCACTGGCCTCGGCTGGAATCCTCGAATTTCTACCGCCCTATCACTACGATCAGGTCTTTACTGCGCACGGCGTGATTATGATTTTTTTCGTCGCGATGCCGTTTATCACAGGCTTTATGAACTACGTCATGCCGCTACAGATTGGCGCGCGGGATGTGGCCTTTCCGTTCCTGAATAATTTCAGCTTCTGGCTGACCTTTTCGGGTGTGATACTTGTCATGATGTCACTGTTTGTGGGCGAATTCGCTGCCACCGGATGGTTGGCCTTTCCGCCGCTATCAGGGCTGGAATTCAGTCCGGGCGTAGGGATGGATTATTATCTGTGGTGCCTTAACATCGCTGGGATCGGGACGACGCTTTCGGGCATCAACTTGATCGTGACAATCGTAAAGATGCGCGCGCCAGGTATGACCTGGATGAAGCTGCCGATCTTTACGTGGTCGACGCTCGTGACAAACATTCTGATCGTCGCATCCTTCCCCGTTTTGACCGCCACCTTGGCGCTGCTGACGGCGGACCGCTACCTTGGCACCCATTTCTTCACAAATGAAATGGGCGGCAACGCGATGATGTATATCAACTTGATCTGGATCTGGGGCCATCCAGAGGTCTACATCCTGATCTTGCCAATCTTTGGTATATTTTCGGAGATCGTGCCGACATTTTCGCGCAAGCGGCTGTTTGGGTACACATCGATGGTCTACGCTTTGGTGGTCATCATGATCCTGAGCTATCTGGTTTGGTTACACCATTTCTTTACGATGGGTGCCGGGGCAAGTGTGAATTCGTTCTTTGGGATCACGACGATGATCATCTCGATCCCAACGGGAGCAAAGCTGTTTAACTGGCTGTTCACCATGTACAAAGGACGTATTCATTTTGAGTTGCCGATGATGTGGACGATGGCGTTCATGATCACCTTCACCATTGGGGGGATGACCGGCGTGTTGTTGGCTGTGCCACCTGCGGATTATGTGCTTCACAATTCTCTGTTCTTGGTGGCGCACTTTCACAACGTCATCATCGGGGGAGTCGTCTTTGGGATCTTTGCGGGCATCAACTATTGGTGGCCCAAAGCGTTCGGTTTCCACTTGGACAAGTTCTGGGGCAAGGTCAGCTTTTATGGCTGGGTCGGCGGCTTTTGGTTCGCCTTCATGCCGCTGTATATCCTTGGCCTGATGGGGGTCACACGACGTCTAAGCCAGTTTGAAGACACCAGTTATGCCTTCTTGTTTGGGCTTGCGGCCTTCGGTGTGGCGATGATCGCGATTGGCGTCGTGGCGTTTATCATCCAGATGGTTGTGTCGATCCGCAATCGCGAGGCGCTGGCCTGCGGCGGTGATCCGTGGAATGCACGCACGCTGGAATGGTCTGCGTCTTCTCCGCCCCCCTACTACAATTTCTCGCATATTCCGAATGTCTATGCGTTGGATGCGTGGGACCACATGAAGGCCCATAACGTCGAGGTGCCGCAAGAGAACTATACGGCAATCCATATGCCAAAAAGCACGGCCACGGGCATCGTCATTGCTGCACTGATGACAGCGATGGGCTTTGCTTTGGTCTGGTATGTTTGGTGGCTGGCTGCAGTCAGTTTCGTGGGGTGTCTTGCCTACGGGATCTTCCACACGTTCAACTATGATCGCGACTTCTATCTGCAACCGGATGAGGTTCGGGCCATTGCAAACGGCCGCAGGCCGGTCATTCCGGCGGAGTAATTAGATATGGCAACACCAACACACCCCACTGAGCCAGCCGAAGGTTTCGACTTTTACAACACAGACCCCGCAAGCCATGTAGACGGACACCACGAAACCGGCACACTGTTGGGATTCTGGATATACTTGATGAGCGATAGCCTGATCTTTGGCATCCTCTTTGCCGTCTACGCGGTTTTGGGTCAGAACTATGCCGCCGGTCCCGCGCCGTCGGACCTGTTTGAAATCGAAAAGATCCTGCTGGCCACGTTCTTTTTGCTGTTTTCGTCGATCACCTACGGTTTCGCCGTGATTAACATGCAGCAAGGCAAGACGGGCAAAATGACCCAGTGGTTGCTTGTAACTGGGACGTTTGGCATCGGATTCTTGGTGATGGAATTGCTAGAATTCCACCATCTGTGGCACTTGGGCGCCGGACCCGGTGCGAGCGCGTTTCTGTCGTCCTTCTGGTTCCTTGTGGGCACCCACGGCCTTCACGTGACAGTAGGCGTGATCTGGCTTGTCGTGCTGCTGGTGCAGGTGCAAAAACACGGCCTGACAGAGGCCAACACACGTCGCATCCTGTGCCTCAGCCTGTTCTGGCACTTCCTTGATCTGATCTGGATCGGGGTGTTTTCCTTTGTTTACCTTACGGGGGTCCTGTTATGAGCGCCGAACACCACGATGACCACCCCGAGGACGACGCCCACGGTTCTTACCGGTCGTATATCACCGGTTTTGTCCTTTCTGTTGTCCTGACAGCCATCCCGTTTTGGATCGTGTTGGGCGACGTGCAGATCCATCTTTGGCTCGCGCTGTCGATCATCTTCGGACTTGGGGCAGTGCAGATAATGGTGCATGTGATCTACTTCCTGCATGTGACTGTGAAAGCAGAGGCTGGCTGGCAGGTCATGTCATTGGTCTTTACCGGGATTTTGTTGCTCATTGTGCTTGTCGGCTCGATTTGGGTGATGACGCATCTCAATGACAACATGATGCCCGCCCATGATCAAATCGAACGCGTGCGCGATCTCAATTGAGCGATACACGCCGCCCTATCTGGGTTGATGTTACGATCCTGCTGCTGGCGGGGATCATGCTTGTTGGCATGATCGTGCTTGGCAATTGGCAGGTAAGGCGCTTGGCATGGAAGCTGGACCTGATCGAAGCCGTCGAGACGCGTGCTTTTGGCGAACCTGCTGCTGCCCCAAATGGCGGCGCACCAGAGTACCTGAGGATTTTCACGTCAGGGATTCTTATCCACGACAAGAGCCTGCGCGTGAAGGCAGTGACAGAAATTGGCCCAGGCTTTTGGATTATGACGCCGCTTGAAACAGCGGGTAAAACGATCTGGATAAACCGTGGTTTTGTGCCGAGCACGCTCAACCAAGACCAATGGACACGCCCCGAAGGACAGGTTGAGGTGATCGGGCTTGCCCGATTAGACCAACCGGGCGGTACGTTGCTAGAGCGTAATCAGCCCGAAACAGGACGTTGGGTCTCAGCTGATTTGGTCGAAATGAGCCGAGCCGTGGGCTTGGACAACGTGCAGACCGGCTATTTCATTGACGCGGAAGCAACCCCTGCGCCGCCTTGGCCGCGCGGCGGTTTGACCCGTTTGGCGTTTCAAAACACACATTTGATTTACGCGCTGACGTGGTATGCAATGGCTGCATTGTTTCTAGGGGCGATAATATATGTCGTGAGAGACCGCTTAAGTACGCGTGATTGAACCGTGTGAAACGCATATACATGCTTGTACGAGCACGGTGTGGAGACCGGCATAGGATGGAACAGGCGTAATGTCGCAGATTGACCTTATCACATTTCTCGCGATCCGTTATGTTTTCTTAACACTTCACAGCGAACAAGCCCGTTTTTTCGCAGCCTCTTAACAAGTGCCTTGCGACTGACATCTATTGTGTTCGTCTCTGCGGCATCGATCTCGCGGGCCAATGTCGGCTGGGCAGGTTACGAAACAGATCATCAAGGACAGGATGAGCGGGCACCAACCGTTCAGCAGCATCCGTCTTAAGGGGCCTAACGCCATTGGGACGCACATGAATGAACGTTCCCAGATTGCCCTTTTGAACAAGATCTTCGCGAAGTGAAGTGGTCCTGCTTTTTAGGACAGGTTTGCGGCTCAGCTAAGATGTAATCTGGTTGGTTTCACGCGGCCTT
>NZ_JBBMQI010000026.1:0-28952 GCF_038899935.1 Pacificibacter sp. AS14
TACTTCATTTAAAACACTCCATCTCTTCCTAAAGATTAAAGTGTTGCGCCGACCAGTTGAGGCCACCGCCCAAACCGGACCTTGGTGTTCTTCGAAGCGAATGACCGCTTTAGTGGATGGTGATACTTAATATTGTTTTGCGTCACCATACACCACAGTTTGCGAAATTTTCGAACCTATGGTCATAAGTCAACGACCGACAGAAAACTTTGAACCAATCTTAGATCGTGTTTGTTTTTAGGAACGACAATACAGCTTTTGTAAGTTTCGGGCATCTCATCAATGGGGATGCTGACCAATACATCTGTGTCTGCTGTGCTATTTTCCAAGAATATTCCAACCCCCGCACCTTGCAAAATGGCCTCTTTCATCACTGGGAATGTGGTGGTTTTCATGGTGCGTCGCGGGGTCACGTTATGTCGCCCCATGGCTTCGCGGACCACCCTTTGGGTCATCGACCCTTGCTCTGGCAAAAGTAGCATTTGATCTGACAGTTCTCTCAGGCTGATTGTGCTGCGTGTGGCAAACGGATGATTGGCTGGGACATATAAAACATAGCGCTCTTGGCCGATCTCTTGGATCGTCCATTCTGCTGATGGGGTCGGCTCGAAAATGAGCGCGATATCAACCTGATGGGTACGTAGCATGTCGATCGCCGTGGTCCAGTCATACAAGGTGAAATCAATTTGCACGTTTGGCCACTGCTTGTTGAACCGTGCAATCAGGCTGAGCGCCGGTACAGGGGCATTCGCGATAATGGTCAGATGCCCGCTGTCGAGTGCTGCATATCCGGCCAAACGTTCAGCAATAAGCCTCTCTAACGCCACATGCCGTTCGGCCAGCTCAAATATGTCTTGCCCCGTGCGGGTCAAGCTTTGTCCATCTCTGTTGCGGGTAATGAGTTTTGCGCCAACGGACGCCTCTAGTTTTTGAAGGTGCTGCGTGACGGCGGACTGCGACACGCCGAGCTTGCGGGCGGCCTCGGTCACGCTGCCTTCACGTACAACGTATGAAAAAGCCGTCAACTGAAAGGGATTTGATCTGCGCATGCTGCCTCCATGATCTCAGGCTTCTCAACCTCACAAAGACTCTAGTTTGCATAAGTAACACTTATATATTGTCACAGAATCGATATCTGCACTGATTAGCCTATGCCAAACGAGACAACGCCTTGGGGGCACAGATGTCATCAATATCACTGCGGCAGATCACCAAATCCTTTGGCGCAACGACAGTCCTGAAGGGCGTCACCCTCGACATCCAAGACGGGGAATTCGTGACCCTTGTTGGGCCGTCGGGTTGCGGAAAATCGACATTGCTGCGCATCCTCGCGGGGCTTGAGGTGGCAGATGCGGGCACGGTGACCATTGGCGAGGCTGATGTGACGCAAACCCGCCCCTGTGCACGCAATCTGGCCATGGTGTTTCAATCTTACGCGCTTTATCCGCATCTCAGCGTGGCACAAAACATGCTGACGCCCTTGCTGTTGCGCGATCTCACCAAGCTTGAGCGCTTGCCCATTTTGGGGCCGCTGTTGTCGCGCAGCAAACGCCGCGCATTGAATGATTTAGTCGAAAATACAGCGCAGACCCTTAAAATAACCGATCTATTGCCGCGCAAACCGGGGCAGCTGTCGGGTGGACAACGTCAACGCGTGGCGCTGGGGCGGGCCATGGTGCGCAACCCAGTGGCCTTTTTGATGGACGAGCCCCTGTCGAATCTTGATGCCGCTTTGCGTGTTCATATGCGCAGCGAGTTGGCTGAATTGCACCGTCGCCTGAAGACCACCTTTGTCTATGTGACTCACGATCAGGCCGAGGCGCTGACCATGTCTGACCGCATGGCCGTGATGATGGACGGGAACATCCTGCAATTTGGCGAGCCTGACGATATTTACCGCGACCCCAATTCTTTGGCCGTCGCGCGGTTTGTTGGCTCCCCTGGCATCAACACGGTGCCGGGGGAAGTCGATGCGCATGGATATCTCACTGTCTTTGGACATCGCATTGCAGCGGCACAGCGCGTTGCGGCACAACCGGTCACGGTTGGCATCCGCCCAGAACATCTCAGCCTAAGCGACGCGGGGCCATTCAAAGGCATGGTCAAGCACCGCGAAAACCTTGGCTCTGATATTTTCTTGCATGTGACAGTCGAGGGACATGACGGCACTTTGGTTTTGCGCAGCAGGCCAGATCAAGCAGCCGCTTTGGGCGCGCAGGTCACTTTTTCAATCCATCCAGACCATGTGCTGATGTTTGATGTCCAAGGCGCACGCCTGCGCGCGCTTGCAACACAAATGGCGGAGATGACCTAATGCGGGACCGTTACGCTTATTTATGGTTCATCGGACCGGCTTTAATCTTGATGTTCTTGATCCTGCTTGTGCCCATCGTGGTTGCAGCAGGCATGAGCTTTACCGATTATTCGCTGGGCAATCCAAGCGCCAATTTTGTTGGATTTGAAAACTACGAAAAGATCTTCACGCGCAGCACCTATGCCAAGATGTTCGGCGCAACATTTCGCTATGTGTTTGTCGTGGTGCCCATGACCGTTGGTTTGGGACTCGGCGCGGCCTTGCTGATCAATTCACTGACGCGGTTCGGGGATGTCTACAAAACGATCTATTTCTTGCCTGTTATGGCCGCTTTGATTGCCATGGCCATAGTATGGGAATTCGCGTTTCACCCCACCATCGGCATCATCAACGCAACGCTGGAACACGGCTGTGGCACGTTTCTAGAGGGCTGGTCTTGGTACGCCAAAGGCTGTGCACGCACCTTCCCGCTTTGGCTAACAGATCGTGATTACGCCATCTGGACCGTCAGTTTCATCGGCATTTGGCAAGGCTTCGGGTTCAATATGGTGCTGTATCTTGCGGGGCTGACAGGCATTCCGCGCGATCTGTATCATGCGGCCGAAATGGACGGGGCTTATGCAAGTTGGGATCGTTTTCGGCTGATCACTTGGCCGATGCTTGGGCCGACCACTGTGTTTGTCGTCACCATCAGCATGATCCGGTCCTTTCAAGTCTTCGATACTGTCGAAGCCTTTTACCCCCAAGGCGGCGGGCCTTCGAAATCCGTCTATGTGATGATGTTTGCGATCTATGAAAAAGCAATCCAGCAAAACCTGATGGGGATCGGAGCCGCCATTACCATGGTGTTCCTTGGGTTTGTTTTGATCCTGACTTTGCTGCAACGCTGGCTGATTGAACGGAGAACGCACTATGCTTAATCGCTTTTCGACGACTGAGACGATGAAGCATGTCGTGCTCATACTTGGGGCGCTCATCGTGTTGCTGCCGTTCTATGTGATGGTGAGCTACAGCCTCAAAAGCCCAAACGAGATTATGACCAATTCCGGTGGCATTTTTGGCGCACAAGAGCTGTTTCGTGATGACTATTGCGTCGCACGCGGCAATGCCGCCGCCGACTGCATGGTCAGGCCATGGATCTACAATTACACCACTGCGTTTTCCAAAGCGCCGCTGTTGCGGTATCTGGCCAATGGGGTCTTTGTCACCGCATCGATCTTTTTGATCCAAGTTATCGTGGCCCTGCCCTGCGCCTATGCGCTGGCCAAGCTGCGCTTTTGGGGACGTGACGCGGTTTTCGGGCTTGTACTGTTTTGCTTGCTGATCCCTGTGCATGCGATCGCTTTGCCGCTTTATATCATGCTGGCCAAGTTGGGGATGACCAATTCTTACGCCGCCCTCATTGTGCCTTGGACGATTAGCGTTTTTGGCATCTTTTTGATGCGCCAGTTTTTCATGACCGTGCCTGATGATTTGATTGATGCGGCGCGTATGGATGGCATGTCTGAGTACAGCATCATCTGGAAAGTCATGCTGCCCACCGCCATCCCTGCGCTTATGGCGTTCGCGATTTTCAGCGTCGTGGCCCATTGGAATGATTATTTTTGGCCCCGCATCGTCATCACCGGCAATCGCGATTTGTTCACGCCACCATTGGGTTTGCGCGAATTCAAAGGCGATGCGGATGGCAGCAATTTCGGACCGATGATGGCCACAGCCGTCGTCATCGTCACCCCGTTGATCGTGGTCTTCATGCTGGCCCAACGCCGGTTCATCGAAGGGATCACCTTATCAGGAATGAAGTAGGGCGCATCAAGCGACGCGCCCTATCACCCAATCCCGCAAGGGACAATCACGCCCGGTTCAATCGCCAAATCACCCCGGGCACAAAGGCAACTGGAGATAACGTAATGAAAAATCTGACAACTGCAATGCTTCTCGTGCTCAGCGCGGGCACGGCTTCGGCACAAGATAAGGTGACTATTGAGTTTGCCTATCCCTATAGCCACCTTTTCGACGTCACTTATGAGAACATCATGCCGCTGTTCCATGAGGCACATCCAAACATCGAGGTGAAATTCCGCGCCACTTATGAGAACTACGAGGACGCGAATAACACCATTCTGCGTGAAGCCATCGCGGGCGAATTGCCTGACGTGACCATGCAGGGTCTCAACCGCCAAGCGATCTTGGTCGACAAAGGCATCGCGCAATCGCTTGAGCCCTTCATCGCAAATGAAACTGATTTCGCCAAAGACGGCTACCATCAGGCGATGCTCGACCTAGGCACATTCAACGAAGAAGTCTACGGCCTGCCGTTCTCGATCTCTTTGCCTGTTGGTTATTACAACATGGAAGTGATGGCCAAAGCTGGCATCACATCCGCAGACCAACTGCCCAAAACATGGGATGAGGTCATCGGCACCTGCGCCAAGCTGACTGAAGCAGGCGTTGACAACCCCATGTTCTGGGGCTGGAATATCACAGGCAACTGGTTTTTGCAGGCTTTGATGTGGTCACAAGACACGCCAACTGTGATCGGCAATGATTTCAACCTCGATAGCCCTGAGGGTCTTAAAGCGCTTGAGCAAATGGACGCATTGTTTGACGGTTGCGACATGCAAAACATCGAATGGAAAGCCGCCTTGTCGTCTTTCTCTGCGGGCGAAATTGGCATGATGTTCTGGTCTACATCTGCTGTGGGCGCGGTGGAACGCTCCATGGGTGATTTCACTTTGGTCACCAACGAATTCCCTGGCTTTGCAGCCACAGGCCCGATGGGCCTGCCTGCTGGCGGCAACGCTGCGATGTTGACCTCTACATCTGAAGATCCAGCCGTGCGCGCAGCCGCTTGGGAATGGCTCAAGTTCATCACGTCTGGCGAAGGCGCTGCCGAAGTGGCACGCACAACGGGCTACATGCCGCCAAACCAAGCAGCCAATGAAATCATTCTCAAAGATTTCTACGCTGAAAACCCAGCCAAAGCGACAGCTGTGCGCCAACTGCCATTGCTGCGCGAGTGGCAAGCATACCCTGGCGACAACGGTTTGGCCGCAACGCAGGTGATCTATGATGGTCTCGAAGGCATCGTGAGCGGTGAGTATGAGGACATGTCCGAGCTGCAAGAGCAATTGACTGAGGAAGTTCAAGAGCTTCTCGACTAAATCAATCTGTGGCCACCGACGTGTTTTGGTGGCCACAACTATCTCTAGGAAATGACCATGAAACTGTTGCAAATCACTGACATCCACCTGACCACTCCCGGCAAAACCATCGGCGGACGCGATCCCAATGCCAATTTCACCAAGGCTTTGGCCCATGCCATCCAGCATCACCCCGATGCTGAAGCGCTGATCATCACCGGCGATCTGTCGGATTGGGGGGAGGCTGATGATTACATGCGCCTCAAGGACCAATTGGCCGCTGTGAATATACCAGTGCATTTGTGTATCGGTAATCATGATGACCGTCAGACGTTTTTCGACGTGTTCCCCGAAAACGAAGGCGCAGACGGTTTTGCGCAAAAGGTGATCCCGCTGTCCATTGGTCATGCGATCTTGTTGGACACTTGGGGGCCAGCCTCCCACGCGGGGCATTTTTGCGCCATGCGCGCGGCTTGGCTGACAGAGCAATTAAAGACGCTCGAAGGCCCTGTCTGGATTTTCATGCATCACAACCCGGTACCGATTGAGGTCGCGCCGATGGATGAAATTATGCTGCTGGATGCAGACCGGTTTGCAGCCACAGTCGCGCCTTATGCAGCCAAAATTCGTCACATATTCCACGGTCATTGCCACATGCACCTGTCAGGGTCTCTGCACGGAATTCCGTTTTCTGCCCCACGCGGCACCAACCATGCAGGCTGGCCTGATTTCGCAGCGACAAAACTGCTGTCAGCAGCCGACTTGACGGAAAGCTACAGCGTGATTTTCGCGACGAAGACCACAACGATGGTGCATATGATCGAATATGGTTACGCAGGCGATATCCGCGGCGAAGGATCTCCAGACTATGCAGATTGGGATCAACTGACGATGGCCAGATAGTCAAATTTTGAAAACCAAAATACGATAACGTCTGAATGAAATACCACAATCTTTACGGCTTTAATAAGGCCGTAATAAACGGCGGAAGGGTCGCGTAGCAGACCTAAGCGCAAAACGCAGCGAAAGTCTGCAATCCGCCCTTTACTAAGGGCGGTTATGTGATTTGGTGTGTTCATGATAGGCCTAAATTGGCCCAAAAACCCCAACAAAAAAACCGCCAAGGTGGGCGGGGTATTGGGTTATATCATGAGGCTAAGTTGGCTTATTTCGCGCTGTATGCTCATACGAATAGGGATTAAATTTAAGATAGCTTTGAGGCGTAGTGAACGGCCCACATGTATGTACCGGCTGCTGTTCGCAAATGATTTCTGGCATGTTCTCGGAAGTCGCTCATATGTATTCGGCCTGTTGATCGACACGCGGGTCGTGGCCTTGTTGGGGTTACGCACGCGCCGTGATCCCATTAGCTGACCTTCGTGCTCTTTGAAGCGAATGGCAGCTTCGAGCCCATGTTATCGATCTTCTGCAAAGCAGGAATGGCTGCTTTGGCATAAGCACAAAAGGTTCGTTACGGGCAGCGTTCGTTTGTTGCGAGGTCTGTTAGCCAGTCACGAAAGCAGGATTGCACATTCTGTTCGGGGTTACCTTCGGGTGCCAACAAAACATAGCTGCTACCATCTTTCAGAAATCCGGCGGGCGCGCACAATATGCCTGCATCCAGATCGTCTTGTACAAGGTGCCATGGCCCGATAGCAACGCCAAGGCCTGCGATTGCGGCTTGCAGGCTGAAGTAAAAATGTTCGAATTCCGTATCAGGATGCACGCCCAAAGTCGCCTTGGAAAGGCCTGCCCATGCGTGCCATGCAGAGGGGCGCGTTCTACTATGCAGCAATGACGCGTCGGGGCGTAATTGGCCATTTTCGAAAAAACGCTCATGAAGATCGGGCCTGCATACGGGGCCAATCCATTCTGAAAACAACGGCGCTTTGCTATAGTTTTTCGGCAGATCAAAGTCATCGCGCCGAATTGCAAGGTCAATTCCATCACCCAGCGCGACCGGACCACCGCCGGCAACCAACCGAATGTCAGCCTCTGGGTATTGTCGGCGAAACGTGGATAGGCGCGGGATAAGCCAACGCATCATTAACGTGGGTTCGCATGAAACAGTGACCTGAACATGGACCTGTTCGGCTCTGATACTGCTGATCGTATCTTCGATATGCCCCAGCCCATGTGTAACAGATTGCGCGAGTTTGCGCCCTGCATCTGTTAAAAAAACCGACCGATTTCGGCGCGTAAAAAGGGCAGTTCCCAGATCACTTTCGAGCAATCGCACCGCGCGACTAACTGCGCCATGGGTTAAATTTAGGCTATCTGCCGCTTTGCTAAAGCTTTCAAATTTCGCAGCGGCGCGAAAGCATGATAGGGCAGGCAGAGATGTTATTGGACTTCGCATCTGTCAGATTAAATCATTAATAGTGTCAGAAGTCATCGTTTTTCTCAGCAGCGCCAATGATCTAATTAGACCCTATCCAAAGGGGAACATTATGACTGAATGGTTTGCTATTATTACGATTACACTTCTGGCTGTCATCAGTCCGGGGCCAGATTTTGCAATGGTGTCGCGCAATGCGCTGACGCTTTCAAAACGCGCGGGGATATTGACCGCGTTCGGCATTGGCGCAGGGGTTCTGGTGCATGTCAGCTATACGCTGTTGGGCATCGGAGTGATGATCCGTTATTCCCCTTGGTTGCTTGATATCATGAAGCTGGCGGGTGCTGCCTATTTGATCTGGCTGGGCACAAAAATGGTGATGAGCCGCCCGCACAGTGAGGTGGACGCGCCCGTTAATCGAGTTCTTTCGGATGCCGCGGCCCTGCGTGTCGGGTTTTGGACAAATGCCCTGAACCCCAAGACCGCGATCTTTATCATAAGCCTGTTCACCCAAGTGGTCAGTGCCGCGACACCGTTAACGGCGCGCATCGCCTATGGCAGTTTTATTTCTCTGGCGCATGTCATTTGGTTCGGGCTTGTTGCCGCGTTCTTTGGTGCCCCTGTGCTGCGTCGCAAACTTCTTGGTATTAGCCACTGGATCGACAGGGTCTTTGGGGTCGCTTTGATAGGGTTTGGCGTAAGCCTTGCCATTGCAGACCTTACGTTTGGGTGAGGTAGTTGCGGGTGTTTGGTCCGAACTAGCTGCGGCGCAACCCTCCCAAAAGCGACCGTTTTTGGGAGGGTTAAGATTGCAGTCGAACTGATGCCCATTTTTCTCGATAGCTGTCGTTCATGCCGCCGTGGCGAAAGCTCGCTTTGTCCGCGTTGCAGACCTTGGTACCCCAAAAATGCTGCGTCTTAGATGAACATCTGCTTCGGGGAAGCTGCAGCGCAGCGTCGGGCCAACTCGTGAACGGCAGCAACTCACCATCGGTTTCGCCTTGGTGTTTCTTCGGGAAGCCCGATCCCGATATGATCTC
Source organism: Pacificibacter sp. AS14 (assembly GCF_038899935.1). Taxonomy (NCBI): domain Bacteria; kingdom Pseudomonadati; phylum Pseudomonadota; class Alphaproteobacteria; order Rhodobacterales; family Roseobacteraceae; genus Pacificibacter; species Pacificibacter sp. AS14. The sequence continues at coordinate 8,836 of NZ_JBBMQI010000026.1, forward strand.
ACACACATTTCCGAGGGTCGCGTCCTCCCACCCCGCCTTCACAGCATGCCTCTGATCTTTTCCAAAATCTGCGCGGTCTCGGCATCTCGTGCCAGCATATCCGCGATGAACTCTTGAGGTGCGCACAGGGGGGGCTTTTCGGGGGCGTTGGGGTTTTTGACGGACAGGTAGGTCTCAAGTCGCCTCATCCAGATCATCCACAGAGGCCAGCCACGCCTGATCCCCCTTCGCTGCGTTCTGCGCCGATGTCTGCTATGCGGGACAAAGTGCTGCTTGTTGAGCCCTCAGGATCACTAACTTGCAATATATAGTAAACAGGCCAGTCAGCCGAGTTAAGCAGTCCTCATACGCCAAGCTGGCAAGCGGATGATTGCAGCGGTACTGTTTTCTGCGGCTTGCACCTCGAACTCTCCACCATGAAGCTCTACCAATTTCCGCGTCAACGGGAGACCAAGGCCCAATCCGCCCCGCGTCCCCCTCTCATTGATATTGCCACCGACAACGAAAGGTTCGTAGAGAGCCGCGAGCTCAAGGTTTTCATCAAGCGTGCCATCATCAGTGATTGAAAGTTCAATATTTCCGGACGCGTCTATACGGCTTGCAAGGGAAATTTTTTGGCCGCCATGGTTAATTGCATTAAGAGCAAGAGCATGCAGAGCAAGTTTGATCTGATCAGGATCGATAAAGAGTGGGGGGGGCAGTGAACCCTCATTAAAAGTAATCGACTTCAATTCACCATCAACGCCCGGCAATACCAGTTCGCAAACGCCTTGCAGTATGCCTTCCAACTCGCAGACCTGCTCATTTAGGGAAAGTTCGCCGGTCGAGGCGTTACTGTATGTAATAATCGTTTCAACGAGCCCCATAAGATGCTCTGTTGATTTTCGCGCCGAGCTGATTAATGCCTTGTTGGTGCCTTGATCGGCCACCGCTTCTTGCAATTGCAAACTGCCAAAGAGAATGGTGAGCGGCGTGCGCAATTCATGCCCTATAAGGGTGATAAAAGTCGACTTTGCGTCTTCGTCTTCTGTTTGTTCCACAGGTTTTGGCGGAATGCCTTCCAGCGCAGCAACCACCGCCTTTCCCAAATCTATTAGAATGGACATTTGGTGATCCGATGGCGCTTCGTGAGGGACCAGATCAAGTCCGCATAAACTTCCGAAACGTTGCCCCGACGACAGAACCAGTGGAACCCCAGCATAGAAGCGCGCACCGGGCCCTCCTTCAGCAACCATAGGATGGGTCTCAAACCGAGGATCTTTGCTCAGGTCTGGCACGACCATCGGTTTGCCAGACATTATCGTGTGGGTGCAAAAGCTGTTGCTCTTCGGCATCCGTCCAAGCTCAATCCCTACGACAGATTTGTACCACTGGGTGTCACCTTCAACGACACTGATATGGGCAATAGGGCAGTCAAGAATTTTTCTTGTCGCTTCGCAAATTGCATCGAAGACCCCTCCATTCGCTTCGTTCAAGCCGGGAACGGCAAAGACAGACCGAAGGCGTGCTTCCTCATTGAAGGGAATGGGATATGTTCTCACTATGAACCTCACTTAACTTTTACCTAGCATGATAGTAGCGCCATGCGATGCGCAATCAACCACAGAGTTCCTCGATCGACTGATGGGTTCGTAAGTTTTTATACCTCGGCAACTTTGGGCTGCGGTTACAACAGGTGACTGTAATACAGGCTTCAAATTTTTCTGCTGGCGTTTGATATTGCAAGGTCTTTCTTGTCCGCTCGACATTACATAAGGCCATTATGGGCTTTCGTAAGGTAAAAGACCTTTTGCTGACACCAAGCATTGCAAACCCACCTAATCCCCTCAGTGGCCGTTAAACATGGGGTTTACGACGATTTAAACGGTTGTTTAACTCGAAAATTCCACCCAAAAAAACGGTCTGAACTGGAAAGAGGTTTTTGGGTTAGTCTGGTACAAGACTCGACATCAAGGGCGGATTGCGGACTTTCGCTGCATAATGCGCCGATGTCTGTTAAGCGGGACGAAGCACCATTTCGCTGCGCGTATGCCAACGGCGGCTTTCATGATTTCAGAAAAAAATCGTGAGCCGCCGACAATCACCTGATACAGTCAAGAGGGGACCCACGGTTCCCCCATACCATCTGGGAGTTTGTCATTGAGTCAGAACCTTTCAGCGGCTTTGTCTGCGGCCAATAAAATTCGCGACCAGTTTTTTCCAACAGCAAGTGCATGCCTGCTCGCGGGCTCGGTGGTTCGAGATGAAGCAACGGCGTATTCTGACCTTGACCTCGTCGTAGTCTTTGAAAGCGTCGAGAACGCCGTCCGGCAATCTTTTACCTTTGAGGGCTGGCCTGTTGAGGCATTCATACACGATGCTCAAACTTTGGAGTATTTCTTTCGGGAGGTGGATCGCCCGTCAGGAGTGCCGTCTCTACCCAACATGGTCAATGAGGGCATCGAGATACCTGATGAGACGGAATGTGGTGGTCTTCTCAAAGGTCTGGCAACTCAAATTCTGGAAGAAGGTCCAATACCGTGGGGCCAGAAAGAACGTGAAAATTCGCGCTATGCAATCAGCGATATGGTCGAAGATATCCGTGAGCCACGCAATTCAGACGAGCTCCGTATCGTGGTCTCTAATCTTTACGCAGCCACCGCAGATCATTTCTTTCGTTCTCAAAACCAATGGTCTGCTAAGGGCAAGAGCATTCCCAGAAGACTCATGAGCGTTGATCCCGAGTTCTACCAGCGTTTCACGGATGCTTTTGAGAATGCATTCACCAAAGAGGATACCGCCTCCGTTATTCACCTATGCGAACGTGTCTTGGAACCGGATGGAGGCTTTCTTTTTCAAGGTTACATTCGAGAAGCGCCCAGAGAGTGGCGGATGCCCGACCCGTGACGGCGGGTGAGCGGCCATTCATGCATCACGCAGCATCGGTAAAAGTGGGCTCGAACGAGACATTCGCTGCAAAGGTCAGTAATGGACCGTTCGTGTCAAGCCCCCTCAAACATGAACGCTGCTCAATCCCTAAACCCGCGCAGTTTCTAAAACTTGTTAGCTTTGAAGCGGTCCACGGCTTATCGACCTGCAGCCTCCCGCGATTTTTTGATGACAGACTTCACGACATACAATGGATGCTTAGCCGATGTCCCTAAACTACAAGCCTGCTTTCGCCATCGCTGCTTTTATAATGGGAGTCCAAGCAGCATATCCTTTAGGGCCGATGTGGATACCGTCACGCTCGAAGAATTTCGTCGCAGGACGCCCGTTTGAACCGATCGTTGTCACATCTACAGCCGCAAAATATGCATTTGGATCATTCCGAGTATCCGCTTCAACAAGGCGACTATACTCAACATAATCAGGATGCCAAATCCAACGAATGATGCCTGTTTTGGGAGGCAAGTAGATCACTGGAAGTGTTGGGAACCTCTCACGAACACGGGCATGGAATGCCTGATGCAACGCCAATGTTTCTTCAGCAGTAAAACCGTCACATGCGATGTCGTTCTCACCAAAGTAAACAACGATCATCTTCGGGGTCACAGCGTCAAAAACACGATCAAAGTGTTGCATCGCGCCTTCAAAGGTGCCGCCGCCGAAGCCAGCGTTTACGACATCCAGATCGTTCATATCCTCAGTAATGCGCTTCCAGTTTTTGAACGTAGAGGACCCGTAAAACACGATTGATCCGTCAATCGGCGCTCTGCGTCCGAGTTGCGCCATCAGGGCCGCGACGTCGTCCATATATTGATAGTCAGACATAGTTGTATCCTATTTTCTACTCGTGTTTGGACTTAAACGCAGGTGTTGCGCATTTGGCCAATACCCTCGATGTTGGTTGTGATGACTTCACCAGGCTGCAGATAACGACGTGGGGTGCGTACAGCGCCAACGCCGGCAGGTGTGCCTGTGAAAATCAAATCGCCTGGTTGCAGAATGCACCATTGCGACAAGAACGACACCAGTTGAGGGACGTTGAAAATCAGGTGCTTTGTGCTGCTATTTTGGACTTGTTCGTCGTTTATAAAGCAATTGAGCGCAATGTCGTGAGGGTCCGCAAATCCATCTGTTGTCACAAGTACAGGGCCGCAAGGACCGTAGCCCGGCGCAGATTTTCCGAGGCAAAACTGCGGAGGTTTGTCTGAAAATTGTTGGCGGCGATCAGAAATATCTTGGCCGACCGAGTAACCAGCAACATAGGACATCGCATCCTCTTCGCTGATTTTATGTGCTTCACGACTGATCGCTACGACCAGCTCAGCTTCAAAATCGACACGGTTTGATGTCAGCGTAATGTCAGCCGTCGCGTCGGTAATGCAGCATGGGTATTTTGCAAAAACCATGGGTTGTTTTGGAAACTCCAGACCTGCTTCTTTTGCGTGGTCTGCGTAGTTGAGACCGATACCATAGATTGCTGTTGGCTTTGGTACGGGGCAATCAAGCGCATCATAATCAACGTCAGCTTCTGTACCGGTTGCTTCAACTCCGCGCGCCCATTTTTCGAATGCGGGCCAATGCGCGAGAACGTCCATCGGGTCACTTGAGAACTGTCCGCCAGAACGTTCATTTACGTTGATGATTTTACCAGAAACCACGATGATCGCTTGACCACCCAAGACCCCGAATTCGATTTTAGCCATGTGTTTTTCTCCGTTGTACGGTCACTGCAAAATCGCCACTTTTTCTTCTAATGTCTAAAGAACGAGGAGCGAGTTGCCTTTTACGCCATGGGTGGAATGCACCCGTGATTTGGAGGCATTTAGTCAAATACCGCGATACGTTACAAATACCTTTGCTGCGCCATCTTCATACCAAAGCGGAATGATGGAAGGTTTTGATTTTTGACGCTTTGATTTTTGGCACATCGGTGACAGGCATACAAATATGGTATGATGTTTGCTGCGAAATAGTATTTTCCGGATATGGTCTTTCGAAAATATGTTGAGACAAATCGCAGAGGTTTTTTTAAGGCGCCCGTCGCGTCTGGCCTTGAAGACACATATTGGAGAAGACGCATGACCAAGACATTTGACTCACTACTCGTTTCACAAGCTGGTGCCGTTTGGACGATCACACTCAACCGCCCTGAAGTGAAAAATGCGCATGATACACTTGTGTTCCAAGAAATTTCTCAGGCGCTCGAAATGCTTGAAGGCAATGACGAATGCCGTTGCATTGTGATGACTGGCAGCGGAGATTTCTTCTCTTCCGGCCAAGATCTACGCTTTACGGCAACCGCGACCAGCGAGCAAATGAACGAATATGGGCATTGGAATGAAGGCACGCGCCAACGGATGCAGCGCAGTCCTAAGCCGATTGTAGCGGCGGTGAACGGGCCGGCGGTTGGGGGCGGGTCTTACATTGCGATGTCTTGTGACTTGGTGGTCGCTGTTGATAGTGCTTATTTCCAAATGCGTGAAATTCAAGCGGGCAATCATTCTGGTGGTGTGGCCTTGTTGAGCGTAGGGCGTGCGCGTTCGTTAGAGATGTCACTTCTGGGGCGTAAATTGACTGCGCCTGAAGCTGAGCGTTGGGGCTTGATCAATCGCTGTGTGCCTGCTGCTGAGTTTGCAGATGCGGTGAATGATTACGCCACGGCGTTGGCTGAGCTGCCACCCTTGGCTATCAAATACACCAAGATGTCGACCAATATTTTGATGGATTCAGCAGGGTATTCAAATCACCTTGCCGCGTCGGGCACGATGCAAAATTACCTCACGATGTCTCCTGATGGACGTGAGGCCAAACTTGCCTTTAAGGAAAAGCGCAAGCCTGTCTTCACGGGCGCAATGCCAAGCCGCCAAACCTAATTGGCGCCGAGTAAATAGTCGCAAAAAAGCCAGCCTGCCTCGTGCAGCGCTGGCTTTTTCATTTAGATTGGCAAAGTTTAAGTTTGACCATGTGTGGTGACGTCTTCATCAAGGATGTCCAAGAATTTTTGTAGGACAGGCGGTTTATTTCTCGCCGACACCAAATAGGATGTAGGAATGAAGTCATTGCAGTCTGAAATGCGGAGGAACTTGATGTCTGGAAACTGGAGTGCGGTTGCAGCCTCCGTGACGATTGCGCAACCTTTACCGCAACGTACGAGTGCGAGCGCTGATGTTAGGTCTGGTACTTTTTGCTCCACTTGAGGGTTCAGTCCTGCCTTGCGAAAGACGGCGATGACCTCATCTGCAATGCTGGGCGGATCGGCTGCTGGGTATAAAAACAATGGCGTTTTGCTGAGCTGTTCCAGCGTGACTTCGTCAGCCTCGAACAGCTCAGAGTCTTTCAACACAGCCGCAAAGAGCTGTTCACGATAAAATCCGACTTCTTCCAAGTCGTCGCCAGCGAAGTAGTACCGCCCAAAGCCGATGTGTATGCGCCCGTCTCGAATGGCGTTGATCTGTTCAGGCTTACTCATCCATCGCAGTGTGACTTTAATGCGCGGGTTTTGTGAACTGAATTTGCGTAGGATCGACGGCACAGCGCCGTAGATTGTCGATCCGAAAAAGCCAACGTTTAATTGACCGACATCACCGGAGACGACCCCTTCGATAAGTTCCTGAACGTGGTTCGTTTTCGCTAATATTTCTTTGGCCTCAGACAATAAAATGCGCCCTGCTTCAGTCAGGACCATTCCTTTCGGCATCCGTGTGAACAACTGTGCACCCAGTTCGATTTCGAGGGCATGAATTTGACGGCTAAGTGGCGGTTGTGAGATGTTCAACCTCTGGGCTGCGCGACCCATATTTTGTTCTTCGGCAATTGCAACGAAGTAATTTAATTGACGCAAATTCATGTGATAACCTTTTGATATATAATTGAAAGTCCTTCAATTCCTGAACTTGCGTGGACTAACTTCGATGCTGATACTAGAATATAAAATACCATATGGCGATACTTTTTAGGAAAGACGGCTCATCCGAAGCAGTATTGGAAACAGTCCTTCGTCTCTCGTTATAGTTTAACAAGAAATTATGGCGTCGCGGTACGTCGAACGTGAATTGAGGTAGGAGGCCTTTCACGTTTGTTCGCGAATGATCTGGTTGAATGCAGTCCTCACGGGCGGCATTTTAAACATCGATAGGGAGAATCTGATGAAAAAATGTGTTATGTCTTTGCTGGCAGTGATGGCCGTTGCGGGAACCGCTGCTTCAGCTGAAACTTTGCGATGGAGCAGCTCCGGCGATGCGCTGACTTTTGACCCGCATAGCGAGGTGGATGCGTCCACACGTGCGATCAACGGCATTATGTATGAGCGTTTGATCAGCCGTGATGTTGCGCTGAATTTGATCGGTGGCTTGGCAACGAGTTGGGAGCCTGTCGAAGGGGAGAATGCATGGCTTCTGAAACTGCGCGAAGGTGTTAAGTTCCATGAAGGTCAAGACTTTACAGCTGAGGATGTTGTCTTCTCGATCAACCGCACGCAAGCGCCGACATCCGCATATATCAAACTGATGTCGTCTATCGAGACGGTCGAAGTTATCAACGACTACGAAGTTAAGCTGGTCACGAAAGACCCAAACCCGATTTTGCCCGCGCAGTTGACATCGATTATGATCATGGACAGCGATTGGTCTGAAGAGAACGGGGTTGTTGAGCCACAGAACTTCCAAACCAAAGAAGAAACGTATGCGGTGCGCCATGCAAATGGCACGGGGCCGTTTAAATTGGTTTCTCGCGCACCGGATGAGCAAACGATCATGGCGCGCAATGAAGATTGGTGGGGCTGGGGTGATCATCCTGGTAACATCGACACGCTTGAATTCCGCCCAATTGCCAATGCCGCGACACGCGTTGCATCCTTGCTGTCTGGCGAGTTGGACTTTGTTCTTGATCCGCCTCTGCAAGACATCAAACGCATTGATGGCGCTGAAGGCCTTGAAATTCAAACCGTTCCAGAAGTTCGCACGATCTTCTTTGGTATGAAGCAAAGCCCTGAGCCATTGAAGTCTTCTAATGTCAAAGACAAGAACCCATTTGCCGATGTGCGTGTTCGCTTGGCCGTCAATCATGCTCTCGACCTGAAAGCCATTCAGCGGGTTGTCATGGATGGAAACTCTTTCCCAACCGGCATGCTGACCTCACCAAATGTATTGGGCAGCACGCCTGAATTGGATGCACCTTATGGGTTTGATCCTGAAAAATCTAAAGAACTGATGGCTGAAGCTGGCTATGCAGACGGGTTCTCAGTTCAGCTGGATTGTCCAAACGATCGTTACCTCAATGACGAGAAAATTTGCCAAGCAGCTGTGTCTATGTTGGCGCGTATCGGCATTGACGTGACTCTTGAGGCAACACCTAAAAACATTCACTTCACCAAGGTCAACGACAAGGACACGGATTTCTTCTTGATTGGCTGGGGTGTTCCAACATTGGATAGCCAATACCCAATGGAATACTTGCTGGATGTTGGTGGCCGCGCCAATGCCGCCGAATACAACAATCCAGAGGTGAACGCCAAGATCGCACAGATCAGCAAAGAAATGGATCCAGAAACGCGTCTCAATCTCATTCACGATGTATGGGAAATTGCACGCGCGGACGCTCCATATGCGCCTGTGCACCATCAGGTGATCTCATGGGCGATGGTATCCGATCTGGATTTGCCAATCGCTGCTGACAATACGCCGCGCTTTGAGTTTGCAGTCAAAAACGCAAACTAGGTGTAATCAAACACTATCGCCGCGGCCCAAACACGATGTGGGCCGCGGTCTATGAATTTTGAACGACGATAAAAAAGGTGGGGGTTATGCGCTATTTGTTCGGCCGACTGATGCAAGTTGGGCTGGTGATGATCGTTGTGTCATTTGTTTCGTTTTCCATGTTTAACTTTGTGGGGGACCCGCTGAGCAGCTTGCTGCCAGAGGATGCAACAGCGGCAGACGCGGACCGTATGCGCGACGCGCTTGGGTTGAACGACAGCGTGATGACGCAATACGGTCGCTTCATGGCGAACGCGGTTCAGGGCAACTTCGGGATTTCCTATCGCCTCAAACAACCTGTCACCGAGTTGATTGCCAGCCGCTTACCGGCAACGCTCGAATTGGTTGCTGTCTCAGCAGTCATCGCGATAGTTGTCGGTGTCACTGCAGGTGTGTTTTGCGGTATTCGGCCAAAATCATGGGCGTCGAAAACAATTTTGTCCTCGTCGCTCGCAGGCGTGAGCCTTCCGACATTCGTTATGGGCATCGCACTTATCTATATTTTTGCAGTCACGCTAAAATGGCTTCCGTCATCAGGGCGCGGCGGCACTGTGGATCTTGGCGTATGGAAAACCAGCCTTTTGACAGTTGATGGATGGCGCTCAATTTTATTACCGGCCATCACCTTGTCTTTGTTCCAAACCACGATGATCTTGCGTTTGGTGCGTGCTGAAATGCTTGAAGTGATGCGTGCCGATTATATCAAATTCGCGCGTGCGAGAGGGCTTACGGATCGTGCCATCAACTTCGGACATGCGCTACGTAATACGCTTGTGCCTGTGACCACGGTGATCGGAATGAACATTGGGGGCTTGATTGCCTTTTCGGTGATTACCGAAACGGTGTTCCAGTGGCCCGGCACTGGCTTGATGTTCATTCAGGCTGTTGGTTTTGTCGATATCCCCGTTATGGCAGCGTACCTCTTGTTCGTCGCCGGACTGTTCGTATTGATCAGCCTCACCGTCGATTTGCTATATTTCCTGATCGATCCGCGCATCCGCTTAAGCTGATGCCAATCCCTATGAAAAGTCAGATGACACATGATTGATACTGAAAAAACATCGCGCCTGAGCCGTTTTCTAGACAATGATATGGTTTGGAGCTTCACCCATTCTCCGATGGCAATGGCGGCTGGGATCGCAACACTGCTCTTCTTCTGCGCAGCGCTATTTGCGCCCATCATTGCGCCCTTCAATCCGTTTGATCCTGCTCAAGTCATGTTGTGGGACGGCAAACTTCCCCCTGCATGGGCCGATGGTGGGCTGCCTCAATATATCTTAGGGACAGATGATCAGGGCCGCGACTTGCTCTCAACAATGCTCTATGGTGGGCGCTTATCCATCTTGGTCGGGCTCGCTGCTGTGCTTTTGGGCATGGTGCTTGGAACGACTCTTGGGGTGATTTCTGGTTTTGCCGGAGGCCTAACCGATGTGATCATCATGCGTATTGCAGATGTTCAGCTTACGATCCCCGGTATTTTGACCGCGATCATGATCAACGGATTTGGGCGCGCGTTCTTGCCCATTGAGTATCACAATCAGTTTGCGATCTACTTTGTGATCATCGCCATTGGCCTATCGGATTGGCCGCAATTTGCCCGTGTGACCCGTGGGGCGACGATGGTGGAGCGTAACAAAGAATACGTACAGGCCGCGCGCGTGATCGGATTGCCAAACTGGTTGATTATTCTGCGGCATGTTCTGCCCAATGTGATGCGGTCCGTCATCGTGTTGTCGACACTCAGTTTTGCAATTGCAATCATCTCTGAGGCAACGCTTTCGTTCCTCGGACAGGGCATCCCGTCAACAACACCGTCTCTTGGAACGTTGATCCGCGTGGGCAATGAGTATCTCTTCTCGGGGCTTTGGTGGATTGCCTTCTTCCCATCCCTGACGCTGGTTCTTCTTGTCTTTTCTGTCAATCTGCTCGGCGACAAACTGCGCGATATATTGGACCCTAAATTACGATGACACAGCTTCTAGACATCCGAAATCTTAGCATCGACTTTCCAATGCGTGGCTTGGTCTTGAACGCGGTTAAAGGCTTTAATCTGCAGGTGAATGCCGGTGAAATCATCGGTCTCGTTGGGGAATCTGGCGCAGGCAAGTCTACGGTAGGCAATGCGATCACCGGCCTTTTAGGTAAACCCGGCCGCATCAGCCGAGGCGAGGTGATTTTTCAAGGCGAGAACATCTGCGATTATACTGATGAACAGATGCGCAAGTTGCGTGGCCGCCGGATTGGAATGATTTTTCAAGACCCGCAAAGTTCTCTCAACCCGTTGATGACCGTTGGAAAACAACTGGTTGAGACGATCCAAGAATGTCTCGGACTTAGGTTGAAAGAGGCTGAAGCTCGCGCCATTGAATTGTTGAATGATGTGGGAATTCCTGATCCGGAAAGCCGTCTCAAGTCCTACCCACACCAATTTTCAGGCGGAATGCGACAGCGGGTGGTGATTGCGCTGGCGCTTGCGGGAGACCCTGAGCTGATCATCGCAGACGAACCCACGACAGCGCTTGATGTTTCGATACAATCACAGATCCTCCAACTGATCCGCAAGATTTGCGATGAGCGCGGTGTTGGCGTCATCATGGTCACCCATGACATTGGCGTTGTGAGTGAAATTGCCGACCGGGTGGCTGTGATGTTTCGCGGCGAGCTGGTTGAAGTTGGCGGCGTGGACCAAGTTCTGCGCAATCCGCAACATGAGTATACGCAAAACCTGATTGTGGCGGTGCCATCGCCAGACAAACGCTTGCACCGGTTTACCTGTGTCGATTTGATCGAAGGTGAGGCCTCTCAGACGAAGATCGATGTGCAAACCCACTGGTTGGGAAAGGCAAATAGCGACGTGGTTGAAGATGCAGGGCCGGCCATCGAGATCAAAGATATGTCGCTGGCCTTTCGTCTCAAGAACAGCGTGCTTAAGAGCCAGCGTACATTTGTGCAGGCCGTGGATAATGTCTCGTTCGACATCGAGCAGGGCGAAACCTTTGGTTTGGTCGGGGAATCCGGCTCTGGTAAATCAACCTTGGCGCGGATTGTGGCTGGTTTGCATACAGCCGATAAGGGCGAGTTGTCGATATATGGCAAGAAAATTGGGTTTAAACACAATGATCCTGCGCGTCGGCATTCCAGAACCTTCTTGCAGGTCGTGTTTCAAGATCCATATTCCAGCATGAATAGCCGTATGAATATTCGCGACATTGTCGCAGAACCCATGCGCTTTCATAACTTGACCGAGAATGAAGCTCAAACGCGGCAAATTGTGGATGATTTGTTGGATCACGTGGGTCTTGGGAAAACCGCTGCACGGCGCTACCCACATGAATTTTCTGGTGGTCAACGACAGCGGATCGCAATCGCGCGGGCACTGGCGTCGAGGCCCAAGATTCTGATCTGTGATGAGCCGACGTCGGCGTTGGATGTGTCGACGCAAGCGCAAATTCTCAATCTACTTCGTGATCTGCAAGATGAGCTTGGGTTGACCATGCTGTTCATCAGCCACGACTTGCCTGTTGTGCGCCAGATGTGTGATCGGATCGCGGTGATGCGTCATGGTAAGATTTGTGAAATTGCTTCGAATGAAGATCTTTTTGAAAATCCACAGCATGAGTATAGCCAGCATTTACTAAAACTCATGCCTAATCTTGGCGCGTCCTAGCTGCAGGTCAGTGATAATCGCTTCGATGTGTTAAACGTATCGAAGCGAGGACGCGTAGAGCTTTGGCATATCCGAAATGATTATCTCCCAGGCTCAGTGCTGTATTTTTCAATGAGTAAACGCCGGATCAAGAATATGATCCGGCGTTTTTATTTGGACTGTATGATCTGAGGTCAGATCACAGGGTGGCCTACATTACGCAGGCACCAAAGTGAGATCAAAATCTACCTTGAGAAACGCGTCATCCACAGAACCGGACAGTTCAAATCCTGACTTAGGAAAGCTGCCGGCTGGCATGTTTTGATACTGCATCACCAAATCTTCACGGACGCCAAACACTGTATCTTGATCGAGGTAGGGATCATCTTCTGGGAAGACTTCTGTGACCAGAGGGCGGTAGCCTTCGGCTTCAACTACAAAGTGCAGATGAGACGGGCGCCAAGGGTGACGCCCACAAGCGCGCAAAATATCCCCGACTGGGCCATCCGAAGGCACGGTGTACTCAACGGGGCGCACTGAGGTGAACGCGTATCGCCCATCCGCACCGACTGTTTGTAATCCATGAAATGAATAGGTGGTTTGCTCCGGATCTTGACTTGAATACAAGCCGTTTGGCGCAGTTTGCCAAATGTCTAAAGTCGCGCCTGCAATCGGGTTGCCATCGGGGTCTTTGACGCAACCTTCAGCAAGCAGCACCGGTGCATCAAAGGACTTTCGCAGATCGCCGCCCTGCGCCAAATCGGGCGAGCCAGAAATGTGGAATGGTCCCAACACGGATGACGATGTGCCGTTTGGATCTGCGTGCAGCAGATCAACGAGCGATGACAGGCCCAAGACGTCTGACAACAACACAAATTCATGGCGTTCTTCGTCTGATATCTCTGCAGCGGCTTCAAGAAATGCAATGCCCTTGTTCCACTCGTCGTGCGTCAGGTTCACCTCACGTGCGAAGTCATGCAAGTGTTTGACCAAACTGCCTAAAACTTCTTGCAAGCGCGGGGGCGTTTGTGGCCCCATGTAGCTCATAAAAACATCGGTAATGTTGTCTTTTGTGACGTTGCGCATGGCACAGTCCTCGTTCTGAAATGTTAGGAAGTAGGGAAGGGGGAATTGGCACGCCAACCAACCTGAGGAGGGGGGGCGGCGTGCCGAGGCGCTCAAAAGAGCCCATCCGTTTTTGTTTGTAACGGATGTCAGGGAGGTATGTTTGCTGTGGCGGGCGTTAGCGTCCCGCGACACCTGCAATTGTCAGATCAATAGCATAGACGTTGGGACCACGGCTGGTGATGAACAGGGTTTTTAAATCAGTGCCGCCAAAGATCATATTTGTTGCGACTTCACCGCCAGGTAGGGCGATTGTACCGTAGTGCGTTCCATCGGGCGCATACACGAAAACACCGGTTTCGTTGCCTATATAGAGGTTCCCGTCGACGTCGATAGCCATACCGTCATTGTGGAGCCCTGTTGCGAACTCACGTTCGTTGCTCAGACTACCGTCGGGGGCTACGTCAAAAGCCAAGATAGGCGCAACGTCATCGCTGGAAATGCCAAGATACAGCGTTTTCTCATCAGGGCTAAGAATGACGCCATTGGGATTAAGGTCTTCTGCGACCTCTTTCAAAAGCTCGACCGTGCCATCGGGATGACGCGCGTAAAAGCCATTGAAATCAATGTAGCGGGTTTTGTTTTCGCTCGCGAGATTCATGCCCAAAGGCGGGTCCGTAAAATACAACAGACCTGAGCTATGATAGAACATGTCGTTGGGAGAATTCAGCGGTTTACCGTCGTATTCTGTGATGTAGGGTTCAACCGCACCGGTTTCCAAATCCATGCGCGAAATCACACGTGTTCGTTGATCAGCGGCAAGCAAGCCTCCTTCACCATCCAAGAGCAATCCATTGGCCATATCGGATGGCGTACGTAAGATGTCCTCTTCGCCGGTTTCTGGCGTGTAAGTGTAGACAGTGTCCCCAGGGATGTCGCTAAAAATAAGACGCTGATTGGCCGCATCCCAAACGGGGCCCTCCGTGGAGATTTTTCCTTGTGAAATGGCGCGAATTTCGCTCATTCCATCAAGCGGATTGGTGGCTGAGGCCGCGTGTGCCAACCCAACAAATGGCGATGCCATCAGAGTGGCGCCGACGATGGCGAATGTACCAAGTATAAAGGTGCGGCGGTTTTGATAAGTGGTCATACGTTTTCCTTTTGATGAGTGGGCCGGGTCTATGCCGGTGTCTTACCGAGCGGACAGTTGTAGGATGTCGCGAGCTTGCGCTGGCGTGGCGACAGGACGCTCGTACGTGTCGCAGAATTCCACGACACGCTTCACGAGCGCGGCGTTCGAAGGGGCAAGCGTATCGCGGTCAAGGCGTACGTTGTCTTCCAAGCCAGTGCGGGCATGACCGCCACCTGCGACAGACCATTCATTCAAAACGATTTGAGCCGGTCCAATGCCTGCAGCACACCATTCGCCATTATCTGTGAGGCGGTGAAGGGTTTTTACGTAGTAATCCAACACGTCTTTATCGACGGGCATGGCGTTCTTAATGCCCATGACGAATTGTGCATAGAGCGGGCCTTTGATGTGGCCAGATTTTTGCAACGCTGCGGCTTGATGTAGATGTGACAAGTCAAAAATCTCAAGCTCCGGCTTGATATCATATTTGACCATTTCGAGCGCCAGCCATTCGACAAGGTCACGCGGGTTGGCAAAGACGCCGTTGTTCGGAAAGGAGCTTGATCCTGTGCTGAGGGAGGCCATTTCAGGGCGAAGGGGCAACATTTTGCCGCGCGCATCCCCTGAGCTGGACTTGCCGCCGGTGGAAAACTGAATGATCATGTCAGGGCAGTGTTTTTGCAGCCCTTCTTGCAACAATCCAAAACGCTCTGGGTCGGCTGTTGGCGTGCCGTCGTCAAGACGGACATGGCAATGCGCAATTGAAGCGCCAGCCTCGTAGGCTTCTTGCGTCGATTCAATTTGCTCTGAAATTGTAATTGGAACCGCCGGGTTGTCTTCTTTGGTTGGAAGAGAGCCAGTCATCGCGATACAAATGATGCAAGGTTTAGTCGTCATGATTTTACTAACTTTCTTTGAACAGTCACGCTGGAATAGATGTGTGTGTTCAAAGGTTAGAGGCAGTCGTGCTCTAAACTCAAATATCGTATTGGTGCGTTCGGTATACGTTATCTGTATGATGTTTTGCGTTGAGCGATATGTCTTTAGGTTTGAAGCGGCTTCTGAGCCTCCCCCTTTGAAGGGTGAGCAGCCCCACTTGAGTGGTCCAAATTGAAAGTTAGTGCATGATTGGCCTGTGGTCCATCGGGACGATGGCCTCTGGCGCTGGTGGGCGGTAGCCCAATGCAGATTTCAGGCGCTGGCTCGGGATACTCTGGTCCACCTCGTTTGGTCGATGTTCGGCCAGAAACGCTGTCGGTCAACGGCATCTCTGTGTCCGAGGACGGGATGATAACAGCGCTCAAGGGGCTCATTGATACGGCTGATGACATTGTCATCATCCGGCCGCGCCACCTTCTGCGGTTTCGGACAGCCAGGCCGATGGAGACCTCATCTTATATGTCAACGCAGATGGGTTGATTGCATTTCAGGACATCGAAGGCGAAGACACCGCACTACTTGCGCTTCAGCACGCATTAGATCGCCACTGTAAAGTCGAAAGCTGTGCCAGCGCGACGCCGCCCGTGTTGCTCCGTGCCGATGGGGACGTGTCAGCTGAGACAATTGCGGCGCTGTTGCCCAAGCGCTCGGCAGTGCTGGGTTTACAGCTGTTCAGCTCATCACGGCCTTGGACTAAGGGGCCTACCTTCAGGCGGCCTTGTTCTTTGCCTTTTGGTGTTCATCTTCTTTGAGGCCAATTTTCCAATATCCGGAAATATACATGTCCGATTTTGGCAACCCGCGGCGATTGACCAACTCTTCTCGAAGGGTCTTGATCATAGCACTTTCACCGGCAATGCAAGTCTGCACGGATCCTAGAAAGTCGGGAAGAGCTTTTATTTTTTCGACACTCTGCACCGACGGTTGATGTGGTGATGGCTGGATGATCCAGTCGATCGTCACGCCAACAGGTGCATCGATTACTTGTTGATCTTCTGGCGAGGTGATTTCAATAAATGCCAGTCCTTTAGCGTCTCGCGGCATGGCTTCAAGCGTGGCGGCGACCACGGCAAGCGCCGACATATCCGCCGCCAAAACATATGCGTCGGCAAAGAAGCTCTGGAGTTTGACTGTGCCAGGCCCTGCGAAGCCCGCCACGTCTCCCGGCTTACAAGCGCGAGCCCATGTCGAGGCCGGCCCAGCATCACCATGATCCACAAAGTCGACGTCGATTTCACCAACCTCCACACGAATGAACCGGATCGTATAGGTGCGCACTGAAGGCCGTGGCCCATTTGACAATTGCTGCGCGAATTCATCTACAGATTGACCGCGTTCAGGAATGAACAGTTTGAAATGTGCACCTTCAATCCCCGCATCAAGCGTCTTTATCCAGTCGGCAGATAAGGTCACACGGATCATGTTTGGCGTCATCCAAGACTTCGTCAAAACAGTCATCAAACGTGGGGTGCGGTTTGTTGGGGGGGGCATCGTCGTGTTCTCCAGCAGTCTAAGCAACGCTATTAGAAGCGAGTTTCATGAAACGAAGTGTCTCTGGCTTTTGGCTGGAGTGCGTCTATGCGCGATTAGAATATACACCGCTTATTCAGTCGTCGCAAGCGGCGCTGCTGGGCGTGTCGGGCCAAACCGCACACTTTTTCGAGACACCGTCAGGATAGAAGCATTATCGATTATCTTGATTAAAGCTCGCAGATCAGCATCTCCCAATAGCCAACGTTCGCTGCGTTATAAAATGCAGCCCCGAGGTCCGTTTCCTTCGGGCTACCCATTTAGTTTGCACCTGCAACGAATGTCCGGTTCCCGCCCTTATAAACCTGTCACCCCACGGTAACCCGCGCCAACCATTGCTCAATCGTCTCATGTACATAAGGTCACTTATGGGCTTTATTGCAGGACACTACGCCGGTCTATCCGATGACCCGTCGATGCCGTCGATAGCCTTGTAAATAAGGCTTTTAACCGTCTTTTATTGGCTGTTCCCACATATTCCCGCTCACTGCAGATTTCTATGTCTCACTACACCCAACGTTGGCGGGTTTTCTCGTCATGCTTCATACAAATGGGCAATATCATACAGTGTATAAGGTGGAATGAAGTGCAACTTAGGTGGTTGCTATGGGGGTAGGTTAGCCTACAGTGGCAATGTGCGAGGTGCCTAAATAGCAACACTGTCCATGTAGGCTAACTTCAGGAGAGTTAATTTGAAAAAGAACGTTGTGCTTTTGCTCGCGGTTATGGTCGCCACTCTTGCGAGCATATTTGCGGCTTCGCAGCTCACCTCCAAGATGGCACTTGCGACTGTGGTTGCAAGGTCTGAAGCGAGTGCAAGTACTTGGGTTACTCATTTTTCTGATCAGATTGGCGGGTTTGGCGACATTATCAATAATGGTGCGGCGGATGCTGAACAAGTTCTCATATTGAATGACGCGCAAAGCTTTGTAGATGTGTTTCGATTTAAAATTTTTGACGAAACTGGTCGGCTTATTCTTTTATCAGACAACGTAGATTTGTCTGATGCGGAATTCCTAGTCGATGATGAGACAAACCATACGGCGCTGGCTGTCATCACGACGGGCATACAATCAACAAGCGTGAATGATGGGCGTGAGAAAAACAACAGACCTGATTGGTACGCCGAAACGTATTTTCCGCTTATGAGCGACGGTGTCGTTATCGGTGTCGCAGAAATATACGTGGATGTTACAGAAGCTCACGAGACGATTTTAGGGTCGTTTAAGGATCTGACACTGTCTTTGGCTTACATTCTATTGCTGTCGGCACTTGTGCCCACCGGTATAATTCTGTGGTTCTTCCTTGATTTACGGCAATCCAACCGGAATCTGGAAGAAGCCAGAGAAGCGGCAAACACAGCTGCCAAGGCTAAAAGTCGGTTCTTAGCGAATATGAGCCATGAAATTCGGACGCCAATGAACGGCGTGATCGGGATGGCGGAACTGCTGACTGAAACAAATTTAGACAAGGAACAGAGATCCTTAACCGAAACAATCGTTCAATCCGCCGATGCTTTACTAACGATCATTAACGACGTTCTTGATTTTTCAAAGATTGAATCAGGGCACATCGAAATTTCAAAATATCCGTTCGATATCCATGCGTGCATTCAAGATGCTGCAATATTGCTGGTCCCTGCTGCCGTGGGCAAAGACATCGAAATTTGTGTGGATATTGACGATGACGTGCCCGTCTGGATGGAGGGAGACAATGCAAGGTTGCGCCAGTGTCTGTTGAATCTGATCGGTAATGCTGTAAAATTTACAAAGACTGGGCACATTGAAATCAATGCCAAAATGGACTCGCAAGATAGATTGAAATTTTCAATCAAAGACACTGGTATTGGCATCCCTACAGATAAAGAAGACAAGGTTTTTGCCGATTTTGAACAAGTTGAAAGCAGTGAAACACGAGAGATTGAAGGTACCGGACTTGGTCTTGCCATCACACGTAAACTGATCGAATTGATGGGCGGCAGCATTGAGTTCAAAAGTGAAGTGGGTGTCGGAACTGAGTTTTTCTTCTCGCTCCCACTGTCACCCGCAGAGCCTACTATTTCAAATTCATCCACCGAAACATTCGATCTCACTGGGCTACACGCGCTTATTGTTGATGACCTTGAGTTGAATCGGCGAATTCTTTCAGATCGCCTGAAAAGCTTTGGCATGACATCACTTTGTGCGGATTCATATGAAGGTGCCCTTGAGGTTCTTTCAAAACACTCAGGAAACAGTCCGTTTGACATCGCAATTTTGGATCACCACATGCCGACCCGTTCGGGTGCCGATTTGGCTGATGCAATGCGCGCGGACCCGCAGGTATCAAGCCTGCCCATTATATTCCTTTCCTCGGGTAATTTGGAGGACTTAAAGGAAAGAGCTAAACATTTAAAAATAGATATTTTGGTAAATAAACCGATCAAAACAATGGACCTAAAGAGCGCAATCCGTACCGCTACGCGCCGTACGGGTCGTGCGTCTGATCCGAACCTAAAGATCAACGAACAAGATGGTGTCATACAGCATTTTCCAATGCGGGTCGCTGTGGTCGAAGACAATGTGATCAACCGCGTCCTGATGGAGAAAATCATTGGTCCATTGGTGGACGAACTTGTGCTTTGGGAAAACGGACAGATCGCGGTGTCCGCAATTGAAGACTGGAAACCCGATCTTGTTTTCATGGACATATCGATGCCTGTCTTGGATGGTCTATCTGCAACCCGTGAAATTAGAAAACTTGAACAATTAGGGGGGAAAAAGGAAACCCCCATCTTCGCCCTTACAGCGAATGCTATGGCTGAGGATATGGAGCGCTGTTTAGCCGCAGGAATGAATGGTTACCTATCTAAGCCCTTACGGAAGAGAGATATTTTGGAATTGTTAACTTTAAATTCGAGAGTTGATAGTGATGAAACCAAACCTCAGGCCAGTTAAAACCCGCGCCGTCGCCACTCATCGCTGGGCGGCAAAAG
Source organism: Pacificibacter sp. AS14 (assembly GCF_038899935.1). Classification (NCBI taxonomy): domain Bacteria; kingdom Pseudomonadati; phylum Pseudomonadota; class Alphaproteobacteria; order Rhodobacterales; family Roseobacteraceae; genus Pacificibacter; species Pacificibacter sp. AS14. The sequence continues at coordinate 28,803 of NZ_JBBMQI010000026.1, forward strand.
CCCCTTGGCTTTCGAGCGAAAGGCCGCATAAATGAGTTGAGAGACCGGAACGTACACGAGGCAAGACCAAGCGGCGGCGATCTCAACTGGTCGACGCAACACACTGTGCGAACTTCTCTGCTGGCGTCTGATATTGCAAGGTCTTGCGAT
>NZ_JBBMQI010000027.1:0-22598 GCF_038899935.1 Pacificibacter sp. AS14
GGAAAAGCCCCGTCGCATTCGAACGGAAAGTGGCCTAAACGAGCACTTGGGGCGGCACAGAAACGTGACAGGTCCACCGCTCATCGCTAGAAGGATCGATTCCGCAGCGCTGCGTTTCAGGATCTTAGTGGCCAGCAGAAACCCGAGGATGAATACGACCAATTCGGCGCTTAAGTAGGTAAAAAGAGGCCGTGGGTCGAAACCCGAAAAGCTGATCTTGGCGCTAAAATTGAACAGAAAGACCGGCAAAAGCACCGAAAGCGCAAAACGGTTGATGATGCGCGCTTCACCGACCGTTGTTCGCCCCCAACGCCCTAGTGCGAAGCCAAACGCCATGATCGCAAAGATCGGAAGGATCGGATTGCCAAGAACCGTAAGAATTTCCAGATCCTTGCTCCTGAAAGGTGCCGCAGAACTGGTCCTGCGGCGGCTTCGTTATTTCAGGGCTTCCGGCAGCCAGGTTACGATTCCGGGGAAGAACGTGATCAACGCGACCAGCGCCAAGATGCCAACAAAGAATGGCAATACGCCCATTATGACGTCGGTAATCTGACCCCGATTTCGAACACCCTGCACGATGTAAAGGTTCATGCCTACGGGCGGGGTCAACAGTGCCAATTCGCACATGATGACGATAAACACACCGAACCAGACCGGGTCGAAACCAACCGCAACGACCACCGGAAACAGCACCGGAATTGTGGTAATCATCATCGCCAACGCATCGAGGAAACATCCAAGGATGAGGTAAAGAAGCACGAGGCAGAGCACGAAGACCGTAGGTGACATATTCTTTGACGAGATGAACGCAGCAACCTGATCAGGGATGCCAAGGATACCCATGGCAAAGTTCAGGAAATACGCGCCCATCAGCACGAACAAGATCATCGCCGTGATGCGGATCGTCGCCAGCAAGCTGTCATTCAACATCGTTAAATTCAGCTTGCCGTAGTAGGCAGCTAGCCCGAGGGATGCCACAACGCCGACGGCAGCGGCCTCGGTCGGGGTGGCCCACCCCCCATAGATACTGCCAATAATCAGCGCGAATATGACCACGGGGCCGACCAGATCAATCAGCCGTTTCCAGCGACCTGACAGGTCAGGTTCGGGGCCGGTTCCGTCACCGGCAATTGATGGCCAGATCGTCGCGGCGACTGCGATAATGATGACGAAGAAGCTGGCAAGCAGCAGGCCGGGAATGATGCCCGCAATAAACAGCGCGCCAATAGATGTGTCCGTGATCGCACCGTAGATAATAAGGTTGATCGACGGCGGGATCAGGATGCCAAGGGTCGCACCGCTCGCGATTGATCCGGCAACCCAGCGTTCACTATAGCCGTGTTCACGAAAGGTCGGAAACGCGACAGTGCTGATCGTCGCGGCCGTCGCCACGGAACTGCCGGAGATTGCGGAAAACATGGTCGAAGACGCAATGTTGGAATGCAGCAACTTGCCCGGCAACCACTGTACCCAGTCCGAAAGTGATCGATACATGCGCTCTGCGATCTGGGCGTTCACGAGGATTTCCCCCATCAAAATATAAAGCGGGATGGCCGTCAGAACAAAACTGTTCATCTGCCCCCACATCAGATTCCCCATGGAATTGAGCAACATCGGCCCGACGCCATAAATCACACCGATTAGGGCCGTTAAGGCCATGACCGCACCGACATGCAAGCCGAGCATCAGCAGACCGATGACGCACAGAAACCCGACGGCAATAATTCCGATACTCACCATTAATTGCCGCCTTTCAGCTTGTCGCCAAAACCGGCGGCTTCGAGTTCTTGTTGTTCTTGGCTTTTCGCCTTCATCTGCGCCTCGACCCCGTCAAAATCCCGGCAGGCGAACATGATCACGCAGCGCACAAAGATAACGACCGTCAGCACCATAAATAGGGTTAGCCCGACGACCCAGATGCCTTGTGGTATCCACAATGGCGTCTGCAAAGGAGTGGTCGAGATAGCGCCATAATCGATGGATTGGCGCAAGGACCGCAAACCATACCAGAACATACCGCCTGCCACGACCATCAAGAACCCCGCAGCCAGCACATGCAGCACAGCGCGCGCTGCCACTGGTAACCTCGAAAGAACCAGATCAATTCTGGTATGCGAACACGTAAGCGCCGCATAGCCGAACCCGACAGCGCCCGCGATGGCAAGGGCATAACCGCCCAGTTCATCCACCCCCTGAAAGGAATGGTTGAACACTTTGCGGGCGACAATTTCGACCGCCGTAACGACGGCCTGAATAAGCAGGACGTACCCCGCGCCCAATGCGAGCCATTTCATCATGCGTTCTTCGAGTCGCATTGGACTGCTTGTTTGATTGGACACGAGGGGTTCCTTTTTGCGCTTAAATGGCCGGATTAGTTGGGAGCGACAGCTGTAAAGCCACGCGCCGCACCAACGGTTTCGTTCCAGACGGCTGTGCAACCAGGATAGGTCGCCTCGCAGCGGTTGATCCAGTCAGGCAGCACAACGGACGCCGCTGCCATGCTGACCGCGGCACGATCATCATCGGAAACATCCACCAAAGCCATGCTGAAAGGCGTGCCTTCCGAGCAGCTATCCTGACCTGTGTTACAGGCGACAGCATCGTCGTTAATGGTCCTTGCAAGCGCCCACTGCTCTGCTTCCAGTGTTGCGTACGTCGCAGAAACTGTAGCGCGCTCTTCGTCGGTCAGGCTGTTCCACCACTCAAGGTTGGCAAAGATACCCTGCACAGAGCCGGACACGGAAAGTGGCAACTGGTGGGTCGTCACCTCGGGCCAAGCACCAGAGTTGCCCGAGGTCGGCGAGGTCACGCCACAATCTGCAACGCCGCGCTGAAGCGCCGGATATACTTCGCCAAAATTCAATGTAACAGGCGTAGAGCCAAAAGACTCAAGCAAGGCCGACATGGATGGCGTGAAGCTGCGGATTTTCAAGCCTTCAAGATCGGCGACAGACCCGATCTCTGCATTGCAGTAAAACACCTGCGGGCCGAAGGGCCACAAGGCTAGAACTGTTGCACCAAAACGTTCTTGCAAACGCGCATCGAACACATCGCGGTAAGCGTCAACAGCAGTCGCCAGGCTGTCCATATCCGGTGAAACACCGATTAGGTCGATCCCTTCAAAGAAAGCATCATCGCGCGCGGCAGTCCCGATTTGGACAGACACAATATTGAAGGTGTTGTCTGAGACGAAACGCAAACCGTCTGCCGTGCTGAGGCCCAGACCTTCATAGTTGTTGTATTGCACAGCAAAACCGCTCCCGTTCAAGGTTTCGATTGCGGCAGCCTCGTTCGGGTATTGTTTCGCGGTCGGCAGGATTTGCGTCAGAACGCGCGCGGACGTCTCGGCGTGCGCCGCGGTTGAGAACATTGCGCAGCAGGCTGCGGTGACCATCAATGTCTTAAGATTAGTTGTCATGGTGATTTTCCTCACTGTTTTCGTGTTCGGCAACATGGTTCGTAGTAATGTATGATTGCATGCAATATAAACAGATGAATTTTGCATTTGCTACTATTGTTTTTACATAAGGTCTGGAACTATGCTCACGATCCGTGACATGATGAATTTTTCATCGCTAAAACAAAGTAGAAGAGCATCGAAAATGACCTCGAATTCTAACGCGACGATAAACCGGGCGGCATTGCACACGCAGGTTGCCGATGCCCTGCGGGATCAGATCGTGCGTGGAGACCTTGAATCCGGGGCCCGGCTGAATGAGATTGAACTGTGCGAAACCATGGGTATTTCGCGCACCCCACTGCGCGAAGCGATAAAGATTCTCGAAGTTGAAAGCCTGATCGAAATCAAACCGCATAAAGGTGCATCCGTCGCAGAGATCAGAATCGAGACAATCGATGAAATCTTCCAGATTCTTGCCCCGCTGGAGCGACTGGCGCTGGAACTTGCAATGGCGCGTATGGACGACGCTGGCTTTCAGACCATGCAGGACATGCATGACACGATGATTGCCTGTTACCACGCGCAGGACCGCGAAGGCTGCTTCTTGAACGACGTTGCATTCCACAATCAGATCGTGAGTTTCGCAGGAAGTGATGTGTTGAAAGCAACCCACACGAACCTAACCAATCGGTCTCAACGTGGACGGTTCTTTGCGCCACGGTTCTCCCAAGAAAAGCAAGACGAAGCGATGGCGACACATGAGAAGCTGATCATTGCCATTATGGATCGTGACATTCCCGCCGCTTCACAAATCATGCACGACCACGTGGTTCGAACGGGTGTTTTCGTACTTGATTCAATCAGGCTCGGGCAAGAGCAGAAAACCAGCAAGTAAGCGGCCGAACTTAGGATCAAAGTACTCTGGATCACGTCAACAGGGCACCCATGATCCTGCCTGTTACCGAGAGACATCAGTGAGAAGCGGCCATTGAAAAAAGCCGCAGCGAAAGGGCGTAAAGTCCCGCTGACCAACGTTTCAGCCGACAAAATGCTGCAAGATGCACGAATGTCCGCAATTGCGGGCCGCACTGCAGCATCCTGAGGTGGACGTGAAAGGCAGCTGTGGGCCGATCTCGCCCTGACATTGGGGGATGGAGCGCGACTTTGCAAAGGTCGTTATCTGCGCTGTGCTGCCTTTGATGCAGACCGCAGCATGAGTGACACGGCATTCAAGCTTGTGAACGTCCGCTAACGCCTGTCTGAGCATGTGATCTCGCACGTGCAGCGAATGCACACTATCCGCCCTTGGCGTTTCGGCGCAAGGCCGCAACTTCACTTGGCATGACCCGTCATCACGAGTTGCGCGGCTACCCTTATGAGATCCTCGGCCTCCAACCAGGCGATGCCCTAGAAGATGTTCTAACCGTCTACGCAGAACGCAGCGACGCTGCCCCAACAAGCAAGAGCGAAGTTCTGCGGGTGCAATCGCCCGATGGTGCGGTTTTCGAGTTCACCTATCAGCTCTTCACACGGATAGGTGATGTTGGCATCAATGGCCGGCTCGCCAAGGCCGCACAAGATCAAGTGACCGCCACGTTGTCTTCGGATGTGATGCAACAGCGTCCGATGGCGATCCATCGAAATCTGATTCAGCCGAGCGATGAGTTGCCAGAGCCTTTAGAGTTGCGCGCACAGATCGAAGAAACCTATGGCCCGCCCTCGCGCGTTCAGATCAGCGGACGCGAAATGACCCTGACCTACGCCTGGAGTACGGAAGGTTTCATCGATGACCTTGATGCCCTTGGCCCCATTACACATGAGGAAGAGCGTACATTTTCAGGTCGGACTTCAACAAGCATCACTGAATACGAGATCTGTGGTTCCGCACGGCATTACCGTAGTGATGTTACCTACCAGTTCGAATATCCGCGGGATAAAGAGATCAAACCCGGCTGCCTCGCGACCTTCACTGTTAGCTATCGTGGCGATCCCGGCATAACATCGATCGGCTTTTCCCTAGTGGATTACGAACTTGGCCGAATGCACATGGAAGAGTTGGATCGTCAGATTATTAACGCCCTGACCGATGAAGAAGTCGAGGCCTCGGACATGGATCTCTGATCATGGACAACCAACAACGTCCAACTGCCCCAAAATGACAAGTTGGTTTAATCGGAAAGGCGGTACATCCGCCCATTCAGGTGAGCAACTTCTGACAAATCGGCTGCGCGCCATCGTCGCAGGCGCGCCCCTTCCGGGACAACAACCACCGTACTGTCCTGAAACTCGACTAGCTGGATACCAACCCGCTTCCGGAGGGCAATAAAGTGCTCAAGCTCTTGACGCACAGTCTCTCGCTCCTGAAGAATCGCTACCAAATCAGCGCGGACATCAATCATTTGCGCCGTAACTTCATCGGTCTGCTGAGCGAAGCTGGCTTGCAATCCCGCTAACTTCACCTCTCCCTCTTCCCGTACAGCCGCAATTTCCTCAGCATAGGCCGCGCGCAAGCGCGCCGCTTTATTCTCGGCTGTGGCTTTGATCCTTGTCGCAGACCAATATGCTAGGGCGACAACGACAATCGATGCAAAAACGGTAGCGACAACACCGGCCCCCACGAGCATCCATAGCTTCCGGATACGTTGCTCCAGCGCGGAAGCACGCCTATCGATTAGATCAGTTCGTGCCCCCAGCTCATCGACTGACAACGACGCCATACGTACTGCCTTGTCCAGCTTTCCGACGGCAAATTCGGCATCACGTGCCGAAGTCACGCTGTTTGATCGCCGCTTTGCATTTAGATCCGCGATCCGATCATCCAGACTCTTGATCATGGTTCCATCCCTCCCGATGGCGGCCTTAAGATCGGCTTGAGCGCCTCAGCATGATGTTCGCGTTCTTTGTTGATCTCTTTCTCGGGCATCAAATTGCTGAGTTTACTCCAAGCCTGGCTAACCAATACAACAGCTTTCTGGACAAACGGGGCTATCTCCAGCCGTTCAACTTCATGCGCAAGCTTGGGATCATCGAACTGCAACACCGCCTGGGTGTCATCGAGGCGGACATTGCCTGTCAGAATTCCGATCAACACACGGGCCGTTACAGAAGCAACACGCAGCACGGTTTCCCGAACAACTTTTCGCTTCTCCTGATCAAAAGCACTGCGCGCCGATTGCAGGTCATTGGCCTGACGCTCTAGCCGTTTAGTTTGTTCATTCAGTTTCGAACGCATGCGTTGCTTCAGCGTGTCTGCCTCAACTTCGGCGCGCGCGCGGATCATTTCAGCGACTTCTTTGGCTTTAGTTTCTGCCGCAATGGCCTCTGCAACGGCAGCCTCGGCGGCTTTCAGCTTTTCTGCGAGTTCGAGTGCCTTCTTATCGGCATCGGCGTCAAGTTGGGCTTCAACTTGCCCGATGCTTTCGACTCGGTCCGACATTTCGCGGAGCAAAAGTGCATCGCGCCGCGCCTGCTCTTTGCGCTGTTTCCACTGCTCACGAGACAATCGTTCTCGCTTTGGGCCGATGCGTGTTAAGCCTGCCGGAAGCCCGACCTCGTTAAAGTACTGATCCTGCAATTCGCGCCCACGTGCGCGGTAGGCGAGATTGCCGAGTTTAACCGCCTCCTTCGATGGCAGGCCGCTGTCCTTGGCCAGTGTTTCGGCATCTTCCTTGCTCGCCCAAGCCGGGTTCAAATAGCGCGCTGAACAGCTGGCGTCGTCCAAAGGCAAAATAAAAGCATGGATATGCGGGTGCTCTTCGTCGACGTGCTCGACAACAGAAACCAGTCGTTCGCCAAACCTTTCCCTGAGCCAACGCATATTTAATTCAATCCAGCGCTCATAGCCATCTCTACCTACGGATCCATCGACGATCTGCTTGGTCAGCAATGGATAGGACGCGATTGCCGTCAGTAAGGTGTGGCGGTCTTTCCGAATGCCCCGCCGAGCGGTTGTGCCGTCTTTCAATTTAACTTCGATGAACCCGGATTCGACCATTTCGTCATGCTTTTCGCGCACTAACTCAGGTGTCAGGCCGTAGATTATATTTGGCGGTTCTGGGTTTTCGACGTGCTTAGAAAATTCGGGGACACGTGCCGCTTCATCCAAGACCTGTTGCACATTTTGCCCGGCTTTGTTGGCTTTGCGAGAATAGCTTTGGATATGCAAAAATTGAGGGCCTGACATGGTCACAAGCCCCGGTAAGAAGAAACGCAATACTGACCGACTATTGAGTTGATAAACAACTCGCCGGGCAAGACGCTGCGCCCCTGCACCCAACCAAGCGACTGCGTCGCCGATCTGTGCCAGATCGAAGCCACCCTTGGTGGCCGCAAAACCATCTCTTCTCCAGCCATGTGTTGGGCGCTCAGAGATAGTTTTACTAAGATGCTACCACCGTCTACATTCCATGAGCCACTGATACCACTTGTGCTCTCGCACCCAGATCGCCCCATCAGGGCAGCAATCAAATTCATACTGAAATCCCCGCTTCCAAGGCCTCATGTCGTTCAATTAGTCCGGCGCTGATGGCGGCATTGACCTGTGTCACTGATAGATGCCGACACATCCCACTACGGGTTTTCACCCAAGCGGTGGTCTGCGCCAGCAGCTTTGCAGCAGCAGCGGCTTGCAAGTCATCGGAGGCGTCAAGATCGTCAAGATGCCGTTGCCATTTACGATCGCGAAACCAATTATCGGAAAAGCAAACTTTGGATCGAGTGAACCCCGCACTCTCGGTTGCGTAAGCCCGCACAGCATCGAACAGGTGATTGGCTGAGATCTCAGTGAGCGCGTCCCGGATCATCTGGTGGCATTTAGTTTTGCCGCGTCGCCTGTCCGCTGGGTATGCTAACCAGACCCTTTCCAAATCTTGCTCCATCGCCCCTGCATCGCGCGGAGGATATGGGTTAGTATCTGGTTTATATCTGTTCCTTATAGTTTTGCCCTCGAGGGCATCTGGTTCGCCCGAGGGGGCAGTTGTATCAATAGCCTTTTCTGACAGATCGGCTTGCCCATCTGGGCAAATGGGATCGCCCAAAGCATACCATGTGGTGCGATCGTATCTATCATCACTAAACTGGCCCTTCACAATCAGGCCAGCATTCGACAGCTTGTCTAGCGCCGTCCTGATCTGCTTTTCCGTCAAATACGGAAACAGTTCTGCAAATGCAGTGACTGAATTATAAGTCCAATAGCGACCATCACGCAGGTTACGCCGGTTGGCTTGGTTTTTTTCAATCCAAAATGTGAGATTTTGGTAGAGCACTGCGGCGTTCAGACCTACTTGAGCCGCAATTTTAGGTTCAAAGCTGTGACGGCCCATTAAGCCACCCCAACTAAAGTGATGGCAGAATACACATGGGTATCAGGTTCACCGCTTGTTCGGCATATGTCCTGATACTCATTTAGACTTAAGTCGTTGTTTCCATTTAAGAAGCATATGGATTGCAAATCCGTGTACAGGAGTTCGATTCTCCTACTCGCCTCCATTTAAAATCAATCACTTACATCACTCCTCTTAATGTAACGGCTCGGCCGTTTACAGTTGCGTTTACAATTTTGGTGCATCCTGACGTTTTTCAGCTGCTTTCATGAGGGCAAGAACGTTGTCGCTCTCATCAGGACTGACACGCGCATATATTTCAATGACCTCAGAAGCATAGCGAACTGACCACCCCATAAGAGTAGCAATTTGACGTAGCGAAAGGTCCGAATTAAGTAAGCGCGTAGCTGCAGTGCCCCGTGCATCCGCAAGTGTTTTTTCGCGACCGTCTTCCCATGGCTGCACATTCGCCTCACGTCGCCATTTCGTGATTTGGTTCGACGCCCAACGACCCGCCAGCGGCTTGCCAAGTTGGCTGACCAATAGGGTCTCTTGCCCTTCTGGCGTCTCATCAATCAACTGCGCCAATGTCTCAGTAACTGGAATGTAGGCCATGCGGCCTCGCTTTTTTGTTTTGCAGCGTAGCACTCGGCCAAACGTGTGGCGGTGATGGATTGCACCGATCTTGCTGGGTTTAACCCTAAAGGCCGACATCCCTCCACCTTGCAAAACTGGATGCAGCAGATAGCAGCCTGCAAGGTCCAACAGCACCCGCTTGAGCTGATCGAATGCTGGACGCGCGAGCAGGTCGAAGATGGCCTGGCGGCGACCGAGGCACGCGGTGTCGATGTCGTGTTAATCGACACCAACGCGCGGTTGGCGGAACCGCATCCTCTGACGCAGGCAGCTCTTGCGCGCGCCACGCAACTTCAAGCCAATACACCGCGCCTCAAAGGGTTCGAGGCGGTCACTGACGCAGCTCATTATGCGGGAAAGGGCGTGGTGCCGATCATTTACGGGCCATCCGGCGATGGGTTTCATGGCGATAACGAATGTGTCGAGATTGATAGCCTTGTTGAAACAACCAAAGTCATTGCGGCAACAGTTTTGGATATGTGCGGCGTCAAATCCTGACGCCGCGGGGGCCTATGCTTGCTTGGGCGACACAAGCCCAAAAACCTCTGCCACGCTTTGCCCCGCGGCAAGGCCCGCAATCCATTCAGCTTCGAGCGTCACCTTGGCGTTGGCGTCATGGATGTAAGACAGAACACTCTCAGGCGACAGTGCGATCAAACCGTCATCGTCGCCCATAATTAAATCTCCAGGAGTCACGAGACGCCCACCAACTGTGACCGGTTGATTGACCACGCCCTGCGAGACACCTATGGGTCCACGCGGGGTTACAGATCGTGCAAAGACTGAAAAATCAGGCCATCCTGCAAGTTCGGCGACATCGCGTACAGCACCGTCACACACCAGACCAGACACACCACGCGCGCGCAGATGCCCGCCCAGAATCTCGCCAATCATTGCCTCTTCTTTGTGACCTCTGGCAGAAATGACCAATACATCACCCGGCTGCACCAAATCCAATGCGTGCAGGACCGCGCCAAAGTCTGGCGGTTCGCATTCCACGGTGACTGCGCGGCCGAATAGCTTTGGCTGGGCACCGGGGGGGCATAGGGGCCGGATCAGCGGATCGATCTGCTCGGCTGGAACCAAGTCAGCGGCAATCGCGACAGGAATATCTCGCCAAGGCGTGATTTGCGCATCCGTCAACGATGTTTGGGTCGGCATGTGAATGGTCACTGTCATATCAGGGGCCCTTTCGGTCTATGGTTTTCAACACCGTCGCGAGACGGCGGACACCCTCGGTCAAGGTATCAGGATCATTCAACGTAAAGTTCATCCGCATCGCCCCGCAGTGCACGCCGGTCGCATCGAATACACTACTGGGCGCGATACAGACACCTCCCGCCATCGCGGGCTGTAGAAGTGCATCGGTGTCCATCGTTTGAGCACGCGCCTTGGCCCAGACGAACATGCCACCTTCCGGCACCTCCCATTCGAACCACTCTGACAGATGCTCTGCCATCGCAGCGCAAAGCGCGTCACGCCGTGCGCGATAGAGGTTGCATAACTGCGGTTGCAACCGTTCGATCAGACCCGCGTTCAATGCGCCGAGCACAATTCGTTGCGTAATTCCACTGGTCGAGATGTCAGATCCTTGCTTGGCCAGCGTAAGCGCCCCGATCATTTCAGGTGCTGCGATGATCCAGCCAACCCGCAGGCCCGGAGCCAGTTCTTTGGACACCGTTCCCATATAGATCACAGGTCCATCGTATACTTCGCTGTTGCCCATGCGTGCAGATAATTCCAGCATGCGGGGCGGTGGTGTGCCTTCAAAGCACAAACCGCCGTAGGGGTCATCTTCCACCAGCCAGACACCTGTGCGATGTGCGCCGTCTACAAGTTTTTGCCGGATTGCTTCACCTACAAGTTTCCCTGTGGGGTTTGAAAAGTTGGGCACAGTATAGGCGAATTTGGCGCCGCTAAGGGCAGCATCAGGATCAAAAGCTGCGCCGTGGATATCCATATTCCGAAACTGCGGACCACGTGGACGCCAAGCGTCCAGCGCCCCGAGGTAAGTTGGAAATTGCCCCGCTACCAAATCGCCTTGGTCCAGCAAAACTTTACCCAACAGATCAAGTCCCTGCATGCCGCTTGTCGTGACGAGGACGTTATCAGCCGTCAGCCGAACCCCAGACGTGCTGAACCGCTTTGCGAGCGCATCGCGCAGGTCAGCCAACCCCTCAATCGAGCCATACCCCAATGTATCAATTGGATTATCTTTGATAACCTGCCGCGCGATCTGGGCAATCTCGTCAGCTGGATAAATTTGCGGTGCCGGCAGTCCCCCCGCCAAATTGATCAACCCCGGAACCTTCCCTGCGGCGAGAAATGTCCGGGTGATTTCGTTTGTCTGCGACATCCAATCAGCGAAAGACGGGCGCGTCTTATCTTTCGTAGAGGGATCGAAAGTACCGTAAGCGGTCATGGATTTGGTCCAATCATTCAAAGTGGTTTTTAGCAGGTCACGTGTTCTTCGACTTTAGATCTGTTGGGGGTGGCCTACCGATAGAGACTGCCTTAGACATCAGATCAATTGCACCGCCCGGTGCAATCCGCAAAATGGCAATCATCGTCACAGCGATCACTATGAAACGCGCCTCTTCAAAGCCTCTGATCCCGGCCATTCCTTCCGAGACAAACGTCAAAACAAGAGCTGCAAAAATAGGGCCGATGATTGTACCTGTCCCTCCGATCAAAACCATCGACAGCGCAAGCGATAGGGTCGCAAAACCGAATACCTCGGGCGATGCCACGCGCAGGTAGACCGCGTAAAATCCGCCTGCAATACCCGTAAAGATCGCGCTAACGACCAAAACCAGAATGCGCTGCCGGGCGACTGAAATACCGCGCGCTGTGGCGTAATCTTCATTGTCGCGCACCGCTCTTAGCGATTTTCCAAAAGGTGAGCGCGCCACCAGTAGCAAAAACGTGGTCGAGATCGCAGTCAACCCAAGCGCAGTGTAATAGTAGCCCAATTTGAAATCGCGTGCGAAGTTATAGTCACCGATCCTTAAACTAGGGATACGCACCATGCCTTCTGCACCGCCGGTAATTTGCCCTTGGCTCAACACCAATTGCAGGGCCAGTTGACTGAAGGCAAAGGTTACGAGCACAACGTAGATGCCTTTGAGCTTAGCCACGGGTGCCGCGATAATCACAGCCACCACCGCTGCAGAAAGGCCACCTGCAATCATTGCAAGCCACGGATTTACCTCGAACGTTTTGGCCAAAATTGCAGCGGTATAGACACCCACTCCGAAAAAGGTCGTATGACCAAAATTAAACAGTCCTGCGAAGCCGAGGCTCAGATCCCAATTAGATACGATAACTGCAAAAATAAGCGCAAGGATGGCAAGGTGGCGGGTATAGGAATCCTGAAATATCATTGGAAAGAACAGCGCCGCAATGCCGACAAGAGTGATGGTGAAAAGCCTATTGCGTGTCATGTCATTTTCTCCCGAAAAGGCCATTGGGCCGTAAAATCAACACGGTGATCATCACCACAAAAAGAATGAATGGTGTCCAATAGAGGCCCAGCCAAAGAATGAGGAACGCTTCGAGAAAGCCGATGACATAGGCGGCCCCAGCTGTGGCACCCATACTTCCCAGCCCACCAAAAATAACGACGATCATTGCTTTGGTCAGCGGCTCCGCGCCGAGGCTGGGCGTAATGAAGCGGATCGAGCCGAGCAGCACCCCTGTGAGGCCTGCCAAACCTGCGGAGAGCGCGAAGGCGATAGAAAAGGCTCTGTTGACGTTGATCCCGATGAGCGCAGCGGCATCCTGATTTTGCCCCACAGCCCGCAACGATCGCCCTGTCGCAGTCACTGTTGCAAACCGCCAGATCGCGAACAGAACCAGAGGGGCCAAAACAATGATGAACGCCTCCTGTCTGGAAATGATTGCCCCGCCAATTGATATATCGCCCTCAAAAAGTCTCGGGCTTTGTTTGAGCCGCGATCCCCAGATGATTTGGGCTCCTTTTTCGATGATGATCATCGCCGCCAGAGTGGTCATCACGGTCACCAACAACATGTTGCGGCTTCCATAAAACGGGCGCACCAAAAAATATTCGATGATAACGCCTGCAACCATTGCCGCCGCGATGCCCGAGAACGATCCGATCCAGACACCCAAACCCGCGCCTTCGCCAACGGTCCACGCTACAAAGGCACCGAGCATCATTAACGCTCCATGAGAAAAGTTAAAAACACCCAGCGTGGTCCAGACCAAGCTGAGGCCACTTGCCATCATCGCGTAAAGCGAGCCGAGCAATAGACCAGAGATCAATGTTGCGATTACTGTATCCATCATGCGTCTTCCGCCCCAAAATACATCTTTACGATTTCTGCATGATCTGGCGCGTTGTCTGCGGCGATTTCGCGCTCAACCGTTCCGTGATCAATCAGATATAACCTGTCCGTCAGGGTGAGCAGGAAATCCACATCCTGCTCCACGATAATCAGTGGAATGCCCCGTGCTGCGATTTTTGCCGTGGCATCGCACAGCTCTTGCTTAAGTTTTGGCGATAGGCCCAACGTCGGCTCGTCGAGGATCAAAAGACGTGGATTGCACATCAGCGCACAACCGATGGACAACATCTGTCGCTCTCCGCCTGACAGGGTCTTGGCGAGCTGCTTGCGCCGCTCTGCCAAACGGGGAAAGAGCTCGTAAACATACTCGAGAGTTTCAGTGGATGTCTTACGAGCGCGGGGCACAAAGGCGGATAAGGCAAGCGTTTCCGCGACCCCCATGTCACCGAAGAGAGTGTTGCCCTGTTGAGCGTGCACAAGCCCTTGCGCCACAATGTCGGACGGCCGCGTTTTTGTGATTTCTACACCGTCAAACCGGATTGTCCCTTGCGAAGACGGGAGCAGGCCAGAGATGCACCGCAACAACGTCGTTTTACCGTGGCCGTTTGGTCCGAAAAGCCCGATGGATTCGCCCTGATCCAGTCGGATCGAAACACCGCGCAGAACAGGGACTGTCCCGTATCCAGCATGTAAGTTTTCAACGTCTAGAAATGCTGACATCAACCACGTCCTCCAAGATAGGCATCAATGACCAAAGGATCGCGGACCACGGCATCGGGCTCGCCTTGCGTCAGCACCTGCCCCTGATTGAGAACCAACAAGCTTTGGCTGACCGAGAGCAAGAGGCTGAGCACATGTTCAATGAGAATAATGGTGACCCCTGATTTGTTCACATCCAGCAGCAGCGCGTCCAGGGCAGCAATCTCGGGCTTGGTCAGCCCAGAGGCCGGCTCATCCAGCAGCAGCATCTTGGGTTTGGAAACCAGTGCAGACCCGATCATCAGCTGCTTTTTTTCATAGACGGACAAATCACGCGTTGGCATATCCCAGCGCGATGGCTCAAACTTGACCAAATCAAGTGCAGCCTCGATCGCTGTGGCGCGTTCGGGCCGCTCTTTTTGTCCGGCATAACTCACACTCAGCAGCATTGTATCAAGCGGTGAGAGGTCTTGAAACTCGGCATCTTTCTGGAATGTTCGGCACAGCCCCGCACGCGCAATCTTGTGGGCGGGAAACGAGTCAATGCTTTGCCCGTCAAATTCGATGGATCCAGAGGTCGGCGTGAAGGGAATACTAGTAATTGCATTGAACAATGTGCTTTTTCCCGACCCGTTCGGTCCGGCAATGCCAAGAATTGATCCTTCAACAACGTCAAAGCTCACTTCGTGGACGGCCCGTAGGCCCCCGAAGTATTTGCACAATTTATCCACTTTAAGAATTGGTCTTGTCATATGCTCCATCCGCGGCGCTGCAGTATCACATCTGGCAGCGCGCTACCGTCTCTAGTCAAACTTATAAACGCGTTTAGCGTTGTCGTGAAAATACGCCGACTGTTCACTGGCAGACAAGTGCTGCGTGGCTCGCATGGCAAAATCCATGATGGTCGGATAATCCAGTTTCAGCGAAGATACCGGGTAATCGGTCCCGAATATGCATCTGTGAGCACCGAACACTGCAAGGCAGTCATGCACAATCGCGGCAAGACTTTCCTCTGACCAATCAGGGTCATAATGGCTGGCGTTTGACGTTTTGATCACGACGTTTTCGCAACTGGCCATCGTCGCCAAGGCGGCCCGCCAGCGTGCCATGCCTGCCGCGTCGCGATCAATCGGACTGGCGCAGTGGTTTATAACAATAGTCATGTCCGGAAAACTGTGCGCCAGATCCTGAACGATACCTGCCTGATAGGAATAGACCATCAACTCGAGGTTTAGGCCCAGCGCGTGGATCGCCGCCACATCACTACGCCAAGCTGGATCATAGCCCAGATAGGGATCGGAGGCGAAAGACAGATCAAGCGTCGGGTGATTGCTCAGAATTCCGCGAATGCCTGTCATGCGCGGGTTTTCTGCCTGCGCCTTGAGCAGGTCAGCGGCATCCTTGGTGCCCAAGGCCGCGTTGCCCACATAGCGTGTGGCAAGCCCTGATGATTTGTCCAATGTGTCGAGCCAAGCGGTCTCGCCTAGTGTATCGTTTGCGTCCCAAAGCGCTTCGATGTGTACACTTGCAACGATTGGCGTGTCACCAATTACATCAAGAAACTGCTCAACCATGAAATCATGTCTGATTTTTTCCAGCGATCCAAGCGCGTCGATGCCATCCGATGTATTGGTAAGCCAAGGATGCTTTCCCATCGACAGGTCCCAAAAGTGGTGGTGAGCATCGATAATTGGGCCATCGTACATGATGTCTCTCTTCCGTTGGCAAATAGCATTTGGGAAAAGGCTAGCGGATTCGCACCTGCACAAAAACTATCATCATTACTAGTAGCCGCCATCGGCGGTCTTGCAGTTAGCTTGCAGTACAGATCAAAGGAAATCTTACAATGCCAACTGATGTTGAAAATGCAATTTCCATTCTAGGCGACCTGATCGCCTTCAACACCGTTTCGGACCGCAGCAACCTTGAGATCGTTGAGTACATTGAGAGTTACTTGAATGATCACGGTATTGCCTCATACCGCGTCGCCGATGCGAACCTGAAGAAGGCAGGCTTGTTTGCCACTATTGGTGATCCGTCCATCCCTGGATATGTGTTGAGCGGGCACACGGATGTGGTGCCGACCGACGGTCAGGACTGGACCAAAGAACCGTTCAATATGACCGAAGAAGACGGGCGGTTGTACGGGCGGGGGACCTCGGACATGAAGGGGTATTTGGCCTGCATGCTTGCCGCCGTGCCTGCCTTGGTCAAAGCTGAACCAGCGCTGCCCATCCATCTGGCCTTTTCACATGATGAGGAAATTGGGTGCCTCGGGGCACCGATCTTGATCGATGAAATGATCAAGCATATGGCCAAACCGATTGCCGCTTTTGTAGGTGAGCCGTCTCAGATGATGATCAAGGACTGTCACAAAGGCAGCTGCGGGATGACGACGACGATCACAGGGCTGGCTTGCCATTCCTCACGGCCCGATCTTGGAGCCAGTGCAATCGGTGCCGCTGCATCGGTGGTTGAGCACATTCATGCCATCGGTGCGGAACTTGCCAGCAATCCCCGCCCCGAGCTGAACGCCTACGAGGTTCCCTACTCCACCACGACCTGCGGTGTGATACACGGCGGCACGGCGCGCAACCTCATTGCAGGGGATTGTGTGATCCAATGGGACATTCGCGAAGCATGGCCCGGCGATAAGGCGATGATTCAAGAACGTGTGGAAACCTTCATACAAACCAAAGTGCTGCCAGACTTGCGAAGCGCATTTGCGAATGCAACCATCGATACTGAGGTCGCCTATGACGTTCCCAGCCTCAGTGCGAAAGAAGGCAGTGAGCTGGAAACACTGGTCAAACGGTTTGCGGCCCAGAACCAGACCTCATCTGCCAGTTTTGCGACCGAGGCTGGCATATTTGATAATGCAGGTATTCCCGCCGTGGTCTGCGGTCCTGGCCGAGATAGCGAAGCACATATCGAAGATGAATGGGTCGCAAAGGACCAAATCGCCGCCTGCATGGCGTTCATGGAGCGCCTGACTGACGCTGTCAAACCAAATACCTAAAACAAAAAAGGAAAGGGAGAATATTATGACAATGAAGAGAAGAAATTTTATTGCAGCCATCGTAGCTGGCCTGTCTCTGGCCGTTTCGGCCCATGGCGCATCTGCGCAAGAGGTCATCAAAATCGGTGTACTTGCACCGATCTCGGGTGGTGCCGCCGCTGACGGGCAAGAAATGGTCAATGGCGCAGAGCTCGCCATTAAGGAGATCAACGCACAAGGCGGCATCGGAGGTTATACCTTTGAGCTCGTCGTGGGTGACGTGGAAGACCGCAGCGCATCCTCCGTTGCGACATCGGTAGAGCGGTTACTGTCCAACAGAGATATGGGTGCCGTTCTCACGGGATACGCCTCGACCACAAATTTTGAGATCGAAACGATGGCCGAACAGGAAATGATCTATATGGTCGGCGCGCAGTCACCACAAACGGCAGCGATCATTTCTCCGAGCCCAGACGATTTTGGTACGATCTGGTCTCTCACGCCCTCTTTCGACGGCTACAACACTGGCGTTCTGCCAGTTATCGAAGGCCTCGCCGAAGCAGGTACGCTGGATCTTCCCAACAAAAAACTGGCCATCGTTTCCTCGGACAACCCCTACTCCAAAGGAATCGCAGACGGCATCGTCGAATCCTTTTCCGCGGCAGGTTGGGAAATCACGCAAAACGAGCTACTGCCATTTGGAGAGATCAACGACTGGCGCGGGTTCCTTGCAAAAGTACGCCAAGACCCGCCGGCTTTGCTGATCAACACTGACTATGTGTCATCAAACGCTGCGACCTTCATGTCACAGTTCAAGGAAAACCCCACAGACAGCCTTGTTTTCATCCAGTATGCGCCCTCGGTTCCAGAATTCCTCGAGCTGACCAAAGAGAATTCCAACGGCGTTGTCTACAATCTGCTGGGCGGTATTCTCAACACACCAAAGAACCCGCGTGCTGCAGAAGTGATGGCCAAGTTCCAAGACGAATACGGTTTGGAGACAGGAACATACGGCGCTATGCTGTATGAGATGGTCTACATCTATGCGGATGCTTTGCAAGAAGTTGGTGACCCAGCAGACCGTGCTGCAATTGGCGAGGCTATCGGTGCCTCGACGCACCAGACAGCATTGGGTGTCGTTGCCTTTGACCCTGCGACGCACCTTGCGCTGCAAGACGATGCCCACGTCCCGCTGCAATTTTACCAAATTCAGGAAGGCGAGCGCGTTCTTTTCTCACCCGACCAGTATCTGACCGGCGCGTTTGTTGAGCCTGATTGGATGAAGTAAGCCAATTGCCTGACCTGCACACGCGGGTCAGGCTTTCCCATTAAACGACAAAATATCGAAGGTCAGGCGGCGCGTTTCAGATCAAACCAGATTTGGAAGCCATGATTGCAGCGTGAACCTTGTTCGATGCATTCAGCAATTTGATCGATTTTTGAAGATGAAATTCAACCGTAGCTTTGCTACGGTTTATGATTTTCGCGGTTTCCCAAGATGTCTTGCCTTCCAACGTCCACAACAGGCATTCCCTTTGTCGATCAGTCAGCACGATATGCGACAGCGGTACGTCAGGGGTGTTTTGCGCCAACACATACGTTGAAATGTAATTCGAAAGCGTGGAAAGCTTCTGAAACCGGTTTTTGATCGCTTCCTGTTCGAGATGAATCGGTCGCATTCTGCTCACCGAAAACAGGCAGGTTTTACTTTGCTTGGTATGGACTGGATAGGTGATGCCATATTTGACACCATGGTCACTTGCAGCTTCAAACAGCTCTTTTGTCTCACGGTCGTACGCCTCCAGAAATTCCGCGTGGCCCCAAAAAAACGGTGTAAGAGATTTGACCGAACCTGAAAAAAGCGGGTCCAGTGCGGCATAGTTGTTGTCCGAATAACTTTGGCGCCATGCGGAATCGTAGTTATCTAACACAATTTCGTTTTCCACCCCACGCACGCAAGATCGCGAAGACGCGAAGGAAAAATTTGAAAAACCCAATATGGCGACAAGCTCACCTACCGTTGAGAAAAACTCAGCCTCCGGCATGAGCGGATTCATTGAGGCAGCGATGACCTCTCCATACAGAGACTCTTCCAATTTTTGATGTATTTTGCGCATTCAGACCAGCCCAATACTCCCGAGTTGAATAGACTGTAAGTAAAACAGGAGACCCCTGAGTGGTCTACTGTCATCACAGGTTTATCAGGCCGTCAGGGGGACCTTTGGCGCATTTATGGGCAGCGCTACACGCTAAGGTCGTTCAGAAAGCGCTGCAATATGGGATCAAACACGTCCGGTGCTTCCCAAAACGGCGCGTGCCCGATTCCAGGTAGGTCGTGTACCTTGCTATCCCACAGATTCTGGTAGTCCAGCGCGGCGATAAAATCGTTTTTTATGAACGCGTCCTCAGCACCGTTCACTATCGCTAGGGGTACTTTACTATTTATCGCCAGCTCTTGCTGATTGCGGCCTACCCCACAGGCGAGCTTCGCCATCATCAAAGACCTCGCGCGCCCGTCGCACCGCGCGACAACCTTCTGCAAAAACGGATCATAAGGGGCGCCCGAACCACAGGTGACGTGGGCGAAAGTATCAATATCCTCTTCGTTGAAGATCTGTTTGGATCCCAAAGAGTGCTCGATATCGCCTTCAAAGCCTTCGTTTATCGCGCCCTTTCCTTGGGTGATCGGTGGAGATCCGGAAATCATCATACCGCAAATCGCATCGGTTTGAGCACTCAAATCAAGGGCAATGTGACCGCCCAAGGACCAGCCAAGAACAGCATAGCGGTCGATCCCAAGCCCCTCCATTAGGTCGCGTGCGACGTCACCGTAGCCGGCCATATTGTAGGACCGATCTGGATCCAGAGCATCATCCGACGCACCATGTCCGGGCAGATCAAAGGCAATGCAACGATGACTCTGCCCAATCTTTCCGTTCAGTTGATTCCGGAACACCTCGTGGCTGGTCGAATTTCCGTGGATCAGTAAAAGAGGAAAACCGGCGCTTCCGGTGTCCTGATAGGCAATCTTGCCATGTGATGTTTGTACAAATTTCATGGTCGGCTCATCCAAATCATTGATACTTTGTTACCTGCAGACATTGTAACCATGCCTCCGAGGAATACTGGCGTCGTTGAATAGTCTCTACTCGCAACTTGTTTTTTTACTATAGTGCACAGCGTGATAGTTTGTTCAACTTAAACCCTAAATGTGCAATTATTATTGCGCATTTGCGCTTTATCGAGACTAAGTTAGCCGTTTGGACGACTCTTACCATAAGCGCCATTATCGGGGTTTACACCTTGATCGGGTAAATTCTGATAATCGGCATGCGAACCACCGACCCCACTCATCGTGGATAATGCCTTATTTTTCAAATGTACGGGTCAATCTGACGAGAAGATCCGCATCGTTTTGGACGGTCTGCGGGGCGAAGACAATGAGACCTTGTCCGCCATTGGTCCGAGGACAATGGTCGAATGCCGATTTATGCCGCCGTGAAGACATATCACAGGGTATCTATTACAAATGACCGAAGGACTTCATGGACTGTTGAGGTAAATGCTATTGGTTCCAAAAACCTGACGACGGACAAAGTTATAGATGGTTTTAGGATGGTTTGGGGTCCAGCCTGAACCCCGTCATGATATCGGGTTCCGCAGTGGTTTCCATCGAAGCCACACGTTCGAGAACAATGCGGTAAATGACCGTGTAACCGTTCTTGCAGTGCCGCCGCCCCGTCTCGATCAAGATACCCTGCCTTAGAAAGTCGGTGATGGTGCGTTTGCGGTAGGTCTCGCGGACTGCCGTTTCCACATAGTGACGATGATAACTGTGACTACAATCTGCACGGCTGAGAATACGGTCATAGCCGTCAGCAGGCCAAGCATATCGGCCAAAGCGCCACTGGCAATCACGGGAAGAGAAAATCCAAAATAAGCATAAACGAATAGTCCAGCCGTCGCCCGAGCGCGATCCTGTGGAGCGCGAAGGGAGACTTCAGAAAGCGATGCAAGGTAGCTGAAACCATAGCTAGCAGCGCTCGTGATGCATGTTCCGATAAGCACTAAGGCGAGGAGATGTAGCCAGACGCCAGCTAGGAGAACCAAAAATCCGAGTGGGATCAGCACAAAGCCCAAGGCGAGGGATTGGCTATTGGTCATACGACGGGCAATCGGCTGGCAGAGAAATCCTACGAAAATCGCGAGAAAGATCACCAGACCCGTCCAGCCGCCAAGACCGTTTGCTGCTAACTCCAGCGGCACCACCGCGATTGTCATGCCCGTGGTGGACCAAGCTAGGGCCATGGCCACTCCAAACACCCATATCCCTTTCGGAAATACCGGCAGGCGTAAGACCGACACTTGTTTCGGACGATCTACGCGGGGCAAGACTAATGAAATGATTGCCAGGAGCGGTGCTGCGACAATCAATGCAATGTAACTGGCAGGAAGAAGCGTCGGTCCTTGCAAGCCAAGGCTGATACCAGTGGCCAACGCACCTCCACCAAAGCCGAGAGACGTGGCCGATGTGACAATGAGTGCTGCGCTGCGGGATCGATCTTCGCCAAGTATTTCGGTCATGTAAGCCGTTCCTGCCGTTGTCGCGAGGCCGGTTCCAACTCCAAGAAAGAGCCGCGCAATCACGAGGCTGCTCCAGCTTGGAACCTGCACCAAAAGCACAGTTGCGACCACTCCGAGCAGCAGAGCCATCGCAATTGGTATCCGGCG
Source organism: Pacificibacter sp. AS14 (assembly GCF_038899935.1). Classification (NCBI taxonomy): domain Bacteria; kingdom Pseudomonadati; phylum Pseudomonadota; class Alphaproteobacteria; order Rhodobacterales; family Roseobacteraceae; genus Pacificibacter; species Pacificibacter sp. AS14. The sequence continues at coordinate 22,096 of NZ_JBBMQI010000027.1, forward strand.
ACCGATGCGATCAGACAACCCACCAAGCAGCATAAGGGTCGGCATAAGGCCAGCGGCATAGGCCGCAAATGCGACCGTCACAGCCGTCGCGCCAACATTACTTTCAGCCGCATAAACATCATACAGCGGTGCTTGCAGATTCACCGCGAATGTCACCGTGAATAGCCCGAGTGCAAGTAGCGAGGCGGAAACCTTTTTTGTCATTTAAACACCTTGGGAATTGGCTTGAGATCCAAATACCAAGAAGACGGAGATATAACAATTTTTAAATTGTCATAGATACAGTGAGACGATGCCCAAAGCCAGATACTTGACCCTCGCCGATACGATGGCCCGCTCGATCCAAACAGGCAAATTAGTGCCGGGAACCAAACTTCCCACGCAGCGCGCCTTTGCTGAGCAGTTTGACATCGCCCTCGCGACGGCCAAGGGATCACGGTGCGCAAAGGCCTGCGCGCATTGAAAAACTCGTTTGAGACAATCCTTGAGGAACGCAAAGATGA
>NZ_JBBMQI010000028.1:0-20438 GCF_038899935.1 Pacificibacter sp. AS14
ACTCAGCGCCACGCTCTTGATGGCGACCTTGGCAACACCAGCCCAGGCTGCCCGGCCAAAGTCAAAAGTCCCAGGGGATTTGCGATGCCGCGCGTTGCACTGCTGTCTCGCTATCCAAAAAATGTCGGAAGGGCCACGACAACAAAGTGCGCAAGCTGACAGGGATCGCCCATTGCAGCGACTGATAGGCGATCGTTTGGATGACGATCCGTTTGGAATTTGTCGACCCAAGACATCAATGACGTTTACCTATTTGCCAATTTGAATAAAACCAAGCGCCAAGGCTGCCGCGCGGGTTGTACGACCAGAGCCAAATTGATGTAGTTGACTTGATTGTTGTGGCGAGGGGGCTTGAAATTGATCCGTTAGATATCGTGAAATTTGTAGTTTCTAAGACCGCCCGACAGCAGTGCCTATAAATCTGATAATCAATGTTATGTTTTATAGGTGCATATAATAGGCTAAAAATATTGGACGGGCCAAAGTGGCCCGAAAATGGACCCCCGGTCCAGGGAGCTCCTAAGGGGATGATTTTAAATCAAAAAAACTCATGCCTAGGAAAAAATACCGTTTTTTTGTAAATTTAAAATATTTCAATGCCTTACGCAATAAAGTACAGAGCTGCGTAATCTGTACAAAATTGTATCAGGCCGCAGGGCCGATAGAACATCAATATACCGAAGGTCGTATTGCTATTTTCCCTCGAAGACGGGACATAGCAAGTTCGTTTTGCGGCCCACAGAGATGCAAACGCCCTTCCATTCCTATCGTTTAGAATGGTCGTCAAATCCTTGGCCCTCGTCATCGCTTTTAACGTTGACGTCGCCCCCCCTGCCCTCCTTTGCAATTGAAAATATGAAATGGTCGAAAACCGGAGACTTTCGCCTCGCGAAGAGAACTTGTTTCAACAACTCACGGGGATACATGGGTCAGGATTGGATCACATTCGGTCAAAGAAATCTTCAAGCGCCATCAATTACGCACGTTCCCCCCTGCCCTAGCGAACGTTGGATCACCTGAAAAACGGCTTCTGAACAAGACACAAAGTTGAAATATGAAAGTATTTATCAGGCTGAATCATTGCGATGCAAATGATTCCAATTCGTGATGTGAAATCAATATCCGGAACGTTCATACCCATGATGATCGCGCCGGAGAGGTCATTTTCAAGGGCCCAAAGCAGGTAGAACTCACGTTCAGCTAACCTTGGCGCGTTTGCTAAATACTTGCGTAGAGGGGTTGCAGAACCAGGTCTGTGTTCCGATCTCGACTGGCAGATACGGCCAGTTCATGAACTCACGACCTCGATCAAACGTAATAGATCTTCGGGCGACTGGCGCAGGTCTTTCATGGCATTTAAGATTTTGCCCATGATCGGTTCGGTGCGCTTGTTTGTGTTCTTCAGGACTGCGGTGAAGCGGCTAACACGCCCGCCATACGATAACAACGCTTGGCACCTACCTGAGCACAGATCACGATGCATCACCCAAAAAAAAGCAAGAACTGCGATATGGGCTTCATGATCGTAAGGCCTATGCAATATTTTTTGTTTCGCATGCGAAACAAATGCCAAGAATTGGCAATGCGTGTTTTACGACTGGCGTTTTTTCAGCCAAATGTTCAAATCCCTTATCAGCGCCTCATCAACGCCCTCCCCCGTTAGTTCCGCACGGCCATCTTTCGGATGAAAGGTGACTTTGACTTGGGTCACGGGTTTTGATGCTTTGGGGCGGGCCCCGTTTGCGCGCTTTTCAATCAACAACACAGCGGCCTCAGCCTCAGCTGAAGTCGGCTTTGCTTGCGCGAGCCGCGCTTTCATAGCCTCAGCATTGGCAGGGTCCGCTTGAATTCTTTTGGCCAGTTCAAGACCTGTGCGTTCACTCAAGGCCGACGGAAACTGCAAGACCCCGTCTAGAGTTTCAACGAGGACCATAAAACTTTTAATCTTGGAACGTTTCGCACGCGAAACATTTGAAAACAGAGTCTGAAGAGCTTGTTTAGGGTCTGTATAAACCCCCTGCTCCAAAGCTTTGACCACAACACGAGCACGCTCATAGAAGCTAATGTCAGAGCGAATTTCGTTTTCTTCCACCATCGCGACATAAGCATCCGAAGAGGTTTTCGGCTGGCGTACAATGGCCAAAACTTCAGGCGTGCCGATCTCAGAAAGCGCAACCATACGGCGCCAACCAGAGATCAAACCATAGCGCGGCTCAGCCCCTGCCCCGCGATCCACAACCTCAATGGGTGTTTGCTGACCACGGGCCTTTAGGCTGGATTTAAGTACATCTAAATCATCGCTATGGACATGAACGCGGTCACGCACAAGATGGTCCATATCAATCTGCGTGAGGCTCAACACCTCAACGATACGCCCCTCAGAGCGGGCCTTGGCCACCATGTCAGTCATTTCAGTGAGCGCCGCGGTCATCGCCGCTTCGCCTGCGACATGCGCGATCGGCGGGCGACTTGTGGTTTTGGCCACACCCATCGAAAACATCGCTTTGGCCTCAGGAGCCTGCGCCTCAATTTCGGCTTCATTTGGGGCGATTGGGTCATCACCGCCAAGAAAATTCGAACGGGCAGGGGTCAGTCTTTTACGTTTCGCCATGCGTCATCTCCTGTGCGTCTATCTCGTCGCGCCGCCAGCTGCCCAGAAGCAACCGTTTGAACGCTGCATAGGTTTCATCAAAAGTCTGGCGACCACGGGCATAGGTTTCACGGTTGAAATCGCGATAATCGGCTTCATAGATGCCATTCACTTGCTCGCCGGCTTGGCCAATCAAAGCGGTGAAATCTTGCCTGTGAGGCGACAGGGTTTTGCCCAAGTAAGCCTGCATCAAAGACCCTAACTCACCTTGTTGTGCCCCATCATAGCGGGTGATCACCGTGCGCACGGCATCCCATTCAAAGTTTAGTTCCTCGCGGCCCAAAGCCCGCGCTGCCATGTTTTCTCCGTCCTCAATAGATTGAAAGGTGGAATGCAGCATGTCAAAGAAACGGCCTGTGGAATCGAACTCCAAGAACGACGCCCCAAGAGGCACCAGCAAAATGTCAGACGCAGCCAAACCGTTGATCGTCAGATAGCCGAGGGCAGGGGGGGTGTCGAGGAACACGATATCATAGTCATCAAGTACGCCGTCTGCTTCCAACACATCCGTGAGAGCATCCCAAAGTTTCCAGCCACGGCCCTGCATGCGCCACACTGGAATTTGAAATTCGGACCAATACAAATTAAGCTGCGCGCCGATCAAATCAATGTTTGGCCAATGGGTCGATTGGATCACGTTTTGGGCTTTGACCTTCAAGGCCTCTGTGAGGGTCTCATCAAGGGGCACTGGGGCCTCTCCACGATCCATACGGGACTGGTTGGCCTGACGCTGGTGTGTGGCGTAGTGACGGGCCAGTAAAGGGAACACCGTGCCCCATTCGTCCTCGACCTTACCACCAAAAATGGAGGTCATCGATCCTTGGCTGTCCAGATCAATCACCAGAACCTTGTACCCATCCAAAGCAGCTGACATCGCCAAATGCGCAGCCGTAGAGGTTTTGCCAACGCCGCCTTTGAAATTGGCGACAGCAACGATTTTTGCAGGCAGGCCTTTTGGCCGGTAAGGCACGTATTCTTTGCTCTTAGATCCTTCAGCTGCGAAATGCGCGCGCAGTTTCAGAACCTCATCGAGGGTGAACCATTTTGCACCGCCATCTGTTTCAGAACTGCCTTGAGGTAAATCTGGATTGGATCGCAACACGCGCCTGAAATGTGGTGTGGCAACTGGGATGAGATAGCGGGTGATTTCCCATGTGGAAAACAGTCTAAGCTTTTTGTGACCTGCTTCATTCATGCCCCGAGAGGCAAGATCATCACGTCCTCGGCTGCAGGCTTCTGCGATACTGGCAAAGCCTTTTGTGTTCACAGGTGCTTCGAGATCAAGCATGGCTTGATCAGGATCGATGTTGAAATAGGGGGGCTGGATGGTGCTGTCTTTGGTCATTGCCAAACCTCATATGCCGCGTTTTCATTAGAATACTGCAAAAAGCGACACATGGAAGTAAAACTGTACCATTGCGAATCAATTTGTTGAAAAGCTTGGTGTTTTTAAAGTGGGGCGCGGGTTGGAATAATGGGTCAGAAAAAAAATGCAGTGTTATATTTAAGTTATTTATTAGTTAAGGGGTCAAGGTGAATTCTATATCTATATGAAATAAAACAAAAAAAATGCGATCTGAAAACCATAGGCGACTCTGAACCCACGATAGGGTGATTCTGAACCCACGTTCAAGCGACTCTGAACCCACGTTGGAAGGACTGGACCGTTCAAGCTCCTATCTTTAAGCTGGGTGTTAATAAAACCCCGAAGGGGAAACAGTGAATTCGCTTCAATGATGAGCAGTCAGGGACAAGCATGGCAGGCGCAGTGACAACTGCTGGGGCAGGGGGGCTTTTACCTGACCGGCATCCGCAAATTGATTTTTTTCTTTGCGATATTTTTGATGCTATTCCCAAGGATGATTTGGCGACGATGGAGCATCCGATGTTCTCGCTGTCCACGCGTCCCGACAGACGCATTTTGTCTTACGAACACAACGGAACCCAGATCGAGGTCACGCCCTCTGTCAAAGGTTTGGCGACGATCCACGACAAAGATATTTTGATTTTTTGCGTCAGCCAATTGATGGCGGCGCTCAACATGGGGCGCGCGATCAGCCGCACGCTGACCTTGACTGCCCATGATTTGTTGGTGGCGACAAATCGCGAAACCAGTGGGGACTCTTACCGGCGTTTGACAGAAGCTTTTGATCGTCTCGCAGGCACGCGGATCAAAACCAACATCGTGATCGGTGACCATGAGGTGACATCTGGATTTGGCCTGATTGAAAGCTGGGAAATCGAGCGCAAAACCCGCGGTGGGCGGATGTTGAATGTCTCAGTCACCTTGTCGGAATGGCTGTTTAGAGCCGTTATGTCGAAGTCGGTTCTGACGCTCAGCCGCGATTATTTCAGATTGCGCAAACCGCTGGAACGTCGGGTCTATGAGCTGGCGCGCAAACATTGCGGTAAGCAAGACTATTGGCGGGTGTCGGTGCAAACCCTGCTGAAAAAATCAGGATCGGCCAGTCCGCGCCGTGTGTTTCGCAAAATGATCCGCGATATGATCGTGGCCAATCAGTTGCCCGATTATGAGATCGCAGAAGAAGAGGGTGACATCATCCGCTTTACGGCCCGCGCGCGGGTTTTGGAAAACGATGGGCCCACACTTGGGCCGTTGCCTGGGGCTGTGTTCGAGCGCGCGCGCGACATCGCACCCGGTTGGGATGTTTACGCGCTTGAGGCGGATTGGCGTGCCTATTGGGCGGCCTCTGGCCACCCGCGATTGCATTCCGTCGAACAAGCCTTTTTGGGGTATGTCAAAGTGCGCGCGGCCAAAAGATAGGGTTATCTAGGCAAGGTTCGCAACGCGACATACCCCAAGTTTTCGCTGATCCATTGACGCGATTGCACCAGCTGACGGCTGTCGCGTTCCACCCAGAAGAAATTACGAAACTTGGTTTGCGTGTTGCGGCAGTCCTCGTAATATAGATCGGTATTGGCAGTATAGCCGCCTAAGTCGACAGGGGCTTGCTTTTGAAAGGTCACGCTGCAGCGAAACGCGAGTATTTCGGCTTGGCTCTCGCCATTGATATGCGTGATAAACCGCTCTGTGATGCCATTACGCCCGGCTTTGAGCGCTGCAAGGGTTTGATAAGGATCCGCAGCAAGTTGATCAGCCCCCAAGCCCCGTGTGGCAATGATCATACCGTCTTTCATTCCCAAAGACAGCCGGTCCAATGAGATCCATGTCTCTTCGCCCTTGGCGTTCGTTGTTTGGCGCACGAAAGCCGTAAACGCATTTGGGATGGACTGAAGCGACATGATCAATTCTGGCGCACCAGCGGCCTCATAGGCCAAAAAGGTTTCGTCTGGCTCTATTGCATCCTTCCCGCCGATGAAGTCCGCCAACAGGTTGGAGTTGTCAGGATCTGAGGAACAGGCGGTGAGGCCTGCGATCAGGGTGAGGGCAAGGCCAAAGGGCCGCAAGGCAGTTGTAAAACTCATCTCCAGAACCTCCCCCAACGGTCTTCTAACTCGGTTGTATGGCTATCTCTGACGACGTCATAAAGTCTATTGCGTACATCCAATCGCGCGCCACCATCACGCAAAACAGGACGAATGGTTGTGCCGTACCCGCCTTGAGTGGCCGACCCCGTGAGCCAATCCACAGGGACAGAAAAACGAATGCCTTTGTCAAAGGAGCCTTCGCCGAAATCGTCAAAGGACACATCGGTGAGCGTGAAAAACGCGCCAACACGGAAACCATTGTCAAATTCGCGATCAAAAGACACCGTCGCCCCATAGTCACCCGCAAGATAGCGTCCGACATCAAGCTGTCCCAAATATCCGCCACCGAAATCGTAGTAAGCCGATGCGTGGCCGGTCACGATGTCATAGTCTTGAAAGCCGAACAGCTGGTCGAAATCACGTTTGACTGCGTAGTTGAGTTCAGCGCCAAAGGCCAAGTTTCCGTTGACGGGTTTCCAAAGTACTTCGCCTGAGACACCGCCATACATGGTTTCAAGATAGCCTGCTGTGGCGCGCCCATATAGGTTTTGGCCGGGGCGGAAGAAATACTCGGCCGTCAGGGTTTTAATTTGAAAATCAGATTGCTTGGCGTATTCAGCCGCGTCGGTGCGGACATGTGGCAAAACAGAATTTGATTCCCGCGTGCTGGTTGAGAGGTTTCCTATCACCGGTTGACGCACTGTACCCGACAAAATCAGACCGCTGGCCGGTTCATAAGAGGTCTCAAATTGCAGCCCCACATCGGCGCGCACGGGGTTGTCTGGATCAAATAAGGAGGGGTCAAGATAGGGTGTCAGACGCCAATCAAATTTGGGATAAATGCCCTCAATGGTCTCAGCTTCGCTGCGCGCGGCATCTTCAAAATCGGCGCGTGCAAAACTTTTCCAGCTGTTTTCAAGATCATATTCAAGCGCTTCTAGATCGCGGCGCTGCAATGTTGTGCGTGAGGTTGTGATCCCGTTGGCAACGGATTCCAATTTGAAGGTTGTGATGTTGCTCGGCAAATTATTCGCCAAAATACGTGCTGTACGACCCAATGCTTGAGCTTGAGCTGGGAAGCGACCATTCTCAATGCGTACTGTTGCTGTAGAGCCCTCGATTTTGATGCCTTCCAGCGCGATGCCTTGGTCGTCCAACGCTACGAACAGCGCACTGTCTTTTTGACGCACACTGCCTGCGTCCCATGACAGTGCCGCTTGGCTTTGACGTGGGAGCAAAGGAGAGGGGGCTTCCTCAATACCGCTTGGAAATTTAGGGTTTTGAGGCGACAGAGCTATAGACCCCATGATGCCGAACTCTGACCCGTATAAGGAGTAGACTGACACGTCGACCCCGTTTTGAAATCCATAGGAAAGAGCAGCATTGATCGGTGATTTGTGTTCAAATCCGATTTTACTGGTTTCTTGAGTATAAGCATCAGATGAATACTCGACCTTGAACGCAATACGGTCATTTATTTGCCAAGCAACTCCGCCAAACAAAGCCGCATCACCACGAAACCATTGATCTATTTCCAGCTGGCCGACTTCGGAAATACTGGTTGGGCCGTCGCCGCGCGTGTCAAATATATCACTGAAAATCGACAGTGGGTTTGAGAAGCTACCATATGAGCCTAGGCGTCCCCACCCGATACCGCCAGTGATCGACAGACTGTTATTCGCTAGATGTTTGGTCGCAGCGATGTATTCGGAGCTATAAAGCCCTGTGCCGCCAAAATCTCTAAGCCCGATAGCCACTGAGGGGCGCCATTCAGATTCTTTGAGAAGCAAGTATCCAAAATCAAAACTGCGATCATAACGATTGTTGCCGACCCCATCGTAATCGTCAATAATGGAATACCGAAAACTCCCAAACATCCTAGGCGTTATCTGAAAAGACAACGTGTATTTTTGAGCAATAGAAGAGATGTCAGTCGTCAGGATCACTTGCCCGTCAGTGAAAACTTCGCCTGTTGGCATGTCAATTAAACCTGGAGTGCCAAACACTGACACAGGAACGTCGAGTTCTGCCGCTTCAGTATAAGTGGCGCTTAGGAGAATGCTGGTCAGGCCGCTCCATAATATAAACTTTGCTGCCATTATTCTATCGAGCCTCTTACTATTTTTACAAATATAGCGGAGGTCAAGATACACCAAAAGCGACTAATTTTCGATTCCAAAGAATACGCAGCTATTGTGCCTTTAGAGCAAGCAATTTGCAGGAAAATTTAGATTCCAAGCTTTATTTCAGGTATTTTATTGTGTTCTTTTTGCCTATTTAGGGTAGGGAAGAAACCATGCTACCACATTGATTATCAAAGAGTCTCAAATGCCAAAACAAATGCCGTCTGAAATTGTGCTGAATGGTAGATTTTTGCTCCAAGATGTCACGGGGGTTCAGCGTGTCCAGCGTGAAGTTTTGGCCGCTCTTGATGAAATGGCGGCAGCCGGGGACATTCCGACGCCTATTGTCTTGCTGCCGGCGCAAGGGAATATCGTCGCTGAGCCTGTCTTGAAATCTATCAAGTTTACCCGAACAGGCCGTTTTTCGGGGCATCTGTGGGAACAGCTTGAATTGCCCAAATTGTGCAAAGGCAAGACGCTGCTGTGTCTTGGAAATACCGCGCCTGTTGTGTCGTTGTTGTCCAAAACCACGCGGGTTGTGACGATGGTGCATGATTTGTCCTATAAATACTTTCCGACGGCTTATAGCTGGAAGTTCAAGGCCTTTTATTCGACGCTTATTCCGCTTGTGCTGCGCAAAAGTGATGCGGTCGTGACGGTGTCTTTGGCTGAAAAGAAAGCAATGTCACGCCACTACCCTTTTTTGGCAGGCCTGTCCGGTTTTCACGGACTGCAAAACGGTGGATTGCCAGACGCAGTTGCAACAGCGTTTTTATCAGACGGTGTGCCTGATAAAGAACAACGCGGACATGGTATCTACGTAGGTTCCCTAAGTAAGCGCAAAAATGCGGACAGTGTTTTGAGGGCCGCGGTGACGTTTTTACAAACCTATCCTGATATGAAGTTTGTGGTCATTGGGGCGGGATCTTCTGTCTTTGAAAGTCTCTCGGTGGATGTGCCAGAGGATATTAAAGACCGACTTGAAATGTGGGGCCAAATCAACGATCCGCTTAAAATATACGATGCTTTCAAGCACGCACGCTTTTTGGTTTTCCCGTCGTTTTACGAAGCAAGCCCGCTGCCGCCGATCGAAGCAATGACTCTTGGCTGTGCGGTTGTGTCTTCCTCAATTCCCAGCTTGCAAGAACGCTGTGGCGACGCTGCCGTTTACTGCGACCCAGATGACTTGAGCTCGATTACGGCTGCCGTTGATCGCCTCATGACGGAACCTGATCTTTGGGAAAACCTGTCCCAAGCCGGGCGCGTACAAGCCGCGAAATATTCTTGGAAATCTCAAACAGAAGCGCTTTTGAATATTTGTGAAGATGTGGCATGAGCGTTCCAAAGCTTCGAATTCTGCATGAGACCAATCCTCAAAAATACTTCCCAGCTTTGTTTGAGCTCGCAGAAAATGGCGATGTAGAACTTGTTGGGACGCATCGCTACAGCGTGAGCAAAGAATGGCTTCGCGCTTGGCTGCGGGACAAGACGCCCTTTGTGAAACGAACACGCAACGCGCTTGGTGATTTGGCATTTCGTTTTAAAATCCCTTTCGTAAAAGACGAGACGATTGTTTTTGGTTTCGCGCCATGGGATTGGCGGCTCTTGATCTATCGTCAACTCGCACGTCGCAATCGCATTTTGTACCAGACATCTTGGCATGACTGGCGGTTCGATAAAACGCCACGCCAGCCGCGCCCACAGTGGTTCGCACGCTACATGCAGCGTCAGTGGAAAGCCTTTGTTGCTCACCCCAATGTCAAAGTCATCGCCGTGACGCCCATCGTCGCGCAGACGGTGAAGCAAGAAACCGGCGCCGATGCCACTGTCATTCCGCATGCGGTTCCAGAGGTTTTTTTCAAAGCTGGGCGCACGCGCACAATCCGTGAAAATGGTCCTTTAAAACTGATTTATGTGGGTGAGATTTCAGAAAAAAAAGGTATCTTGATCCTTTTGGATTTGATGTCTCGTTTGCATACAAAAGGCGTGACGCTCACTGTTGTGGGCAACGGACCGCTTGTTCCTGAAGTTAAAGCGGCACAGGCCCACGGCGTGACCTTTTTGGGTCCGATTTACGATAGAACACAACTGGCGCAAACAATGTCTGACCACGATGTTTTGATGCTGTTGTCGCAACGCACCAAAACATGGGAAGAGCTTTTTGGCATCGTGATTGTCGAAGCTATTGCAGCGGGCCTTGCCGTTATTTCCTCAGATCATATAGGGCCACGTGGCATCTTTACTCCCTTGGGTCCGAGCGGATTATTTGATGAAATCGACGTCGAAGCTGTGGAACGTCATATTGAATCTCTGGCTGCTGACAGTGAGCACTTTGCTATCGTGCAAACCCAGCAATGCGCACTGGCCGACGCATATTCTTCAGCTAAAGTTTCTGAGCAGTGGCATAAACACTTGGAACACTCATGAACCAAATAGCGACCCTCATTTCACTGGTGTCATTGCCTATCTTGTTCGTGCTCACTGTCATGTCGCCTTTTGTGGCATCCAATGCCGTGGTGCTTGGAATGTCGATCACCTATGTGTTCGCAAGTGCGTTGTGTTTTCTCGCCATGATACTTGATGATCGTAAAGGCGGTGTCTCGTTCATGTTCGAATTCTTTTTGCTATTTTTCATCGCAGTACCGGCAAGCCTGCAAATTTCAGTGGGTGTCTTCCCTTGGTTTGCTAAATTGGAGCCACAGTATATGGCGGGTGGGTTTGGCTTAATTACGCTCAGCCACCTTTCCTATCACCTCGGATGGCTGCTGGCTGCGCACAAAACAACTCATGCTCACACCCCCACCCCACTTACGTTGTCTTCACAGGACGCTCTTTTTTACACCAAATGGGCTTGGGGGTTTGCCGCGGTGGCGACGCTGTTCGCGCTCGGCGCGGGTCCATCGAATTTGTTTGTGGCAAGGTTCGAACGCGCCGGTGCGAATTTCGGCGGCTTGACACAGCAATTCTTGTTTATGTGTCGCTCTATTGGCCTCTTGGCGATCGTGATGATGTTGTATCTGTGTAAGAATGTTCAAAGCCGCAGAATAAAGAGACAAAACATATATGCTCTCGTCATTTATGCCCCCGTTTTTTCTGTGATCTACTACCTTCCAGCGCTGCCGCGGTTCATTCTGTTCGGGCTTTTTTTAGCCATCAGCACCATGTTCGTTAACTATTTTTACCCACGGGTCAAAGCGCTCGTGGCTGGAGCGGCAGTGTTTATGTTGTTCATTGTTTTCCCTGTCATCAAATCTTTGGGCGCAGGAGAGTTGAACTGGGCTGGGTTCGCAAGACGCGCTGATTTAAGTGCTATTTCTGCCTATCTTTTACGTGTCGATTTTGACGGATTTATGCAGATCACCTCTACGGTCCAGTATCTGAGCGAAGATATCGGCGGTATCCGCTATGGTGAAAACTTCTTGGGGGTGCTGTTGTTTTTTATCCCCCGAGGAATTTGGCACGGAAAGCCAATTGATACCGGCGACATTGTCGCCAATGGGTTAAGTTTTTGGTACACAAATGTTTCAAGTCCTTTGCCAGCAGAGGCTCTCATGGCGTTTGGATATGTTGGACCCGTTTTGGTGTTTGGGTTACTTGCCTACTGGGTTTATCGAATAGAAAGCCTTGCAAAACCGAGCTTAGCTCAAGTACCTGTGGCAAAATCTGTCTTTTTATATGCGATACTTATGGGCTTCATCGTCATCATCATGAGGGGTGCGCTGAATGGTGTTGCCCCACAATTCGCATCTGCGTTTTTGTGTTTTTACATAATGCAGTTTGCGAAAACGCACAAAATCGTTTGGAGCAGAAAGGCGAGAACATGATCGATTTCATTATCCTTGGTGCACAAAAGGCCGCGACGTCGGCGTTGCAAGACAGCCTTCGCCTTCATCCATCGGTTTTCATGCCCATGGGGGAAAGTCCCTTTTTTGAGGATCCTGATTTTGCGTCGCAACCTTGGGAAACCTTTTCTGAGACGGCCCCAAGCGGAACGATCAAGGGCATCAAACGTCCAGACTATTTATGTTCGGACCAAGCGATCGAGCGCATTTCCACGGCGCTTCCTGAATGCAAATTTATCGTTGTGCTACGCGAGCCCATCAGCCGGACAATATCGAGCTACTGCTATATGGTGCGCCATGCGCATTTGCCTGCGCTGCCCTTAAATGTAGGCCTCGCAGAGTGCCTGCGTGCCTATGAAGCGGGCGAAAACTCTCGTGCTGCGACGGTCATTTCATACAGCCTGTATGGGGCCTATCTGGACAAATGGTTTCAAGCCTATCCCAAAGAAAATTTTCTTGTACTCCCGCAAAAATCTGTTGGAGAAAACTTACGTGGTGCCTTGGTTCAGTGTCTTGAACACATTGGCGTTGAAGGTGATGCATCGGCGGATATTGCCATAAAGGCGGGAGAGAGCAACGTGGGCCTTTACGATCCTAAAATGCTTAAAATAGCCCGGATTGGCAGCTTGTTGAAAACACGTCCCATCAAAGGGTCATATCGTCGAGAGCCGCGCAGTATACCGATGCGCGCATTTGGCTCGCTTTTTAGTAAATATGCGGAAGCACGTGCTCTGCAAAAACAACAAATACGTGAAACATTGTCTACGGATCTAACCGAGAAATTGACGCATTTGTTTGATAGAGATTTGGAAACACTCGAGGCCTTACTGGATGCGCGCGAATTGGGTTGGAAATAAAATATGGATTTTAAAATAGAGAAATATAAAAACCTTGTTAGGCCGATTTACGTGCGATGTTGGCGCCTATGGATCCGATTGTGGGAACGTCCCAAGGGCAATTACCCAGTTGCCATTCAAGGGATTCAACGATCTGGAACAAACTTTCTGACGGCACTTTTGGATCAAGGCTCTTACCGTATTCTCAATCGGCTTGATCCAAAACGCCATGATCCGCGACATAAGCACTGTCGATGGCAAGCGGATAAATCCACCATTGTTATGGATGATCAGTATCGCAACACACTGTCTGCGTCGTCTGTGCGTGAGATCAATACTCTTTGCGGTTACGCGCCCGAGACCAAACACATCATTCTTTTTCGTGCACCTGAGCCCTGGCTGAACTCGATTTTCCGCTGGGGCCTTGAAGCTGAATGGTACCCTTCGGAAGACGCATTTTTTGAACAACAGCTTCATGTTGCTTACTGGCGCGAATGGGACGCATTTTATGCCTTTTGGCAAGACCGCCAGCGTCAAGAGCCAGACCAAGTATTGATCGTCTCTCACAAAAAAATGATTGAAAATCCGCAAGACGGCCTGAAGCGAATTGATGCCTTTATGGGCGTGGTTCGCGCGCCGCATGAAACGGCCTTTACACCCATTGAAAAAGTACGTCACTCGCGTCCAATTGGAGAAAAACGAGAACCTCTTGATCGCGCTGAACTTACAGACGTTCTGGACATGCCAACGCAGTTTGATTGGCAAAGTTATATGCAGGGAAATGAGCAGGCATGAGAGTTTTAGCATGGCCTAAATCGAAGAATAGGGCACAAAACCCTTTTCAAAGCCTTCTATATTCAGCAGTTGATCTCCAAGAGGGCGTAGACGTCGCAGAATTTGGCGTGAAACCTTTTCTATTCGGACCAAAGGCCGATGTTTTGCATATTCATTGGCCTGACGTCTTCTTGGCGACAGGCCATGGCTGGCGGTTTTGGTTTCGCTACTGTTTGATCCGCTTTTTGTTCGCCGTTGCGGCACTTCGGCAAACGCCGGTTGTCTGGACAGCACACAATTTAAAGCGAACAGGCCAGCGGAACTCTAAACAGCTCGAATTGGTTTTCTGGCCTTGGTTCACGAAGCGAATAGATGGCCTCATCTACATGACTAAAGCGTCAAAAATCGACGCAGAACAGCAGCTTCCAGAACTTGCAGGCATACCCAGTTCTATAATCCCACACGGGCATTACCTCGCGGCGATTGAAGAGAGTTTGCAAGGGCAGGATGCTCTGGCGTCCACTGACGTACCTTCGTCTTCACAGGCCGGAGGGTATCTGTTTTTCGGCTCCATCACGCGGTACAAAAATGCGCATAAATTGCTGCAAGCGTTTTTGCAACTTCCAACCGGCAGCGCGCAGCTGACAATCAAGGGCAAAATGAGTGCGTCTAGCCCAGATAACGATCTGATGAATCTTTTAAATACCCTGCCCCCAGAACGCACCAGCGATGTTATCTTTGAAAACAGGTTTTTGAGCGAAGATGAACTCGTTGATGCTATTCAACGCAGCGATCTTGTGGTTTTCCCATACTCCGACGTGCTCAATTCAGGTGCCGCACTTTTTGCGCTTTCTGTTGGGCGACCTATTTTGGCGAGTGACACGGCGCTGTTTCGTGAGTTGCGAAGCCAAGTTGGAGAAGATTGGGTGCGCTTGATAGATGGAGAGTTAGACGCCGCGCAGCTGTCCGTTGCACTGGATCAAGCGCGGGTTCAAAAGACCAAGGGCCTAGCCCCCGATCTTTCAGTCTTTGACTGGAACCGTATAGCCAAACAGACTGTTGATTTTTACCAATATGTTATCGATGCACAAAAAGGCCCTAAAGCATGAAGTCTATACTGCTTAAGCTGGGAAAGCTGATGGGCGTGCGTGTGTTGGCGATTGTGCTGACATTCGTTCAAACCATCGTCATGACGCGGGTGTTCGGCAGTGAAGTTTTCGGGCTTTTGTCTTTTGGCCTATCCATTTCTGCCTTGCTTATTCTAGTGCTGTCCTTTGGCCTTGATCAGGTTTTGATGCGGGACATCGCGCGGTTCGGAAAAGCGGTTGCACCGAAGACAGAGCGCTGGACGCATGTTTGGCACCTTATACGCCGTTGGGTCATTCCTGTGACGCTCACCGTAGCTGTGACAGGCGTTCTTGTGTCAGAATTGACAGATTTAGCTGGTGTGTATCGTGTGTCCTTGATCGGTACTTTTTTAATGTTGCCGGTGATACTTTTTCGCAAATACGTTGAAGCGATTTCGCTGGGCACGAAGCAAGTTGTGCGTTCGATCATAGGATCACAAATAGCTTATCCAATCTTGATGATTATTGGTGGATTGAGCGTCATGGCTTTGGGGCTTGGCAGCTCTGCTATGACGGTGACGGCGACATATGTTTGCGCTGGATTTGGCAGCCTTATTGTCGCGATCCTGCTCATCTATCCTACTTTTTCGTCCCTGCGTGCAGATGGCTTTGGGGCCCGCGATATTGTGGGGGAAAGCCCTGGTCACCGCGCAATTTTGACGAGTGGCGGGCATTTTGCCTTGGTCGCGTTTGGCTTCATCTTGGGGCAACATATCTCCGTGCTGATGACTGGTGTTTTGGCTGGCCCAGAAGATGTCGCTCTGGTCAGGATCGCTGCACGAGTGGCTGAAATGGCTGGCTTGATGCGCACCATCGTTTTGCTGCAGTACAAACCCTTGCTCGCCGAAGCCTATGGCAAAGGTGACACAGCCCTTTTACAAAAACATGCGTATTTTATGTCAAAGGTTCTGACCATAACAGGCGTGCCAGCCACACTTGGCCTTTGGATATTTGCAGACCGTGTCATGGGGGTGTTTGGCCCTGAGTTTGTTGACGGCGCTTGGGCGATGCGACTTTATGTGAGTGGCGTATTTTTTCTGCTGATTTGTGGTCCTGGCAGTACCTTCTTATCGTTTTGTGGCCAAGAGCATCTGGCATCACGTAATTTACTTGTTTCGGTGGCAATCCAGTTTGTTCTGAACTTGTTTTTGATCCCGCTCTTCGGTCCGGAGGGATGTGCCGCAGCAAGTTGTGTTGCCATGACATATTTGGCCTTTTCAGGTCGACGTTTGGCCATTCAAAAAGTCGGAGTAGATCCATCCATTTTCGTCATTTTCAAGAAAGTGTGAGTGCTAAATGAAAAGTACAATTTTGAAAAGTCTATGGGGGTTGGGGGGCACTTCAACACCGTGTTTTATATCTGGATCTCCACGTTCTGGAACCACGTGGATATTGGAGGTTCTGGAAAAAATTGCCGAGGCGCGCATCCATTGGGAGCCGCTGAACTGGCACCTGTATAATAGCGCCTACGACCGCTCGACCGATCCTTTGAATTGGATGAGACCCAATGAAGAGACCTTGGAAAACCACCCCGAGCTGGCGCAAGAGCTCTCTCGTATTCTTAAAGGCGGGGTGCCAAGCAAGCCCGCTATGATGCGCATTGCACATCTCTCAGCGATACAAAACGCTGTCCGTTTGGTCAGTGCAAAAGACACTGTCGTCAAGTTTGTCTTTGCTCAAAGAGCTCTGTCATGGATGGCCAAAAACACTGCGGGAAAGGGATGCGTGATTTTGCGACACCCCATGTCTGTCGTGAGTTCGCAATACCATCACCCATATCGCCCCGATGGAAAGTGGGCACAGCATCCTGAATGGACAGATGAAGTGATTTGCGCCAGCCATCCAATGGTTTCATTGCTTGAGGCAACACAATACTCTGCGTTGGAGCGTTTGATGAAGATCGATTTGCTCCCCGAGGGGCGATTGGCAATAACAGCCTGTCTCGACATGCTGGCCGCGCTAAACTCACCTGAGGCAAAGCAAAAATACGCCTTTGTTGCTTATGAATCCCTTTTAGGATCCCCTGAGAACTTTTTGAAGTTGGCCAATTTTTTAGATTTGCGCATAAAGGTTCAGCCCACGGTCGAGGAATTGCGCAAACGAAGCCGCACCACATCTGATCAGAATAAAAACTCTGGCACTGCTCGCCTCAGCTGTGAAGCCAGAGATCAAATTCAGATGATTATTGATGAGCTTGGTTTGGGGTTTTACAAACAGGATGGGTCTTTAGATCACGCAGCATTAAAAGCCCTAAAATTGCCCAATCTTATATCCGACTAAGCGGCTTTTTGTTGCGTATTCGGCGAAATGCACGGACGCATTAATCGGATGGCCTTAACTCTGGTGCCATATTTCCTTCAGTAAGTTAGAGCGGTTTGAAACGCCGCGTTTTTTTACTGAAGGAGACATCCATGACCAACCCTTTCGAAAATCGCGTGCCTAACTTGTCTGGCCCAGCTCTAGATATTTTGCCAGTCACGCCGGATGATATTATCGATTTGGCTGACGTTGCCGTAGCGCTCTATATTGAGACTGCAGGCACGGTCACATTTGTGTCCGCGCGCGACGCAACACGCACAGTTGAAGTCACAGATTTCGCTATTCTTCCCGTTGGCGTCAAAAGAGTGTTGGCCACAGGAACCACTGCTACTGGAATTCACGCATTTCTGGTGTCCTAATGTTTGGTACAAATTTCAAAATAACGACTTTGGCAACGCGGGCGCGAAGCATACAGCCAAACCCAAGTCAGTTGTCGAGTTTGAAAGCTTGGTTTGATCCCAGTGATCTGTCCACGCTGTATCAGGATGCCGCAGCAACTCTTCCTGTCGCTGCCGATGGTGACCAAGTTGGGGCTATGCTCGACAAAAGCGGAAATGGGTATCATTTGATGCAAGTTACAGCATCGGCCCGTCCAACATATCGCACCAATGGAACCCGCCATTGGCTTGAGTTCGACGGGATAAATAATACTTTATCCATCAACTCTCGTTTGGGTTTTTCCACAAACCCAAGCCTTACGATCAGTGCCAACCTTCAACCTGTAAGCTACAGCGCATCGGACCACAGGGTGCTCCACATAGGCGCAAGCGGCACTTCAGGAAATCTTGGGGCGGCGATTGGGCCAAGCGGCGCAGGGCAGGGGTGGCGCTATGACAATGGGAACGTATTGTTTTCACACCCAGATGCTGGATCAGATTATATCATGAGCTGGGTGCGCTCTGAAGGTGCAACATATGGCGCCGGGCGTGCGTTTCGCGACGGCATGGAATTGGTCTCCTCAGGGTCTTCTTCCGCGAGCAGCGTCCCTACAAATTCGACCGAAAGTATGAGTGTCGGCGCACGAGGGACAAGTTTATTTGCCAATATTTTATTATATGGGTTGGTCATTCTCGAGTCTGATTCAGACCTAGATCGTGCGCAAAGCGAAACTTGGGTTGGCACGCGTTGATCTACATTTCTTTATGAACGTCTACACGACATCACATGATGGAGTGTAGACGTTCATCTCGCTCAATGTAGCCCGCACTATAGTGAAGTAGATCTTAAAGCCGCCTTCACGGTTTGGGCAACGACTTAAAACTCGCGATCATATCCAAAGTGGTCGAAATCTTCTTTATGCAATTTATAGATACGCTTTTTGTGCCATCGCGTTAGCTTGGAGCGTAATGGCTTCCGGTGCGTTTTGCGTATGTTACGGCGTGGTAGAAGCGTCTTCTTGCCAAAAATATCCTCGAAGAGAGAATCTATCTCATCGGCGATATTTTCAAAGCGTATGATGTTTTTGACGAGGGATTTACCTTCAGTGTCGAATATAAACCGAGACTGTGGAACCATATGCCTTACCATGTCGACAAAATCGTTTTTGTATGGCCGCAGTAGGAACAGCCAAAAGGGTCCAGTTTTTCTGTACGGCCTATATGTATATTCAGAGCAGACACGATCATATGGATGACGGATGACGGCAAATGTCGTGTAGGCATCGTATGTTTCTTGGTCGATATGTCCAAGCTCTACATACTCACGGGCATAAAGATGCGCGAGGCGCTGCGGCCCTTTTTTGGGGTCTGTATTCTTCTTAAGAAGCAGCTCAGCCCGATCGTCCCAGTCTAGATTGAGATCTGCAAGAAAGGCCTCTTCAACGCTTTGCCCCGCCGCTTTTGGTATGTGAATGAAGATCGTTTTGTGCGCATGAGAAATCATAAAAATGTCCTTTCTCGACTTGGATTAAAGGAGCACCAAGTATCGGTTTCATCAAAATACAAATATGCTTGCGAGCCTCAAAGCGCTTTACAGCGCCAGATACAGAAACTTCGCAAGCCCCGATCGACTAGCTGCCAACCCGTCCTACCTGTTGCATCGTATTCACAATACACGTGCTAAGTTCACTGCGGAACCGATCTGCGCTAAAGTACAGGGCGTTGTCGCGACAGTTTTGTTCCGTGAACACACCATGTTCAGCTTCAACAGTATCGATTGCTTTCAACAATGCCTCAGGCGTTTGTTCATCAAACCAAACACCCGTCGGTTTTTCCATTGAAATATCTCGGACCGTTTCTGCGGTACCGCCCGCCCCCAAGGCAATAACAGGACAGCCACAGGCCTGCGCCTCAACGGGCACAATTCCGAAATCTTCCTTGGCGGCGAACACAAAGGCCCGCGCTTTTTGCATGTGCCGGCGCAGGTCGTCAAACGAAACGTGCCCTAATATTTCCACGTTAGGCCCCGCTTGCGCCCGAACACGTGCCATTTCAGGGCCATCGCCGGCAATAACGAGCTTAAGGTTTGGGCGCTCGGAAAATGCCTTTGCGATCATTGGAACCTGTTTGTAAGGAACCATGCGCGAGGCCGTGAAATAGTAATCTTCGCGCCCCTCTTGACCCAGTTGAAACGCAGCGGTGTCAACCGGCGGGTAAATGACTTGAGCATCACGGCGATAGGTTTTCCAAATACGCTTGCGAATAAACTCAGAATTCGCGACAAACTGGTCTACTTGAGGCACCGTGCGCATGTCCCACATGCGAAACTTGTGCATCATGCTATGTGCTAAGTGACGTTTTAAGACTGCAGCAATACCATCAATGCCATTAATATATTCAAACGTCAGATCCCATGCATACCGTGCCGGAGAATGCACATACGCAACATGCGCTTGCTCTGGCGATGTCAAAACGCCCTTGGCCAAAGCCGCAGATGAGCTAACAACAACATCATGATGTGTAACATCGAATTTTTCGATGGCGCGTGTGCAGTTGAGCAACAGATAACGATAGTACTTTTGAATGCCAGGCAAGCTATTGAGACTCGACACATGTACGGGAAGCGTATTTGCGACGTCCTTGCGTTCGTCTTCTGACAAAAAGTCAAAAAGTGTATAAATGGCGCCATGATCGAACATGCGCGCAATTTCTGCAACGACGCGCTCGCCGCCAGCCACAGTGGGCAGCCAGTCATGAACCAAGCCTACATTGATATCTTTAAAGAGAGTATTTTGCTGCACAACCATCCCAATCATTTAGACGCAAAAATTTATGCGTCACTTCTTAACGGTTTTTGTCCACTTCAATCCGCGCCGAAGAGGTCGCGGGTGAAGATTTTGTCGGGGGCATCGGCGATGTCATCGGTGACGCGGTTGGCGA
>NZ_JBBMQI010000029.1:0-18340 GCF_038899935.1 Pacificibacter sp. AS14
AAGACGGTCTTCGCTTTGCGATCCGCGAAGGCGGCCGCACAGTTGGCTCCGGTGTTGTGTCTAAAATCATCGAGTAAACCGAGCTCACATTAGTGAGTGGTTTAATGGAGAGGCCTCACGCAAGTGGGGCCTTTTTGCTGAAATCCGCAGCAAAAAAAACGGTCCAAATACCTGAACACCAAAACCCAACTCACCCCACAGACATGACCGCTCTCAAAAAAACGCCCCACAAGGTGGCGTTTGGTGTTTTAAGTCAGCCTAAAGTCATCGCTGCTGGAGGGATACCAAGTGCGTCTTGCGAAAGTTGGTCGAGGGCGCTGCCTTTAAAGTCAAAAGCCAGCTTTTTCCCTTGCAAACCGCCTGCGCCTTTCGTATTCCATCCGCCAAGTAGGGGTATAGCTCAGTTGGTAGAGCGACGGTCTCCAAAACCGTAGGC
This sequence comes from Pacificibacter sp. AS14, assembly GCF_038899935.1. Lineage (NCBI taxonomy): Bacteria > Pseudomonadati > Pseudomonadota > Alphaproteobacteria > Rhodobacterales > Roseobacteraceae > Pacificibacter > Pacificibacter sp. AS14. The sequence continues at coordinate 437 of NZ_JBBMQI010000029.1, forward strand.
CCACAGTTCGAGTCTGTGTGCCCCTGCCATTTCCAAATCGTACAGATTGTACCGCGCCAAAGCATTGCCCGCTGGATTTGTTTGCGCGAAAGCTTGTCTTAATGGGGCTGAATGTGCCATTCCAAAGCGCAGGTGCTACACAAGCTGGTGCTTTGCTGGCCTTCGGGCTTGAATTCGGGCGCGCTGTGGCGTACATGCCCAACACAACAACACTCACGACCTATAGGTTTAGGAAAAGACAATGGCCAAGGCAAACCCACTTCTGTTCATCCAACAAGTCCGTGCAGAAGCTACAAAGATCGTCTGGCCGACTCGCCGCGAAGTGGTGCTGACAACTGTGATGGTCTTCATCATGGCGGCACTTACAGCGACGTTCTTTTTCCTCGTGGACATCGGCATTCGCACCGGTCTCGCGGCGCTTCTCAACTTTGTAGGTTAATTTTCGGTCCAATGTCGGACCAATGAGGTCCAGCTATGGCTGAACAATTCACATCTTTGTCTGACGATCATGCTGCGTTTATTGCGCGCCAGCATATATTCTTTTGCGCCTCCGCCGCTGAAGGCACGCGCATCAATTTGACGCCCCGCTCAACTGAGCTCTTGCGTGTCACAAGCTCGAATGAGGCTCTCTTCCTTGATCTTGTTGGGTCCAGCAATGAAACCGCAGCGCATATGCTGGCCGATGGCCGTTTGACGTTTATGTTCTGCGCCGTTGCAGGTCCGCCCATGATCATGCGCCTGTATGGCACAGGGCGCACGGTTCATCGCGGCACAAACGAATATGATGCGCTTCTGGATGCGCATTTCGTTGACGAGCCGCGCAATGCACGACAGATTTTCGTGCTCGATTTCGATCTGGTGCAAACCTCTTGCGGCTACGGCGTGCCGATGTTCGACTTTACTCGTGAACGCCCCTCTCTCAAAAATTGGGCCGCGTCAAAAACCACTGAGGAACTTGAGGCCTACAAGCGTAAGAAAAATCTCGTGTCCATGGATGGCAAGCCCACAGGCCTGAAACCCGAGGGTGTGCTTTAAAAATAGCGCGATCTTAGGGTGGCGTGGTCGTCTAAGCACTTGAACTTACGGACGCGGCGCGGTAATCCCTGCGCATTCCACTGGGCTGGCGTGCATCGATTCGTGTTGCGCGCCGCTTTACTGTTCAGGGAAAAGGCACACAAGTGCTTAGGAAATAACGATATCCGGTAGAAATACTGGAGCGATTGAAAAGGCACAGGCATCATGGCTAAGCGTTGGTATTCGGTGAGCGTTCTCTCGAACTTCGAGAAAAAAATTGCCGAAGCGATCAAAGTTGCTGTGGTCGAGAAGGGCCTCGAGGATCAGTTTGACGAAGTTTTGGTGCCGACCGAAGAGGTCATCGAAGTGCGCCGAGGCAAAAAAGTGACTGCTGAACGTCGTTTCATGCCGGGCTACGTGCTCGTGCGCATGGAGATGACGGACGAAGGCTATCACCTCGTGAACTCGATCAACCGGGTTACTGGTTTCCTTGGTTCTTTCGGCCGTCCCGTGCCAATGCGCGATGCTGAGGTCGAGGCGATTGTCGGTCGCGCAGAAGAAACAAGCGCAGAAGCGCCACGGTCTACCATCACCTTCGAAGTGGGTGAAAGCGTATCCGTTGCTGAAGGCGCATTCGAAGGCTTCGACGGCATGGTCGAAGAAGTTGACGAAGAAGCGCAGCGTCTCAAAGTCGCTGTATCAATTTTTGGCCGGGCTACCCCGGTCGATTTGGAATTCGGTCAGGTCAATAAACGGGCCTAATCGTTACGTGAGTGGGAGGCGAGGGCAACGCGTTGCTTGGACCAGACCACCAACCATTATCCCACCACAGCGCGCTGTGGGTTGGGGCGTTGAAAAAGGAGAGGCCACATGGCCAAGAAACTCGCAGGTACTATGAAGCTGCAAGTGCCAGCAGGCAAAGCGAATCCGTCCCCACCCGTGGGTCCGGCGCTCGGTCAGCGCGGCATTAACATTATGGAATTCTGTAAGGCGTTTAACGCAAAAACGCAGGATCTTGAAGTTGGCGCACCTTGCCCAACCGTGATCACTTACTATGCCGATAAATCTTTCACGATGGACATCAAGACGCCACCAGCGTCCTACATGCTCAAGAAAGCTGCAAAGCTTTCCTCCGGTGCAAAATTGCCTGGACGTGAAACAGTTGGTTCCGTTTCTCTTGCTCAGGTGAAAGAAATCGCCGAAGCAAAAATGAAAGACCTGAACGCAAACGACATCGAGGCCGCGATGAAAATCATCCTCGGGTCCGCGAGTTCTATGGGCATCGAGGTGAAGTAATGGCTAAACTCGGTAAACGCGCGACAGCAAACCGCGCAGCATTCGCAGGTAAAGCAGACCTCACAGTTGAAGATGCAATCGCACTGGTGAAAACTGGCGCGACATCCAAATTCGATGAGACTGTTGAAATCGCATTGAACCTTGGTGTTGACCCACGTCACGCTGACCAAATGGTGCGCGGCGTTGTGTCTTTGCCTAACGGCACTGGCAAAACAGTTCGTGTTGCTGTGTTCGCACGTGGTCCTAAAGCTGAAGAAGCTTTGGCTGCTGGTGCAGACATCGTTGGCGCAGAAGACCTGATGACAACCATTCAGGGCGGCACAATCGATTTTGATCGTTGTATCGCAACACCTGACATGATGCCTGTTGTTGGTCGTCTCGGTAAAGTTCTCGGACCACGCAATCTGATGCCAAACCCTAAAGTTGGCACTGTGACTATGGACGTGAAAGCGGCCGTTGAAGCAGCAAAAGGCGGCGAAGTTCAGTTCAAAGCTGAAAAAGGTGGTGTTGTTCACGCTGGCGTTGGCAAAGCTTCTTTCTCTGCTGAGCAGCTTGTCGAAAACGTTCGTGCATTTGTTGATGCTGTTCAAAAAGCAAAACCAACAGGTTCCAAAGGCGCGTACATGCAAAAAGTTTCCCTGTCCTCTACAATGGGTCCAGGCGTAACTTTGAGCATCGACAGCGCAACTGGCAACTAAACCAAACGCTTATAAGATTTAAAAGGCGCTCCTTCGGGGGCGCCTTTTTCGTGTATTTGTTTGGCTTTTGCTGTGTCGTTAACTCATATCGACTTCGCTCTAGCGGCAAGACCGTGTTTGTGATATGATATTTAAAAGCAAGACGCATAAGGCGACCGCAATTTGGCGGGTATAAAACTGTTTGCCTAAAGCCTTGCTCTCTCTGTTCATTCCTTCTAAACCCTACCTTGCAGTCCAGTGTGCGATTCGTCGTGCGCTGTTTTGCGCTTCGTCCAAGACGGCGGGTGGAAGGGTTTCTTTCCATAATTCCTGCCTGAGACGGGAAGACGAAAGGTTTATTTGAGGTATTACCTCGGGTGACTTTGGCGCAGCCCCGTAACGGACTTCGTGCCGGCATTTGCCGGTAGAAATGAGCCGGGAGGGGAAACCCTCCCAAATTTGGAGAAAAACTGTGGATAGAGCCCAAAAAGAAAAAATGGTCGACGAGCTCGGCCAAATCTTTGACAGCTCTGGCGTCGTTGTGGTTGCCCACTACGAAGGTCTCACGGTTGCTGATATGCAGGATCTGCGCGCGCGTATGCGCGAAGTTGGCGGATCCGTACGCGTTGCCAAGAACAAGCTCGCCAAAATCGCCCTCGACGGTAAGCCTTGCGAAAGCATTGGTGAATACCTGACAGGCATGACTGTTATGACCTACTCTGAGGATCCTGTGGCCGCGGCTAAGGTTTCTCAGGGCTTCGCTAAAGATAACGCTAAGTACGTTATTCTTGGTGGTGCTATGGGTGATAACGCTCTCGACGTCGCCGGTGTTGCTGCCGTTGCGAAAATGCCTTCTCGCGAGGAGCTTATTGCTTCTATCGTGGGTTGCATTGGCGCTCCTGCTTCGAACATCGCTGGCGCGATTGGCGCTCCTGCTTCGAACATCGCTGGCATCTTGTCTACTATCGAAGACAAAGAAGCTGCATAAAGCAATTTGGGACTGACGTAGTTTGCATAAAGCACACGTTGGAACAGAAATTAAAACGAACGGAACCAGTACAATGGCTGATCTGAAAAAACTTGCTGAAGAGATCGTAGGTCTTACACTTCTCGAAGCACAAGAACTGAAAACTATCCTTAAAGACGAGTACGGCATCGAGCCAGCTGCCGGCGCTGCCGCTGCTGCACCTGCTGCCGCTGCTGAAGCTGCTGAAGAAAAAACTGAATTTGATGTTGTATTGAAAGACGCTGGCGCGTCCAAAATCAGCGTAATCAAAGAAGTCCGCGCGATCACAGGTCTTGGCCTGAAAGAAGCAAAAGACCTCGTTGAAGCTGGCGGCAAAATCAAAGAAGGCGTTGATAAAGCTGAAGCTGAAGACGTTAAAGCGAAACTCGAAGCAGCCGGCGCTACAGTCGAAGTTGCTTAATCGCTCAGGCCTTTTAAGGGCCGCATAAAGTTAAGGCTGGATCCCGAATTTCGGGGTCCAGCCGAACCTGTCTTGAGGGATAGGAATTGATAAATCCGCCTCAGTAAGTGCCCCAAACGGGACATTTTCTAAGGAGGGTTCAGATCGGGAGCCACCGGTGGGACGGTGGCAGGAATAGATCGAACTCCTCTGTTTCGTAAGGGTACATCGGCCGGCGCCCACCGGCAGGATGCAGCTCGCGAAAACTCGAAAGGTAATGACGCGCATGGCTTCGACCTACCTTGGCCAGAAACGGCTCCGGAAGTATTACGGCAAAATCCGTGAAGTATTGGAAATGCCGAACCTCATTGAGGTTCAGAAATCTTCATACGATCTCTTTTTGAAATCTGGCGATGAGCCACAGCCGCTTGACGGCGAAGGCATCAAAGGTGTTTTTCAATCGGTTTTCCCGATCAAGGATTTCAACGAGACCGCTGTTCTTGAGTTCGTAAAATACGAACTTGAAAAACCAAAATACGATGTAGAGGAATGTCAGCAACGCGACATGACCTACAGCGCGCCACTTAAAGTGACGCTGCGCCTCATCGTGTTTGATGTGGACGAAGACACAGGCGCCAAGTCTGTGAAAGACATCAAAGAACAAGACGTATTCATGGGCGATATGCCTTTGATGACGCCAAACGGTACCTTCGTTGTGAACGGAACCGAGCGCGTGATCGTGTCCCAGATGCACCGTTCCCCTGGTGTGTTCTTTGACCACGACAAAGGCAAAACACACTCTTCTGGTAAACTCTTGTTTGCATGCCGGATCATCCCGTACCGTGGTTCATGGCTCGATTTCGAATTCGACGCCAAAGACACCGTTTACGTGCGTATTGACCGTCGTCGCAAATTGCCAGTAACGTCATTGCTGTACTCTCTTGGTCTCGACCAAGAAGGCATCATGGACGCCTACTACGAGACAGTCGAATACAAGCTCGAAAAGAACAAAGGTTGGGTGACCCCGTTCTTCGCTGAGCGCGTACGTGGCACACGTCCGACGTTTGATTTGGTCGATGCGGCGACAGGTGAAATCATCTGTAAAGCTGGCGACAAAATGACGCCGCGCGCTGTTAAGAAAATCATCGATGAAGGTTCTGTTACAGAACTGCTCGTGCCTTACGAGAACATCGTTGGCAAATACGTTGCTAAAGACATTATCAACGAAGAAACTGGCGCGATTTACGTCGAAGCTGGTGACGAACTTCTTCTTGAGATGGACAAAGACGGCACAGTCATCGGCGGATCTTTGAAAGATCTTCTGGATGCGGGCATCACAGATATTCCTGTGCTCGACATCGATGGCGTGAATGTTGGCCCATACATCCGCAACACACTTGCGCAAGATAAAAACATGAACCGCGAAACAGCGCTCATGGATATCTACCGCGTGATGCGTCCGGGCGAGCCACCCACCGTTGATGCGGCGTCTAGCTTGTTCGAAAGCTTGTTCTTCGATTCCGAGCGCTACGATCTTTCCGCGGTTGGCCGTGTGAAAATGAACATGCGTCTCGATCTTGATGCGCCAGACACACACCGCACTTTGCGCCGCGAAGACATCATTGCTTGTATCAAAGCACTGGTAGAATTGCGCGACGGCAAAGGCGACATCGACGATATTGACCACTTGGGCAACCGTCGTGTGCGTTCTGTTGGCGAGCTGATGGAAAACCAATACCGTGTTGGTCTTCTGCGTATGGAACGTGCGATCAAAGAGCGTATGTCTTCTGTCGAAATCGACACAGTCATGCCACAAGATTTGATCAACGCGAAACCTGCGGCAGCCGCTGTTCGTGAATTCTTCGGCTCTTCGCAGCTGTCACAGTTCATGGACCAAACCAACCCATTGTCCGAAGTCACACACAAACGTCGTTTGTCTGCGCTTGGGCCTGGCGGTTTGACACGCGAACGTGCTGGTTTTGAAGTCCGCGATGTTCACATCACGCACTACGGCCGCATGTGTCCAATTGAGACCCCTGAGGGTCCGAATATTGGTTTGATCAACTCACTCGCAACTTTCGCGCGTGTGAACAAATACGGCTTCATCGAAACACCCTACCGTAAAGTTGTTGACGGTCAGGTGACTGATGAAGTTCAGTACATGTCCGCGACCGAAGAAATGCGTCACACTGTGGCGCAGGCCAACGCGTCTTTGGATGAAAACAACCGCTTTACGAACGATTTCGTTTCCACACGTCAGTCTGGTGAACACGCGCTTAACCCGCCCGAAAATGTGGACTTGATCGACGTCAGCCCGAAACAGCTGGTGTCCGTTGCGGCGTCTTTGATCCCATTCTTAGAGAATGACGATGCGAACCGGGCCTTGATGGGCTCGAACATGCAACGTCAGGCTGTTCCGCTTTTGCGTGCTGAAGCACCACTTGTCGGCACAGGCATCGAAGAAGTTGTGGCCCGCGATTCCGGTGCTGCGATCATGGCCAAACGTGCAGGTATCATCGACCAAGTCGATGCGACTCGTATCGTTGTTCGTGCAACACACGATCTTGAGCCTGGCGATCCTGGCGTAGACATCTACCGTCTGCGCAAATTCCAGCGGTCTAACCAAAACACCTGTATCAACCAAAAACCACTCGTCAAAGTGGGCGACACGGTTGGCAAAAACGAATTTATTGCTGACGGCCCGTCTACGGATATGGGCGAATTGGCCTTGGGTAAAAACGTCTGCGTGGCGTTTATGCCTTGGAATGGGTACAACTACGAAGACTCTATTCTGATCTCTGAGCGCATCACGCGTGACGACGTATTCACATCGGTTCACATCGAAGAATTCGAAGTCGCAGCTCGTGATACGAAACTCGGCCCAGAAGAAATCACCCGCGACATTCCAAACGTCGGCGAGGAAGCCTTGCGCAACCTCGACGAAGCAGGGATCGTCTACATCGGTGCTCACGTTGAGCCAGGTGACATTCTCGTTGGTAAAATCACACCAAAAGGCGAAAGCCCGATGACCCCAGAAGAAAAACTTCTGCGCGCCATCTTTGGTGAGAAAGCTTCCGACGTGCGTGACACATCTTTGCGTGTGAAACCGGGCGATTACGGTACGATCGTAGAAGTGCGCGTCTTCAACCGCCACGGCGTTGAAAAAGATGAGCGTTCTGTTCAGATCGAACGTGAAGAAATCGAACGCCTCGCACGTGACCGTGACGATGAAATGGGCATCTTGGATCGCAACATCTATGCGCGTCTGAAATCCATGGTCTTCGGCAAAGTCGCTGCAAAAGGTCCGAAAGGCGTTGCGCCAAATGTTGTCGTCGATGACGCGCTTTTGGCTCAATTGTCCAAAGGCCAGTGGTGGCAGCTTGCCCTTGAAGACGAAGACGATGCGATCATCGTTGAGGCTTTGAACGAGCAGTACGAAATTCAAAAACGTGCTCTTGAGCACCGCTTTGAAGATAAAGTCGAAAAAGTACGTCGCGGCGACGATTTGCCTCCGGGTGTGATGAAGATGGTCAAAGTCTTTATCGCTGTGAAGCGTAAGCTTCAGCCTGGTGATAAAATGGCGGGTCGTCACGGGAACAAAGGTGTGATTTCACGCGTTGTGCCGATGGAGGACATGCCGTTCCTCGCAGATGGTACACCGGTTGATTTCTGTCTGAACCCCCTCGGCGTTCCATCACGTATGAACGTTGGTCAGATCTTAGAGACTCACATGGGTTGGGCCGCACGCGGCATGGGCATTCAAGTGGACGAAGCTCTGCAAGAATACCGCCGCTCAGGTGACATGACACCTGTCAAAGACGCGATGAAATTCGTGTACGGCGACAATGTGCATGACGAGATCCTGAAAGACCTCGACGACGACGACCTGCTCGAAAAAGCTGGCAATGTCATCAACGGTGTGCCGATTGCGACACCTGTTTTTGATGGCGCCAAAGAAGCAGACATCAACGAAGCCTTGGCGAAAGCTGGTTTCGATACCTCTGCACAGTCTGTTCTTTATGACGGCCGCACCGGTGAGAAATTCTCTCGTCGTGTGACAGTTGGCATGAAGTACCTGCTGAAACTGCATCACCTTGTGGATGACAAAATCCACGCCCGTTCCACGGGTCCATACTCTCTTGTTACTCAGCAGCCGCTGGGTGGTAAGGCACAGTTTGGTGGTCAGCGCTTTGGTGAGATGGAAGTCTGGGCATTGGAAGCATATGGCGCGGCGTACACGCTGCAAGAGATGCTTACAGTTAAGTCAGATGACGTCGCTGGTCGTGCGAAAGTCTACGAGTCGATCGTTAAGGGCGAAGACAACTTTGAAGCGGGTATCCCCGAGTCCTTCAATGTTCTTGTCAAAGAAGTCCGTGGCCTCGGTCTCAATATGGAACTCCTGGATGCGGAGGATGAGGAATAAGGGCTTCGGCGCTTATTTCTCTCCCCTTTCCGCAACAATTTGAGGAACTCAAAAGATGAACCAGGAACTAACAACAAACCCGTTTAACCCTCTGGCGCAGCCATCGACCTTTGACGAGATCAAAGTGTCCTTGGCCTCTCCTGAGCGGATTCTTTCGTGGTCTTATGGCGAAATCAAAAAGCCAGAGACCATCAACTACCGGACGTTCAAACCAGAACGTGACGGTCTTTTCTGTGCGCGTATCTTTGGCCCGATCAAAGACTACGAATGCTTGTGTGGTAAATACAAACGCATGAAGTACCGCGGCGTTGTCTGCGAGAAATGTGGTGTTGAGGTTACCCTCCAGAAAGTACGTCGCGAACGTATGGGCCACATCGAGCTTGCAGCTCCAGTGGCACACATCTGGTTCTTGAAATCACTTCCAAGCCGTATCGGTCTTATGCTCGATATGACTTTGCGTGATCTTGAGCGCGTTTTGTACTTTGAAAACTACGTCGTGATCGAACCCGGCCTCACCGAACTCACCTACGGTCAAATGATGACCGAAGAAGAGTTCATGGACGCGCAAGATATCTACGGCGCAGACGCATTCGAGGCCGACATCGGCGCCGAAGCGATCCGTAAAATGCTGTCCAATATCGATCTTGAGTCCACCGCAGACCAATTGCGCGAAGACCTCAAAGAAGCGACTGGCGAGCTGAAGCCTAAAAAGATCATCAAGCGTCTCAAAATCGTTGAGTCTTTCTTGGAATCTGGCAACCGTCCTGAGTGGATGATCCTGACCGTGATCCCTGTGATCCCGCCAGAATTGCGCCCACTCGTTCCACTTGATGGTGGCCGTTTCGCGACATCAGATCTCAACGATCTCTATCGCCGCGTGATCAACCGTAACAACCGTCTCAAGCGCCTCATCGAGCTGCGTGCGCCCGATATCATCGTGCGCAACGAGAAACGTATGTTGCAAGAATCTGTCGACGCTTTGTTCGACAACGGTCGTCGTGGCCGCGTGATCACTGGCGCCAACAAGCGTCCGTTGAAATCGCTGTCTGACATGCTGAAGGGTAAGCAAGGTCGCTTCCGTCAGAACCTTTTGGGTAAACGCGTCGACTTCTCTGGTCGTTCGGTGATTGTGACGGGCCCTGAACTCAAGCTTCACCAGTGTGGTTTGCCCAAAAAGATGGCGCTCGAGCTGTTTAAGCCGTTCATCTACTCGCGTCTTGAAGCCAAAGGTCTGTCTTCCACTGTGAAGCAAGCCAAGAAATTGGTCGAAAAAGAGCGTCCCGAAGTGTGGGATATCCTCGATGAGGTTATTCGCGAACACCCAGTGATGCTTAACCGCGCGCCAACACTTCACCGTTTGGGCATCCAAGCGTTTGAACCTGTGTTGGTTGAAGGCAAAGCGATCAACCTGCACCCCCTCGTATGTTCTGCGTTTAACGCCGACTTCGACGGTGACCAAATGGCCGTTCACGTGCCTTTGTCTTTGGAAGCACAGCTTGAAGCACGCGTCTTGATGATGTCCACGAACAACGTTCTGTCGCCAGCCAACGGCGCGCCGATCATTGTGCCATCTCAGGATATGATCTTGGGCCTCTACTACGTGACTATGGAACGTAGTGGGATGAAGGGCGAAGGCATGATCTTCTCCGACATCGAAGAGGTTGAACACGCTTTGAACGCTGGCGAAGTGCATCTGCACGCCAAGATCAAAGCGCGTATGATCCAAATCGACGAGCACGGTCTTGAAGTGCCTGTTTTGTTTGAAACGACTCCTGGTCGTTTGCGTCTTGGTGGCTTGTTGCCAGTCAACGCGAAAGCGCCGTTTGATCTTGTGAACCGTCTTCTTCGTAAGAAAGAAGTGCAGCAAGTCATTGACACGGTTTACCGCTACTGTGGTCAAAAAGAGTCCGTGATCTTCTGTGACCAGATCATGACTTTGGGCTTCCGCGAAGCGTTCAAAGCCGGCATCTCGTTCGGTAAAGATGACATGGTTATCCCTGACTCCAAATGGCCGCTGGTTGATGAAACCCGCGATCAGGTTAAGGATTTCGAACAGCAGTACATGGATGGTCTGATCACTCAAGGCGAGAAGTACAACAAAGTTGTTGATGCTTGGGCCAAGTGTAATGACAAAGTCACCGATGCGATGATGTTGAACATCTCGACAGCGGGTGTGGACGAGAATGGCGCTGAAAACGAGCCAAACTCAGTTTACATGATGGCTCACTCTGGTGCGCGTGGTTCGGTTACTCAGATGAAACAACTTGGCGGTATGCGCGGTCTTATGGCCAAACCATCCGGCGAGATCATCGAGACACCGATCATCTCGAACTTTAAAGAAGGCCTCACCGTTCTCGAGTACTTTAACTCGACACACGGGGCACGTAAGGGTCTGTCCGATACTGCGCTTAAAACAGCGAACTCGGGTTACCTCACACGTCGTCTTGTGGACGTTGCGCAAGATTGCATCATCCGCGAAGTCGATTGTGGCACTGAAATCGCTATCACAGCCGAAGCTGCTGTGAATGACGGTGAAGTTGTTGCGTCTTTGGCTGAACGTATCTTGGGCCGTGTTTCTGCTGACGACGTTCTGCGTCCAGGCACAGATGAAGTTCTGGTTGCGAAAAACGAACTGATCGACGAGCGTAAATCTGACATCATCGAGTCCGCAGGGATCGCAACGATGCGCATCCGTTCACCGTTGACTTGTGAAGCAGAAGAAGGCGTTTGTGCCAACTGTTACGGTCGCGATCTTGCACGCGGTACTATGGTCAACCAAGGTGAGGCCGTCGGCATCATCGCGGCACAATCTATCGGTGAGCCAGGCACGCAGTTGACGATGCGTACCTTCCACATCGGCGGCGTTGCGCAGGGTGGCCAACAGTCCTTCCAAGAGAGCAACCAAGAAGGCAAGATCGTCTTCTCGAACACACTCTTGTTGGCCAACACACATGGCGAAAACATCGTCATGGGCCGTAACATGCAAATGGCGATTGTGGACGAGCACGGCGTTGAACGCGCGTCCTACAAACTCGGCTACGGTACTAAGGTCTTTGTCGCAGACGGCGAAACGATCCCTCGTGGTCACAAGCTGTTTGAATGGGATCCGTACACGCTTCCAATCATCGCTGAAAAAGGCGGTAAGGCGAAGTTTGTCGATCTTATCTCAGGTCTGTCTATTCGCGACGTTACCGATGACGCGACTGGCATGTCCCAGAAAATCGTTTCCGATTGGCGCTCTGTGCCAAAAGGTGGCGATCTGAAACCTGAGGTTCTGATCTTGGATGCTGATGGCGAACCCATGCGCAATGACGTTGGCAACCCTGTGACTTACTTGATGTCTGTTGATGCCATCCTCTCCATCGAGGACGGTCAGGACATTCAAGCGGGTGACGTTGTTGCACGTATTCCACGCGAAGGCGCGAAGACCAAAGACATCACCGGTGGTTTGCCGCGTGTTGCTGAGCTCTTCGAAGCACGTCGTCCGAAAGATCACGCGATCATCGCGGAAATCGACGGTTACGTGCGCTTTGGCAAAGACTACAAAAATAAGCGTCGTATCGCGATTGAATCCTCGGAAGATTCCGAAGTCAAAGTCGAATACATGGTGCCAAAGGGCAAACACATCCCTGTGGCTGAAGGCGACTTTGTGACCAAAGGCGACTACATCATGGACGGCAACCCAGCGCCGCACGATATCCTTGCGATTATGGGTATCGAGGCACTGGCTGTTTACATGATCGCCGAGGTCCAAGAGGTCTATCGTCTGCAAGGCGTTAAGATCAACGATAAGCACATCGAGGTTATCGTTCGTCAGATGTTGCAAAAATGGGAAATCCTCGAATCCGGTGACACCACACTTCTCAAAGGCGAGAACGTGGACAAAATCGAATTCGAAGAAGCCAATGCGAAAGCAGAGTCCAAAAACGGTCGTCCAGCAAAAGGCCAGCCGATCCTTCTCGGGATCACCAAGGCGTCCTTGCAAACACGTTCGTTTATCTCTGCGGCGTCCTTCCAAGAAACCACCCGCGTGCTCACCGAAGCATCTGTCCAAGGCAAGCGCGACAAACTGGTTGGTCTCAAAGAGAACGTTATCGTGGGCCGCTTGATCCCAGCCGGTACCGGTGGAGCCACCAAAGCTGTGCGCAAAATCGCACTCGATCGCGACACAACAGTGATCGAAGACGCACGTGCAGAAGCAGAAGCTGCAGCCTTGCTCGCAGCCCCAGCGCCAGCTGCGGTTGAAGCGGTGGATGATATCTTCGCAAGCACTTTGGTCGACACACCAGAATCTGACGCGTAAGCGTAAGACATAAAATTCAAAAAGGGCCTCGCGGCAATGCGGGGCCCTTTTTTGTATCTCGTATGTCCGCCCAAGGTGTGCGTCGTTATTGCTGATCGAGGTTGTTAGTCGGTATCAACCGCGGCGTCTGCTGCGGCTTTTAACTGTGCCGCATATCTCACGTCGTCATCGGTGTTAAAACCAGTGTTCTCGTTGAGCATTTTCACATAAAGCGCGCAGTTCAAATGGTGCAGCGCCTTTAAGCCGGGAACTTCTAGCAACGCGTCGTAAACGGGTTGAAAGCGGTGTCTTAGTGCAATGGCGGATTTGTCTTGCTCATCATTGCGATTGTAGCGCTCAAAGAAATTCAGCGAATAGCGGTTTTTCGCACCTTTGTTATACAAGCTCGGCGTACCGGATTTGGCTGAAAAGCTCTCAAACCATTTGGTTATATAATGATTGAGTTGCGCGCCTTCGTGTGAAATCCATTTGGGATTGACGCGCATCTTGGGTTCGCCGTTTGGGTCGAAATTAATGTATGTTCCATTCGCGCGGTGAAACACATTCGCACCATCGCCCCAGTCCCCATCACCTTTAAATCCATAGGGTTCATGCGCCCCGAGTTTGCGAAACCGGCGGGGTTTATAAATGAAAGACTTGTAGAACATATTTGCGGGGGTCTTGGTTGCTGCGGCTTGAGTGAAGGTGCGATGCAGCAGCTGATCTTTCCAGCTGTGCTTGCCTGCCGTTCCAAAGGATTTCCACTGCACGACAAACCCAGATTCGTGCAGGTGCCTGTCCTTCAAAAAAGACGGGACGGTTTGGTCCCCATCGTGGATCACCAGATATTCATCCACATCGCAAATGAACAACCAGTCGGTGTTTTTGACCAATGGGTGTTGTTTGATGCAGTTTTGCGCAGACGGCCCCGCGAGCTTTCCGTCGTCAGGGAAATGCTCGGCAGTTGTGATCCAGCCCGCTGATTGCAGACAGCCAAGCATATCCTTAAAAACGGGGGCACAGTCGTTATGCACCATAAGGATGTCATCGAACCCAAGCATCTTTTGCCACGCGACCCATTCAAGCAAAAAGGCGCCTTCGTTCCTTACCTTTGTTGCAACAGTGTAGCGCATTGGGTCTGAGTTCCAGTGTGAACGTCCCACCATATCGGCGGGTTTTCTGTAGTTTACTTATGACGGACTAACAAAGGCAACAGGCGGGCGTTTTGTTGGCCTGTTTCAATGGCGCTGTCGGTAATTTGTGTGACCTAGGGCGCAAACAACGTTTTTGATGAGTTGCTTGATTTATAGACCAGAAAACGCGCACAGCCCAATGGTGGGAGCGGCAGTGTCATGCTGACGCGAGAGGTCTAAGGTCGGCATTTGAAAGCCAGTCCTCAGACGTGGCCGCGTCAAAACGGTGGTGCTGTTGACAAGGGTCGCGACTCTCCATATACGAGCGCTCATCCGGCATAGGGGGTTTCCTCCTTTTCGCCGAATTCTACATCGTAGTGGCCAAGATCCAAGCACTTTGAGACGCTTTGATCCTCTGGGAACTCACCGCGTCGCTCACCTCGGAATGGGAGCGATAGCGGGTTTTTGTGTTATGCGCACTGCATAACAATTTGTCTGAGATGTCATGACAATCGTCATGGCGAAATGTGTTGAAATACGGGGAATCCCTCAATGCCAACGATCCAACAGCTGATCCGCAAGCCGCGCCAGCCGAAAGTTAAGCGCTCGAAGTCTATGCACTTGGAGTCCTGCCCACAAAAACGTGGTGTATGTACGCGCGTCTACACAACGACGCCAAAGAAACCGAACTCCGCTATGCGTAAAGTTGCCAAAGTGCGTCTTACAAACGGCTTCGAGGTCATTTCTTACATCCCAGGTGAAAGCCACAACCTTCAGGAACACTCTGTTGTCCTGATCCGTGGCGGCCGCGTAAAAGATCTTCCAGGCGTTCGTTACCACATCCTTCGCGGTGTGCTTGATACGCAAGGCGTTAAAGATCGTAAACAACGTCGTTCGAAATACGGCGCTAAGCGTCCTAAGTAAGGAGAGACTGGTATGTCCCGTCGTCACGCCGCTGAAAAGCGCGAAATTCTGCCCGACGCCAAATTTGGTGATCGCGTATTGTCCAAGTTCATGAACAACCTCATGATCGATGGTAAAAAATCTGCTGCTGAGAAAATCGTTTACAACGCATTTGATCGCGTTGAAGACAAGCTCAAAAAAGCACCCGTAGAAGTGTTCCACGAAGCACTCGAAAACGTTAAGCCATCTGTTGAAGTTCGCTCACGCCGTGTTGGTGGTGCAACGTATCAGGTGCCTGTTGAAGTACGTGTTGAACGCCGCGAAGCCTTGGCTATCCGTTGGTTGATCAAAGCTGCGCGCTCACGCAATGAGAACACAATGGAAGAACGCCTTGCCGGTGAATTGCTTGACGCAGTTAACGGTCGTGGTTCCGCTGTGAAAAAACGTGAAGATACGCACAAGATGGCCGACGCGAACAAAGCGTTCAGCCACTACCGCTGGTAAGAGGAAAGCACCGATATGGCACGCGATTACCCTCTCGAATTGTACCGTAACTTCGGTATCATTGCGCACATCGATGCAGGTAAAACCACCTGTTCCGAGCGCATCCTGTACTACACAGGTAAAGAGCATAACATTGGCGAAGTGCACGACGGCGCTGCGACAATGGACTGGATGGAGCAAGAGCAGGAACGGGGTATTACTATTACTTCCGCTGCGACAACTACATTCTGGGAGCGCACAGAAGACGGCGTTGCTCCTGACTCACCTAAGCACCGCATGAACATCATCGACACTCCAGGCCACGTTGACTTCACAATCGAAGTTGAACGTTCCTTGGCTGTTCTTGATGGCGCGGTTTGTGTTCTCGATGCCAACGCTGGTGTTGAACCACAAACTGAAACTGTTTGGCGTCAGGCTGACCGCTACAAAGTTCCACGTATGGTTTTTGTCAACAAAATGGACAAAATCGGTGCGGACTTCTTCAAGTGTGTTGAAATGGTCGAAGATCGTTGTGGCGCACGCGCTATTCCGATCGCGTTCCCAATCGGCGCTGAAACAGAGCTCGAAGGCCTCGTTGATCTCGTAACCATGGAAGAATGGTTGTGGGAAGGCGAAGATCTAGGCGCGTCTTGGGTCAAAGCACCGATCCGTGATAGCCTCAAAGATCTGGCTGCTGCTGGACGTGAGCGTCTCGTTGAAGCTGCTGTTGAGCAAGACGACGATGCGATGGAAGCATACCTCGAAGGCAACGAGCCTGAGGTTCCAGCTTTGCGCGCATTGATCCGTAAAGCTTGTTTGTCTTTGTCTTTCGTTCCTGTCCTTGGCGGTTCTGCGTTCAAGAACAAGGGCGTTCAGCCATTGCTCAACGCTGTTGTTGACTACTTGCCGAGCCCGCTCGACGTTGTTGACTACATGGGCTTCCGCCCAGGCGATGAGACAGAAACACGTGACATCCCGCGCCGCGCGGACGATGACATGGCGTTCTCTGGCCTTGCGTTCAAAATCATGAACGACCCATTCGTGGGCACCTTGACGTTTACTCGGATCTACTCCGGTAAACTCCTCAAAGGTGACAACTTGCTCAACTCTACCAAGGGTAACAAAGAGCGTGTTGGCCGTATGATGATGATGCACTCTAACGAGCGTGAAGAAATCAGCGAAGCATTCGCTGGCGACATCATTGCGCTTGGTGGTCTGAAGAACACAACAACAGGTGATACACTTTGTTCACCGGCTGAACCCGTTGTTCTCGAAACAATGACGTTCCCTGAGCCTGTGATCGAAATCGCTGTTGAGCCAAAAACCAAGGCTGACCAAGAGAAAATGGGCATCGCGCTTCAGCGTCTTTCTGCTGAAGATCCATCCTTCCGTGTGGAAACTGACATCGAATCCGGTCAGACCATCATGAAGGGCATGGGCGAGCTTCACCTTGACATTCTCGTGGACCGTATGAAACGTGAGTTTAAAGTGGAAGCCAACATCGGCGCCCCACAAGTGGCTTACCGTGAAACAATTTCACACGAAGTTGAGCACTCATACACCCACAAGAAACAGTCTGGTGGTTCTGGTCAGTACGGCGAAGTGAAGATGCAAATCATCCCAACTGAGCCTGGCGAAGGTTACTCCTTCGAATCCAAAATTGTTGGTGGTTCTGTGCCTAAGGAATACATTCCTGGCGTTGAAAAAGGCATCTTGTCTGTCATGGATAACGGCCCATTGGCTGGCTTCCCTGTGATCGACTTCAAAGTGGTATTGCTTGACGGTAAATTCCACGATGTTGACTCCTCAATCATGGCATTTGAGATCGCTGCACGTATGTGTATGCGTGAAGGCATGAAAAAAGCTGGCGCGAAAATGCTCGAGCCAATCATGAAAGTCGAAGTGATTACACCAGAAGAATACACTGGTGGCATCATTGGTGACCTTACCTCCCGTCGTGGGCAGGTTCAGGGTCAGGACACACGCGGCAATGCAATTGCCATCGACGCGTTCGTTCCACTTGCCAACATGTTCGGTTACATCAACACATTGCGCTCTATGTCTTCGGGCCGTGCGCAGTTCTCGATGCAGTTTGATCACTACGAAGCTGTTCCTTCGAACATCTCCGAAGAAATTCAAGCGAAATACGCTTAATCGAAATTGGGGACCTGACCAGGTCGGGTCCCCCAACGTTTTAATAGGAGGCCATCATGGCTAAGGAAAAGTTCGAGCGTAATAAACCGCATTGCAACATTGGCACAATCGGCCACGTTGACCACGGTAAAAC
>NZ_JBBMQI010000030.1:0-18010 GCF_038899935.1 Pacificibacter sp. AS14
CTCAGCGCAATTGCAAGACAACTCAACGAACGGCCTCGCAAGACCTTGCAATATCAGACGCCAGCAGAGAAGTTCGCCGAGTGTGTTGCGTCGACCGGTTGAGATCGCCGCCCTTGGTGTCGATCGACGCGAACGGCCCAAAGCCGACGTTCGTACCATTATTAGGATGCTGCAGTCGCAGCCCGCATTGCAGACATTGGCTGCGATTGCACGCGTAACGCGCAATGAATTATCTTTGAGGAAGCAATGTTTCCATAAAGTCGTCGGCAGTCGTCCGGATTCCTTCCAAATTGTACCTTGTTAAAGTTAAGGTATCTAGTTCATCTAAATTCGGGGAGACATAGTAGCCTGGTAGCTTTGTGTTCCTTCTTGACAGAATGTTCTGCCCTGTAGGTCCGCGTAGTGAATGGCCAGCCACAACAAGGCCGTATGACTCCAGCAAG
Organism: Pacificibacter sp. AS14; assembly: GCF_038899935.1. NCBI lineage: Bacteria > Pseudomonadati > Pseudomonadota > Alphaproteobacteria > Rhodobacterales > Roseobacteraceae > Pacificibacter > Pacificibacter sp. AS14. The sequence continues at coordinate 444 of NZ_JBBMQI010000030.1, forward strand.
GCTGAGATAGATTTCCACATGATCGAGTTCGAGGATGAGCTTTCAAAATCACAGCGAGTCAGCTTCAAAGTATCGGCTTGGTCGATCGATCCGTCTACTTTGTAAATCTCAAGGATACTCTCGTCACGCATATTGGCGTCCAACGGCAGAATGACTCTAAAGGGGATGTCTGCCATTTCACACGCGCGCTCGAAGAGGAGGTCATAGTTTGTAGTGACGATTGCCCGAAATGATTGAACCGCTAGAAAATGTGCTTTGGTTGGTTCAACCGGCAAGGCAGTGTCGAGAAGCTCTTGGACCACATTTGTCATTCCAACTCGACCAAGTTTTGTCTCTGCGTAAGATGCGATGTCCGCGAAACTATGACGTGCTAATATTTCCGGTCCGGAACTATCCAATCCTGAACGCTGTCCAAGCACTTCAGCCAGTGAACTAGCTGTCGGGTAACCGGCAGCAACCGAGAATCCCGCTCCTGCAAACAAGATCATTCCCCTTTCCTCGATTTGATCGGCAACCTTGCTGGTCGTAAAGGCGACGTCAAACTCAGGTCGTGACGTTTGACTTGAAGATTCGGACTCCTTCACCTGACGTTTCAAGAAGGTGTCTTGGAAAACATCAATCAATGCGGCTCGCACCCTTTTCCCTAAGTCGACCGCTAAATCAAAATCTTGACGGAAACGCCCTTCATCCCATCCACCAACTTCTGAACGAAAAGCATCACGTCTTTTTGCGTCATCCGATGTGCTATCAGCTCCGTAGCCCAATCGTTTTTGGAATGGCAAAATTGGGAGACCATGGATACGTGCGTGATCCAGTTCCAAATGAGTGACTGATTTGTTGGAGCCCTTTCCGTATCCCGACGTCGGTATCCAGCCATACCTGCCTCCAAGAATAAGAACGAATATGTGTGATGAAGCAATTTCATTGGCTAAGACATCCCAGCTAGTCCCACCGTTTGGTAAAATCCCTTCGGCATTAACCGGCTCTAGACCGATGTCTTTGATTTGCTGCACGACCGCCGCTCGTTCGTTCGCCAAATCTTCCATGGTGCTACTTACAAAAACACGAACTTTACCGGCCAAAGCAATCTCCTCGCAGCTTTTAGAGTCTGTGCGTTTATCAATGTCACGGTCGGGCCTTCTCGTCCAGCGATCGCACAATCGAGGTGGTCAACATTCCATCACGTAAACTACTCTAAGATTATTGGAAGATGACCCAAACCAAGCACTTGAATCTTGGCAACCTGTCGGTCGAAACAGCCGGTACATCGTGTTTCTTGATCGGCAGTGCGGACGGCACATTGCCGCCGTTCAAGCTTGCGCGATTGCTACACAGCGAATTTCGATAGGCAAGCGTCCAGCACCATACCTAGCATCGCCGGGCTGCCAAGAATAGGCGAGAGACTAAGCATCGGGTTCGATGACATCAGCTGGTGCCGAGGGTACGATCTCAGACAGCTTTCTCGTCGTGCTCTTAGGCTGCTGCATATCGGGTAGAGGTCTCATGGCCAGCTTCATTGGCATCTGGCCTGCCATCCCGCTAAATATGCAAGTTCCAGTTGGTAGCGTTGGGATCGACTCCTCGGTGATTTTGTCTATGTAAGACACGGCGGTAGCAATGGATTGCAGATCACGATTATTGATCAGCCGATGAATAAAGTAATTATGGGCTTGGGACGTGATCGTTTGGGATATGTCACTCGGACGTTGGCTGGAGACGGTTATGAACACCCCAAACTTCCGGCCTTCTTTGATGATTTCTTCGAAGGTTTCTAGCCTGTAGTCTTTCCAACTTTCCGCTTCTCGAGATGACTCGTAAGATAGAATATTATGAGCTTCATCAATAACGATGCTCAACGCAGTTTCCTTATCGGCGCGGTCTTTCTGTTCCTGGTAGACGCGCTTAGAAATCAAAAGAGGAAGCGTTTTCTTCATTTCGATATTAACGTCGTGGAGGTTTATGACAACCACATTGTTGCCGAAGACATCACCTGTGTTCTGAGGATCAAAAACTTTTCTTATGTCTGTCTGCTTGCTTTTCAATTTGTTGATTGCTGGGGCAATATGCTCGTTTTGAGCGCGATTATTGAGGACATCCCAAACCAGCTGCACGTAACAAATTGATATGAAGTCGTTTATAATATCGTTCGCAAAATCGTAGGCTTCAACGCGTTGATACATTTCTGTATTTGGTATCGCATTTGGATTACTCGTCAAATACTCGCCAGCGCCAATAAACTGAGCCGTGGTGTTATGCCACTCTAGGTCGCGTTCAAGAGGCACATCGACCCCTTCTTCCTCCCGCTCAGGCAAGATTTGGCGCATATAGTCGATCAGGAGAAAGGCCCGCTCCTTGTCCGCCATTTTTAAGATCTGTGTAATCTGCATGCGCAGCATGTTTCGCAGATGGTCCCTGCCGTCTTCGCCTTGTCCAATCCGATTAGTTAAACTTAAGGCTCTTCGTATAAACGGACGTTGAGTTTTCTCTGTCGCATCCGAAAGTATGGCCAACGTTTCAAAATCTAGAAACCCAGCTTCGGATAGTGGAACCTTATCGCCCTGATCATGTCTGGTGGATAGATTGTAAACGGTCTTATCTGGGGTAAGGCAATTCTCCCGAGAATACTCCCCGTTGAAGTCGAAGAACAAAATTCGCACCCTCTGATCAAACAAGGCCTGATTTCTCTTCCGCATAGCTTCGATATAGCTCTGATACAACAAAGCAACCGTGTTCGATTTACCGCTACCTGTATTGCCGAAAATCGCGATGTGACTGTTCATCAATCCATCGACTGGAAGGCTGATTTCAAATCCTTCGTAGTCCGAAACCGCGACATTCAAAGGTATTGCGTTTTCCGAGACTAGGTTATGTATTTGGTGAACTTTCTCGCTGGTCAACAAATAGGCTTCATTACCTACCAGGGGTAACTCCTTGGTTCCCCCAAAGAACGTCCCGGAACGGTCTACATAGCCTACAAGAGTAATTGACAGCGACCTCTTCGAATTGGGCACCTTGGTGGCTTCAGCAAGATAGGGCGCGTCGGGACGAGCGTATTCACCATCTACCTTTCCTATTAGACTAACGAAGCCCTTTCGAAGGTCGATGTAGCTGCCCACTGCTACGTTGCGGATCAACTCACCGTCAAAGAACAGTTCAGATAGGTTCTTATCCTTGTCCACTGTTACTGAAATTTTGCGGCCTGTGACCTCTGTCACCTCGCCAACCCTGAGTACAGCTTCCTGCTGAAGCCGAGCATTAGTCACGGATTGCCTCGGGGATAGCACCGATCATATCGAACAGAGAGTTTAGCACCGGAAAGTCAATATGTTGATCATCCGTAGGTTTGATAATTAGAACATTGCGATAAGCTGAGAATTTTTCTTCAAGGTCGGCAGCACCGTTCTGACTAAAGGCGAATACTACAACCTTTGCGGTAGGGTTGCGCAGTGCTCGCCGGGTGATGTCCAAGATATGTTCATCAGCAAATGAGAAACCAAATACGAAGAGCAAGGCATTCTCCATTTCCATTGCGTTTGTGTATAAACGCAAAAGGTCAAAATATACCCGATCCAATAGTGTGGACTCGAATTTCCGCATGTTGGGTAAGATCACAGCTCTCTTTGCAAGAGCATTCCTAACGTCCTGTGGATTGTCTTTCTCGATCACAGTGAGCTGAACTGTTTCCGGCTCACCAAGCGTGATCTTTTCGCCGGCCTGACGCTTCCACGAGATTGATCCATGAACTTTGACTAGGTTCACCGACGGTATTTCCGATTGATGCTGATACACCGTACCCGACCTGTAAACTCGGTCAAAAAATAATTCCGATGCATACTCGAAGCCTGAGTTACCTATGCGTCGATTAAAGCCGTCGTTTAGAACCAATGAAGGTAAGAGCGATGCCGCAACCTCGAAAAACTCATCGTAATTCGTCGTGAAGACGTTGGCTTGGCGGGGCAAAAGGATGTTTTTGCGCTCAAAGAGGATACGGTCGATAGAACCTAAGAAATGAAGGTAATTTTTGAGCGTGATGTCAGTATCGTCGCCCTCCGTGTATCCAACTGGCAGAAAGCCATGCTGGTACTCAAGTTCTTCGATAAATGTCAGAGCTTTGTTGTTTGCCGCGTCATGTTCTGAAGCCGCTAGATGCTGATCGATTTCCTGTTCCACATTGCCAGCAAGTTGGATCGCTGGCATCGATGCGCCCGAGCCGAATAGGAAATTGAGGTGAGCGGACTGAATGTAGCGCTCTAGAAGTCGTGCCACTTTCTCGGGATCGTTTAGTTCAAGGATTTCCATGTCGCCCAATACTCTAACTTAATCACGAGCAGCTTACTTCAGAGTTCCGATTGGAAGTAAGGCCTTCGGAACAGTTTATGAGACAGTAAGTGGTCATCAGGTGTCACTTTTCAAATGAAATTCGTACGTCTGCTCCAGTATGCCTGCTTTCTTGGCGATGCACTCGCAGCGAAGGGCGGCTCTCCGCCCTCATGTCCTGGGCTCGATTCAATGCTGCGCCGAGCACGAATGTCGTAGAAGGGCTGGGAGCGGTCATCTGGTTGGCCGCGCCCAGCCCTGCAAGGTCAAGATTCGCGTGCTGCAGCGCCGCATGTCGGCTTCGAGCCCAAACCTACCGACGAAATTTGAGCTTAAAATTGCCGACCATTGCGCTTTAACTTGAAACAGCGAGCTTTGCCCCAAGGAATCCAAAGGTTCCTGCGAAGCTACGTTTGATCCACTTCATAACCGATGGCCGCTGAATAACATAGTCACGGGCATATGATGCGAATGCGCCGTAGACCACGAAGACAGCAAACGTCATGACCATAAACACAATAGCCAATCCAACCAGCGATGCCGTCGCGTTTGTTGCTGTAGGCGAGATAAATTGAGGCAGGAATGCCAAAAAGAACAAAGATAACTTTGGGTTTAAGACGTTCAGCAAAGTGCCCGTTGTTGCTATCCGAATGAAGCCCCTTTGCTCCTTATTTTCAGACACTTCCATAACGGTGTCGTCCTTCAGAATTTTCCAAGCCATATAAAATAGGTAGGCCACGCCCAAGAACTTAATGACTTGGAAGGCTAACGCGCTTGTGTGTAGCAATGCCGCCAAGCCAATGATGCTGGCAATAGCAGCAGGCACAATTCCAAGAGTGCATCCAAACGCAGCAGCTATGCTAGCCTTGAACCCACGACCAAGACCGATTGCTAGTGTGTAAATTACCCCAGTTCCGGGTAAGAGGACAACAACCAGAGAGGTTAGTAGGAATTCAAGCGACATAAGTTCTGCTCCTAATTTTCGATATCGTCGGCTTAATACGTCAAAGCGTCAAGGACCGCTTCGTCCGCATCTTTCCAATTCAGGCGCGGCGCAGCGAAGGACGGTTCTTCCTAGACCAGCCGTTCGTGGATCACGCGGCGAAAGTTCCTGAAGAGCCCAAGCTGACAAATGCAGCGGGTCGCACCGATGTCTGCTATCATGAACAGAGCCAAAAGCCTTCAACAACCACTTAGGTTTTGAACGGGGTTTTTGGGGGCTAAAAACTGAGCCCTTTTCGACCCTTCCAAAAAGGAGGGTTTTTGGAAGGGTAGAGCGAGGGGCGGTTTTACCCGGACCAGCCGTTCATGCGTCGCGCGGCGAATGCCGGGTGAGAGCCCATTGTAACGAACGCTGCACTGGCCACGAATGGCGGCTTACTCTGCAGCAGTGGGTGCATCCTGCGGACGCCCGGCACCGCTGTAGATTGCCAAACTTATTGCGACCATCGCCAAGCCTGCCGCAATCACAAATGTCATCGAAAATGCGTGCGCTACATCTTCGGTAGCTACCACAGAAACATCCCCTGTTCCGAGGAACATAACAAATACAGTGGGCATGACGGAAGCACCCGTCATCAGGCCAAGGTTTCGCGAGAGGCCAAGCAGACCTGAAAGACGACCGCGCTGCTCTTTGCCAGCATCAACCAAGATGATTGTGCTATTGGCAGCAAAAAAGAGCTGAAACGCCGGAGTGAGGAGGAAAAGAGCGGCTATATACCCCGCAACTCCAAAATGCCGAGGTAGAAAAGCAAGACACAACACGCCCAGCATGACCTGCATGAGGCCGATGGGAAGGGCGCGGTTTGCACCGATGCGGTCGGTCAGTCTTCCCGCCGGAATACCGGAAAGCGCAGCAACCGCAGGGCCAACTGCCAAAACCAACCCAATGGACGCTTCGTTTAGGTCCAGCGAAAATGCCAGAAAGAAGGGTCCGACCACGAGAGTCGACATCATGAGGGTGGCAACCAGCATGTTCATGGCGAGGCCGGTGCCCGTTTTGCGCCCTGAAAGCAGCCGCATTGGTACCAGCGGCGAAGACACCCGGAATTCGACAATCACGAACAGGACAATCCCGACAACAGTGGCGGCAATAAGCACACCGGTGTGCACCGGAAGACCGAATGCGCCGCCGCTGGTTGCAAGCGCATAGGCAGCAAGAGCGAACACAAGCACAAATGTTCCCAGTAAATCCAGTTCTCTTAGTGAAGGGGCCATTCGCATGGAACTGCGAGGAATAGCGATGACAGTCAAAGAAAACGCGAGTGTCCCCAGACCTGCAATGAGCCAGAAGGCCATCCGCCAATCGCCCCAAGCGAGCAGCAGGCCGCCAAGCGCGGGACCGAGTGCAGTGCCTAAGGCGGACATCGTTCCGAACATCCCCATAGCCGCACCAAGCCGCTCGGCTGGCACAAGATCGCGTGCCATCGACATAGGAAGCGCGATCAGGATCGCACCACCAAGTCCCTGTAGCGCGCGCCCAGCGACCAACAGACTGAGATCAGGAGCAACCGCGCAAAGCATCGACGCGACTACAAAGACGAAGAGGCCGGACAATAGAACACGACGATGACCATAAAGATCGCCTAACCGCCCGGCTGGGACGATGGCGATTGTCATGGCCATGAGATAGATCAGAACAGTCCATTGAACATCTGTCACCGTTGCGGAGAAGGTTTGCGTTAATGTGGGAAGCAAAACAGACGCAATGCTCACGCCCAGAGATGCCGCCATTGTGGCCGTAGCAAGGGCAACCAAAATGGGAATGGAAGTTCGGGTCTGAGGCGTCCCGGCCATGGTGAGTTCCCTTGTCATCGATGCAGTAGGTGACTACCCTGCCACTTCAAGCCAGCTTGAGGTCAACCATGAAATTTCTCGATATTGGTGTTCTGTCCAAAAAGAGTGGCGTCCCTCCCTCTACTCTTCGCTACTATGAGGAAATCGGACTGATTCAATCGGTTGGAAGGCACGGGCTGCGACGTCAGTTCGATACACCGGCAGTGACCCAGCTTGCTCTAATCTCGCTTGGAAAAATGGCCGGGTTTTCGCTTGAAGACATCAAGGGCATGTTTGCCAAGGATGGATCACCTCAATTGCCGCGTGCCGAACTGCATCTTCGCGCAGATGACCTTGATGACCAAATTCGCGGCCTCTCCAGACTGCGCGATGCACTGCGGCATGTAGCAGATTGTCCGGCAGAAACTCATATGGACTGTCCAAAATTCAAACATCTCATGAAATTTGCGGCACGTTCTATCAGCACTCGAAAACGATGAAACCTCCGGTAGCAAGTACCTTGTCGCGCATGATACCAGTTCAGGCGAAGTGCAGCGAGAGTCGGCAAACCCCGGAACCAGTCACTCGTGCAACACGCAGCGAAGGCTACCGAAGAGCCCATTTTGCATGATGCTGCGGGGAGTGCGAATGGCTGCTATTATCGCTTTCAACTGTGATCGCGCATCTCAGAATAGTAGCTGCCTAGCAAGGTACGGCTTTTACGATATCGCTTGATCTGGTCGTCCAACGCCTGCATTTCCTGCTCCATTGCGGCCAGCAAGTCTGGGCAAGGGTGTAGAATGGGGCCTTCGCTGCGCAGGCAAGAGAGAAATCGGCGGATGAAGTCCAACTTCAACCCGCTGGTGTTCAGCATGCGAATTGCGCCGACGACTCTCTCATCTTCGCTCCCGTAGTCCCGGTATCCAGACTCACGGCGCGCCGGTTTGAGTAGCCCTTCCGCTTCGTAGTAGCGCAACATCCGCACGGAAACGCCTGTGCGATGGGAAAGCTCGCCTATTTTCATCTTGTCTCCAATTCTGCTTGACCCTTACACAAGTGTCAGAGTCTATATCTTGGTGCAACTCAATACAGGAAAGGAGTTGTGCAATGCATTTCACGAAATTCGAAGGCGTACGGATCGGGTACCGCAAAGAGGGCAGCGGACCTGCAATTGTACTGATCCACGGCACGGGCGGGGACGGAGCAGGGAACTGGGGCGGCGTAACAGAGGACCTGTCGCAGGGTTTCACTGTGATCCGGCCCGACTATACCGGATCGGGCGACACAGAAGATGACGGACGTGTGCTGTCGGTTGAACACTTTGCAGAGCAGGTCCTAGCGGCAGTCGAAGATGCGGAGGTTGATAGTTTTGCTCTCGTTGGATTCTCACTCGGTGCGGCGGTCGCTGCGCGGATCGCGGCGGATCATGCTGATCGGGTCACAGACCTGATCCTCATCTCCGGGTTTACAAAGCCTGACCCGCGCCTGAAGCTTCAGTTCGAACTCTGGCGCGATCTCATTGCATCGGACCGTGCAGCGATGGCTCGGATTGTTTTTCTGACCGGCTTCAGTCCAGACGTCTTGTCTTCATGGGGCTTCGAGGGTGTGGAGCAAGCTGTGCGGGATACTATGGAAACGCAGAACTGGGCGGGCATGGCACGCCAGGTCGAAGTCGATCTAGGCCTAGACGTCAGCGACACGACAGCAAAAGTCAAATCGCCCACCCTCGTTATCGGTGGCCGTCACGACCATATGGTACCTCCATCGCACTCCAAGGCTCTTGCCGCATTGATACGCAACGCGTCCTACGTCGAGCTACCCACGGGACACTTGGCCCCGATGGAGCGACCTGACCTTGTTGCCAGTGAAATCAGAAGTTTCCTCAATAAATTTTGATCAAAAATACCATTCCAGTCGCTTTCAGGACGAAAGGAACAGGGTGTTCCGGCCGTTCGGCAATCAAGGTCGAACGGCAACTTCGTCCCGCGTTGCAGTCATCCGTACCTGTTGCGGCGAAGGTCCGGAGTGAGCCCTCTTTGACTGATGCTGCGCAAAGTCTGAATGTCTCCATTTCGCAATTATTTGCCGAACGCTTCTGTTAAATAGTCAAGAAAAACACGAACCTTTTGGGATGTATACCGTCGTTGCGAGTACAGAGCGTAAATCGATTGTTCGACAGGCTCATGATCGGGAAGCAAGCGCACCAGACGGTTTTCAGCAAGTTCCTTTGCAACTATAAAATCACCCAGCATCGTGTAGCAGTTTCCGCAAAGAACCGCGTTCTTTACAGCAACTGACGAGCTGATGGTGCAGCGTTGTGGAACCTCGAACGCGATGCTCTTACCTTTGTGTTTGAAACGCTGGATCCGCCCCCATTCGCCACTAACCTGACTTACGGAAGGTAGGTCTTTGATGTCATCCAGCGACTTTGGCATACCATGTCGCAGGCAGAACTCAAGGGAGGCCACAGGGATTACTCTCTGGTCGAAAATCTTCTTCGCAACCAAGGATGAGTCCTGTAGAGGGCCAACGCGGATTGCGACGTCAAAGTGTTCCTCAAAGATATCTCCAATTGCGGATACCTTTCCATGAACGCGGGCAGCACCGGAGCCAAGCATTCGTTACCGAAGGCCGCAACACATGACACGCGTAACCGCCCTCGCGGCGCATCGTGGCGCTCGTGAATGGCACTTCGCATGTTCCCGATTTCTTCAAGTATCCCAGAACTTCGTTGTACAAATTCCAACCCCGCATCCGTCAAATTAAGCTTGCGGGTTGTGCGATTGATCAAACGCACGCCAAGATCGCGCTCGAGATCAGCAACAATCCGGCTGACGGATGCTGCAGATAGACGAAGGTCCGCGCTCGCGGCGGCGAAGCTTCCCAATCGGGCGACCTCGGTGACAACGCGCATTGCCGCAACCATGTCCATAGAAGCACTCTTTCGTTTTACAAGTTAATAAATCTTGAAATTGTACATTATCACGATTTTCAAATCTATCTACAAGAGATCAGGTAACGAATATAAGGACTACATTGATGGCCAAGAATCCGAGCTGGATATTAAAGAGCTACGCCACAGGCATGCCGAGTCCTGACAATTGGGTGTTGGAAGATCTATCCATGCCCGAAGTCGGGGATGGCGAGCTATTGATCAAAACGATGTGGCTCTCCGTCGATCCTTACATGAGAGGCAGGATCAGCCCCGCGAAGAACTATGCAGCGGGAATTCCCTTGGGCGGATTGATGACTGGGGGCGGTATCGGAGAAGTCGTCGTATCAAACTCTCCGGATTTCCAGCAGGGCGATGTGGTCATAAGTGACTACTTTGGGTGGCAAGCATTCACCACTGTTCCCGTCGCATCGGCGAAAATTGTCGACACCAAACAAGCCCCGGTTCAGGCGGCACTCAGCTATCTGGGGATGCCCGGTCTTACAGCCTATTTTTCCCTTCTCAAAACTGGCGCAGCAAAAGAAGGTGAAACTGTGCTGATCTCGGCGGCCTCTGGTGCTGTCGGGCAGATTGCAGGCCAGATTGCACGTATCAAAGGGTTTGACCCGGTTGCCATTGCCGGGACCGATGCCAAAGTTGAGTGGTGTAAAGAACTCGGGTACCGAACCGGCATCAATCACCGTACCTCAACCGATTTGGTTGCCGACGTGGCCGCTGCGTGCCCGAATGGCGTCGATGTGTTTTTGGATAATACTGCGGGACCAATCCATGATGCGGCGATGCTGAATCTTAACACATTCGGGCGTGTTGCAGTGGTCGGAACCATCGCATTGGCGGATAAATTTGATCAACCGGATGTCGGATTGCGGCATCTTCGGCAAACCTTGATCACCCGAGCGCGGATCGAGGGTTTCCTACTCGATGATTTTGAGGCCGACTACGATGCTGCCCTTGTCGACTTGTCGTCTTGGTATGAACAGGGGGTGTTACAAACACGCGAAGACGTGGCTCAAGGAATTGAGGCTGCCCCCTATGCATTTGTGAGGATGTTGAAAGGTGAAAACTTTGGGAAGCAATTAGTTGAACTCTGACATTTCCTTGCGCGTTCGGGGAAAGCCGCCATTCCTTCAAAATCTCCGAACGGCAACAAAGTCCGGAGGCTGTGTGAAAACACCCCCGCCTTTTCCCAGATGATGGTATGATTTCCATATTCGATGCGGAGGTTGATCATGTCGCAATTTATCGAAGGTTTGGATCGCCAGCAGACGATGTTGCTGCCTGAACATCTCGACGATTATGTTGGCGAGAACAGCCCTGTCCGCGCCATTGATGCGTTTGCAAACTTGCTGGATCTTGATGTGCTTGGCTTCAACGCGCGACCCGCTGCCACGGGTCGGCCCGGGTATCATCCTGGGTTGATGCTGCGGATTTATCTCTACGGCTACCTGAACCAGGTCCAGTCATCGCGGCGCTTGGAACGGGAGTGCGGCCGCAATCTGGAGCTCATCTGGCTGACCGGTCGGTTGAAGCCCGACTTCAAGACGATTGCGGACTTTCGCAAAGATAACGGGCCTGCGATCCGTAAGGTATGCCAGCAGTTTGTTGCTCTGTGCCGTAACATGGGTTTGCTCGACGGGGATGTGGTCGCTATTGACGGCAGCCGGTTCAAGGCGCTGAACTCCAAGGCTAAGAATTACACGCGCGGCAAACTGGGCCAAAAGCTGGGTGAAATCGACAAAGCAATCGAGCGCTATCTGGGGGAATTGGATCGCGCCGATGAGGTGTTCGAGCAGACTGGCACGGTGCTGCCGGAAGCGCGCATGGAACGCACACTCAGAAAGCTGGAGCATCTGCAAAAGGAGGCCCTGCGCTACAGATCAATCGAGCAGCGCATGGATGAAACCGGTGAAACCCAAGTCTCGCTGAGCGATCCCGATGCCCGGTCCATGGCCACGACGGCGCGGATGCCGCGCATTGTTGGCTATAACGTCCAGACGGCGGTCGAGGCTGACAACCATCTTATCGTTGCGCACGAGGTTACGATGCTTGGTTTCGACCGGGATGCCTTGTCGATGATGGCCGTGGCAGCACGAGATGAAATGACGACAGATCAGCTCACAGCAATCGCGGACAAAGGTTATTACAAAGGCGAGGAAATTGTCGCCAGCGAAGATGCTGGCATCTCGGTTGTTGTCCCCAAGCCCATGACATCAAATGCCGCTGCACGCGGTCAGTTTGACAAGGCTGACTTCGCCTATGACCGCGACAAGGATGTCTACGTCTGCCCGGCGGGCGAGAACCTGACTTACAGATTTACCGGCCAGCAAGACGGCAAAGCCATCAGATCGTATTGGTCAGGAGCCTGCGCTGAGTGCCCGATCAAGACAAAATGCACGACAGGAAAGGAGCGGCGCGTTCGCAGGTGGGAACATGAGGACGTGCTTGAGCGGGTGCAGGAACGGCTGGACGCAGACCCAACCCAACTGGCCGTCCGCTGCATGACCGTCGAGCATCCCTTCGGCACAATCAAGTCATGGATGGGCGCCACACACTTCAAAATGAGGCGGCTGAAAAACGTCGCCGCCGAGATGGCACTGCATGTGCTTGCCTACAATATGACCCGCGTCATGAACTTGATGGGCATCCCAGCAATGATTGCGGCCATGAAGGCGTAAGGGGCTCCGTTCGCCCTGAAATATGCGGCGCAATTGCTTGGTTCGCCTCAGATGGCCGCATCCGACCCCAACATCCATCGTGTCCGCCGAAATGACTAACTCCAGCCAAAACGGCACCCAAACGTCGAAACTCACGTCGACAACGAGATCAACCGAGTTTCCACACAGCCTCCGGACAATCCTGCCACTGGGCGAATGTCAGCTTTCAAATTTACTCACTCGACCGCAATTCTATCCATTCGGGTTAGCTCTGCCAGAACCGCTTCGTGAACCGCCCCGGGTTTACCGGAGAGTAAAACTCTCAAAAGGTGAGCCTCATGACAGACAAGAAACACACCCCGAGCTACACGGCCGAGTTCCGCGCGCGCGGCGTTCGGCTTTTCCGCGAACATCGTTCTGATTACAGCAGCGACAGTGCTGCCTACCGGGCAATTGCCTCGAAGCTGGGCTGTTCGTCTTTCAGCCTGCGGGACTGGTGTCGGCGCGCCGCGCGTGATGCAGGCGAGCTGTCCGGACCAACGAGCGAGGAGAAGGCACGGATCAAGTCCCTGGAGCGTGAGAACCGTGAACTGCGCCAAGCCAACGAGATCCTGAAGAAGGCCAGCGCATATTTCGCGGCGGCGGAGCTCGACCGCCCGTTCCGCAAATGATCGCGTTCATTGATGATCATCGTTGTGTCCATGGTGTCGGGCCGATCTGCCGGGTTTTGGAGATCGCACCATCGACGTTCTACGCTTTCAAGGCCGTGGAGCGTGATCCCGATCTTGCCTCGGGCCGGGCCAGGCAGGATCGGCAGGACATGGCTGCGATCAAGCAGGTTTTCGATGGCAGCCGGGGACGATATGGCGCGCGCAAGGTCTGGCACCAACTGCGCCGTGAAGGTCGCGACATCGCTCGCTGCACGGTCGAGAGGCTGATGCAGATTATGGGATTACAAGGCCCCTCTCGGCAGAATTGCCATGCAATTCGCCTGCCGGGCAATGGTTGTGCGCGGCAAGAAGGTCATCACGACCAACCCTGATGCGGCACAGCCTTGCCCGGACGACAAGGTGAACCGCGCCTTCGTGGCAGACATGCCGAACCAGCTCTGGGTCAGCGATTTCACCTATGTCTCAAGCTGGCAGGGCATGGTCTACGTGGCCTTCATCATCGACGTTTTCGCCCGCAAGATCGTTGGCTGGCGTGTCTCGACCTCGATGACAACCGGTTTCGTCTTGGATGCCCTGAACCAGGCCATCTGCCAGAGGGCGCCGTCCGAGGCTGACAAACTGATCCATCATAGTGATCGAGGCAGCCAATACCTGTCGATCCGATACACCGAGCGGCTCGCCGAGGCCGGCATCGATACCTCCGTCGGCAGCGTCGGGGATTCCTACGACAACGCCCTCGCCGAAAGCATCATCGGCCTGTTCAAGACTGAGGTCATCAAGTTCCTCGGCCCCTGGAAGTCCGTTGGTCAGGTCGAATGGGAAACCCTGAAATGGGTCGACTGGTATAACAACACCCGCCTTCACAGCGCCATCGGTTACATCACGCCACAAGAAGCAGAGGAGGTCTTCTATGCCAGCTTGAACGCTGCTGAAAAAGCGGCCTAACTATTGAACCAGAAACTCTCCGGTAAACCCGGGGCGGTTCATCGTGATTTCGGTCTGTGCTTCTTCCTGCGTTATGCCCATGTCGTCGATCAAGTGCGGGCTGGAAGACAGGCGTTCTCTTAAATCACGGCGACAGGTGTCCTTCCCCGCCAAGCCGTAAGAAAGCCGACCCAAGCTAAGACCTGTCTTGCGACGGCGCGCTGCCAGCCGTCCGCGCGCTCAATGCCGCTGCCCCAAGTGAAAATACGGCAGCAAGGCCAAACATATAGGGCCAAGAGATTCCAGCCGCGACGCCAGCTAACACGGCTCCGAACGCTCCTACTCCATCCATCAGGACAAATGCCAAACCCAATGTGGTACCTTCGTTGCGATCCGAATGATCAACAGCAATTGCAAGCATCGCGGCGCGAATGGAGTCCAGCGCGGCAACTGCCACCGCCATTGCCGCAATCATCAACGAGAAAAATGGTTCAAAGATCAATGCAGCAATAGCTACGGCGGCGGTTGCATTGCCAATGACCAGAACGGGCTTGCGGCCTACCCTGTCAGACAGCCCACCCACCCACGGTTGAGCAATAGCGCCAGTAATCAGCAGGGCTGCGAATATGACACCGATGGTAGCGGGAGGAAGATCATGCATGGCAGCGAGGTAGAGCGGGATCATGCTGAGCATCGCGAACAGTGACATATTGTAGAGACTGATCATTCCAACAATACGCAGGCCGCTGCCTCCGCGCCAAGCGTGCAGTAAATCCAGCATGTCCTGCCGGTTTACCGTCTTTTGTTCAACATATGGCACAGCACGCACCACCCATATGAAACAAAACCCCATCAGAGCGGTTGGGATCACCGAAATGAGCAATGCGCCCCGCCAGTCAACGACCGACAGCAGAAAACCGACAGACAATGGGGCCAATACCTCTGCAAACGAGCCTCCTATCGCATGCATGCCCAACGCCCGCGCCCGCGCGTCCTTGTTGTCGCGTGTCAGGACGCCCGTTGCTATCGGGTGCCAAGCAGCATTGCCCATTCCAGCAACGGCCAAAAGCACCGCAAGGCTCCAGAACTCTGGCGAGAATGCAGCCAATCCATAACCAATGGCGACCCACCAGAAGGTCGCAACGAGCAGCCGACCACGGTTCGACACATGATCCGCAAGAAATCCGGCGGGTATATAGGCAATCGCGCCACCGACACTGAACAACGTGAACAGTAATCCGACCTCCGTGGGGGATAAGTCCATGGCAACACCGGCTGCTGGCACGATCAGCCAAAGAGCCGCGATTGGCCAGTCATTGGCGAGATGTCCCACCGCAAACCAAGTCATGAAGGTGCGATTGTTCATGTGAGAAAAACCAATGCAAAAAAACCGGACACCACGTCCGATCTATTGGCAAAATCTAACTCAATGCAGTATGTCTGTCAGTCGAGATAAAGGCAATTTATGTCGAGGATTCGTCAATGCAAGATCACTCAGTAGAATCCATCCCTGAAGAGGCCAAGGCAGTTGGCCGCCCACGTTATCTCGGTGAGATGAGCAGGCAAGAACCAGACGAGAGCGATGATTGGCATACACACGATTTTGGTCAGCTCATCTCTGCCGCGTCCGGTTCGATGTATGTAGGAACGCCGGACCGGGTTCTTTTGCTGAGCGCGGCGATGGCGGTATGGATACCGCCGGATACAGAGCATTGGCTGCGCTATAACTCCAACAATCTCATGATCTATGTCGACGTAAACCGAAATGAGGCGGCTAAGCTCGGCCTGGATTGTAGAATTGTCGCCATGACACACTTGTTGGGGACGCTGTTCGCCGCGACTATGCCCGAATGTTCGGATACGCGAGGAACACGCCACAACGTCGCCTTGTACACCTTGCTTCGCCATGAAGTTCTTGCAGCGCGCAACGTTCCGCTTTCGCTAACCTTGCCCAAAGACGAGCGTGTACGCGGGTTTGCCCAAGCTGCGCTTGATGACCCCGGCAATGTCCAATCGGTCGAGGTTTGGCTCGCAAATGCACCTGCCAGCCGCAAGACAATCGAGCGCGTGTTCATCGCCGAAACAGGTATGCCACCGTCTAGGTGGTTGCGTCATGCCCGAATTTTGCACGCAGTCTCATTGCTGGCCGCTGGCCAGAAAGTAACGACGGTTGCGTTCGACATGGGCTACGAGTCCTCCAGCGCGTTCAGCTACATGTTCAGACAGACGCTCGGCGTCAGCCCAAGGGAGTTTTTGAGAAACCGGCCATTCGCTGCGACCTGACAAATGAGCAGGTTGGGCTGATTTTGTTGAAAAACTCTTGCTTGATTGAAGGGTCGATCGCTGATTCAATTCCTTTATTGATTGGGGGATTTGGCGATGATGGGACCAAAGCAGGAAGCGCAGTCGGCGCTGTTTTACGAATTCTCGCTTGAGGATCACGTCCCCACTGGCCACCTGCTTCGATCCATCGACCGGTTCGTCGACCTGAGCAGCATCCGCGCCCATCTTGCGGATTTCTACAGCCATACTGGCCGCCCGTCGGTTGATCCCGAATTGCTGATCCGGATGCTACTGGTCGGCTATTGCTTTGGCATCCGTTCGGAGCGGCGGCTGTGTGAAGAAGTGCATCTGAACCTCGCGTATCGCTGGTTCTGCCGCCTCGATCTGACCGACCGTATCCCGGATCATTCGACTTTTTCCAAGAACCGTCATGGCCGGTTCCGCGAGAGTGATCTGTTGCGCCAGGTGTTCGAGATGACAGTAGCACGCTGCATGCAGGAAGGGCTTGTCGGCGGTCAGGGTTTTGCGGTGGATGCCAGTCTGATTAGTGCTGATGTTCAGAAGCAGAATTCCAGCAACCCCGAAGACTGGGTGGCCCGCGAGGCTGCTCCCAATGACGCGCCACGCGCGGTGCGCGAATATCTCGACGTTCTGGACGACGAGGCCTTCGGCGCAGCCAGTGAGGTCATTCCCAAGTTTACTGCCCATGCTGATCCAGCTAGCCAGTGGACGGCAGCCCGCAAAGGCCCAGCATTCTTTGCCTATTCGGACAACTATCTCATCGACACAGATCACGGGATCATCATGGATGTGGATGCCTCGCGGTCGATCCGGCAGGCAGAGGTGGGTGCTATGCGTAAGATGATTGATCGCACAGAAGAGCGCTTTGGCATCAAGCCAGATTGGATCGCTGTGGACCTGTCACGGTTTGATGCCGCTCCTTTGATAGCATTTATTGCAGCAAAGGAGACGAACTATGGGAACGAAACG
>NZ_JBBMQI010000031.1:0-17545 GCF_038899935.1 Pacificibacter sp. AS14
GCGCATACATGTCGGCCATCGCAGGGTGCAGGATCGGCGCGGCTGCGCCATCTTGTGCAAGGGCATCCGTCAAGAACTCGATGCGCCGAATTGGTCGTATTCATCCTCGGGTTTCTGCTGACCACTAAGATCCTGAAACGCAGCGCTGCGGAATCGATCCTTCTAGCGATGAGCTGTGTGATCGCCAACAATGCCTTCTACGTGCTGCCCATAGCATTGCAGCTTTACGGGCCGGTTAGCGCACAGCCGTTTATCGCACAGCCGTTTATCGCGATTACGGCGCTTGATGCGCTGGTACGGCCTTTCGTCCAAAGCGTTGAAGACCCTGTAAAAGGACTTAGTTCATGTATCGCTGACATTTGTTGTTGGCATTCCCCGCACCTGAATTCCACGGCTGGACCCCATTAGAAATGAGGGAATCACCCTTCCACTTCCACATTCGAATCCAAAAAATCCGCTCAATGAAGTACGCCCCCCCATTCTCCATAAGAACTCTGAAATAGACCAGAATCGGAATATTTTTCATACGAATTGATGCGCCAACAAAATTAAGCGTGCCTGAGATTAAGTCAGATCATCAAGTCCTGTGATCCATGTCACAAAACACTGCGTACTTTTGGATAGGCGATCGGCTGTCGTAATATAGTAAGAGGTGTCAAAATCTACCTCGCCGTCGGGCCAAGGCATCAGCGTGCCATCGCGGACATCGCGCCCATTTATAGACCGCCAGCCCAGCGCCAGCCCGCGGCCATCTAGAACCGTCTGCGCCGCTTGCACGTAATTATTGAAGCTGGGACCGGCCAATCGTTTACGTGCGATTCCGCATTTCTTAAAATACGCTTCCCAACTGACCCAATGTTGATTGTGATGACTGCGCACGTGAATCAAAGGCGCCTCTTCCAATCCAACCCCATTTCTTTGCAGTTTCTCGATGAAGTCGGGCGTACCAACAGGACAAATGCGTTCTTCAAAAAGCTTGTGCGTTGTGCCCTCTGGCCATCCACCAGTGCCATAGCGTATGGCCACATCGATCCCTGGCGCAAGGGACGGCAGGTCCGTTGGCGGCGCTTGGACATTGACCGCAATATCAGGATACTGTGCGTAAAATCCGGACAGACGTGGCATCAACCAGTAAGTCGCCATTCCCAATGTACACGAAACCGTCACATGCTGATCACTCCCGCCGTTCATCGTTCGGATATCTTCTACAGCCGCCGAAATTTGGCCAAGCCCCTCACGAGTTGCCCGTGCCAAAATGTGTCCCGTATCTGTGAGACTTGCTGGTCGCGTTTTTCTGTCCAGTAAAGTTGCGCCAACATAGTCCTCCAAGGTGCGCAAGGACTGGCTGATGGCAGGTTGCGTCACATTCAAGGCAGCTGCGGCTTCACGCATCGAACCAAGCCGTGCGACCATTTCAAAGGTCGTCAACAATCTAAGGGGCGGCAAGTGATCCATAGCATAACCTCTGAGTTAACTTAACTGAATGCTATTCCGGCTATCCGAAAAACAAAAGTCATGACAAGCTTTCTTGGAAACAACTCTAAATCAGCGCCGAGAAATGCCATGAATATAATCGCTCCAGAACGGACATCTATCGCTTTGCAAAAAAACGGTCTTTGCGTGACCCTTTCAAACAACTCCAGTCAGTATTTCAATTACCACTGGTTGCGCGACAATTGCCCAAGTTCATTCAACGCCTCTACGCGCGAACGTAGCTTTGATATCTTTCACCTAGAAGCGGCACCGCGCGCAGCATCAGCGCACATCGAAGGCGACGTTCTCGTCATCGACTGGAGTGGCGAAGACCATATCACACGCTTTCCAATAGAATGGCTCAAAGCTTACAGTTCAAAAAAACCGCGTTACGATCCAGCAGATATGCAGCGCGAGGCATGGTATGCTGATCATTATGAAAACGTGCCGCGCTTCAGCCAGCCAGAGCTCAAATCAAATCCTCAAACACGTAAAGCTTGGATGGAAGCGATGCTGGTCCAAGGCTTTGTCATCCTCACCGACATGCCTGACACCGATGAGGCGTTGACAGAGACTGCCAACATGATCGGCACAGTGCGACCAACATTCTTTGGCGATTACTTCGATGTAAAAACCTATATCAACCCAACAAACTCTGCCTTCACCGCGGGGGCGCTCGAACTGCACACAGACACACCTGCTGAAGAGCATGCGCCAGGCATCCAATTTTTGCATTGCCGGGCCAACTCCGTCGACGGAGGTATGAGCATTTACGCGGATGGCGTGGCTGTCGCGAATGATTTTCGCCACCGCGACCCTGAGGGTTTCAAACTCCTCTCTGAAATTTCTGTGCCGTTCTATTGCGAGCATGACACATACGACATGCGCTCGCGTCAAACCGTCATAGAACTCGATGCGCATGGTGAAGTTTCTGGCCTGACAATCAGCCAGCATATGCTTGATATTATTGACTTACCTCAAGATTTACTCGACAAATATTACCCCGCATTCTGCCGCTTCGGGAAGATGCTACAAGAGGAAAAATACATGATGAGTTTCCTCATGAAAGCTGGAGAATGCATGGTCTTTGACAACCATCGCATCGTTCATGGTCGCGCTGCATATACCGCTTCGAGTGGCGAGCGGTATCTACGTGGCACCTATACTGACCGCGCAGAAATGCGTTCAAACTACCGTGCACTCGTCAGCGAAGGACGCTTCAAGTCATGAACCATCTGACCCCAAGCTCCTTTGAAGCAAGCCCGCCCGACCCGACTGTTTTGCGCCAAGACTTAGCAGCAGCTTTTCGAATTTGCCATCAGCTTGGGTGGAGTGAATCTGTGGGCAACCACTTCAGCGCAGCAACGTCTGAAGATGGCAAAAAATTCCTTTTGAACCCGCGTTGGCGTCATTTTGGAACCATTCAACCTTGCGATTTGCTGTATCTCGACAGCGACGATAAGACAGTTCTAAGCCGCAGCGACCCCCCCGATGCATCGGCTTGGTGCGTCCACGGAACACTTCACCGCAAACTGCCATCGGCCCGCGTTGTGCTCCACGCGCACTCTCCTTACGCCACAGCTCTTGCATGTTTAGCGGACCCCACGCTGGTGCCGGTCGATAACAACACAGCGCGTTTTTACGGTCGCACGGCCTATGATCTCGACTTCGGGGGCATTGCAGATGCAGACGAGGAAGGCGAACGTTTGGCCGCAGCCTTGGGTGAAAAATCCGTTTTGGTGATGGGCAACCACGGCGTGACGGTTGTTGGCGACACTGTAGCGGCAGCGTTTGAAGATTTATATTTCTTCGAAAAGGCAGCGCAGACTTTAATCCTCGCGCGGTCAACTGGAGCGCCTCTGGCTGTGCTCTCAGACGCCATAGCTCAAAACACAGCCGATGGCTGGCGTGATTATGCTGGCATGGCAGAGCACCATTTTGAGTTCTTAAAATCACAATTGCCGCCCCTAAAAAACTAACCACGTTCTCTTAAGTTAAGGCACTCACTACAAAAAAGATTTTGGCACACAGCGCGCTATTATCTTATTTGCTTTCGTCGCCCATGCGTCGCAAATGTACTGGATTTTTGACCTTCCGCTTCTATCGCAGGCTTTGCACTCCTAAGAATATACACTGATCACGCGCATTGCAGTCTCACAGGGCATTCCACTGAGGGTCGTGCTGCACCGCATTCAAGCCGCTCTTTATCCGACAGTCCACCGACACAGGCATCATCCCCTTTTGACCACTTCGATATAACCTAGGTATTCGCCCATGCGTGACATCACAGACATCCCCAAAATGGTAGAAGACCGCGAGGCTTATAAGACTCTCGAAGCTCCATTTTATACCGACGCAGACATTTTCAAACTTGATCTCGATGTCATCTTCAAAAAGCAATGGATTTTCGTGGCCGTTGAGCCGGAGCTTCCAGAGCCCGGCGACTGCATCACTGTTGAGGTGGGCGACACATCCGTTTTGCTTTTGCGTGGCGACGACGACGAAGTGCGCGGATTTCACAACGTGTGCCGCCATCGTGGCGCAAAATTAATCGACGAAGCATCAACCACCATTGGCAACATCGTGTGCCGCTATCATGGCTGGACCTACAGTGAAGATGGCGAGTTGATCCTTGCGGATCACATGGGTTCCGAATTCGACCGCACGTGCCACGGTTTGCGCTCAGTGCATGTGCGCTCCATTGCTGGCTTGTTGTTTATTTGTCTCGCCAAAGATCCCCCACAAGATATCGAAAAATTCGCTGAGGTGATGACACCCTACTTGGCCCCGCATGATATCGCCAATTGCAAAGTTGCCCATGTTTCCGACCTCGTTGAAGAGGGCAACTGGAAACTTGCCATGGAGAACAATCGTGAGTGCTACCACTGCGCAGGCAACCACCCGCAACTGACAGTACCACTTTCTGAATTTGGTTTCGGCTTCTCTCCTGATGAGATGGACGAGCGCCGTTCTGAAGAGGCAAATAAGTATGTGGAAGATATTGAAGAAAATCACGCACGTTGGGAAGCGTCAGGCCTTCCGTCGGCCGAGCAAGAGTTTTTATCAGATATAAGCGGTTTTCGCACAATGCGCTTGCCGCTTATGTGGGAAGGCGAGTCTCACACCGTTGACACAAAAATTGCCTCCAAGAAACTCCTCGGAGATTTTACAGACCCAAAACTTGGCGGATTGTCCTTTTGGACCTCAGCCAATTCTTGGCACCACCTTATGAGCGATCACATTGTGACCTTTTCAGTCCTACCATTGTCCTCAGACCGCACCCTCGTGCGCACAACGTGGCTTGTGAATAAAGATGCGATGGAAGGGGAGGATTACACTCTCGACAATCTCACACAGGTTTGGAAATATACCAACCAACAAGATGCCGACCTGGTGCGCATTGCGCAGCTTGGTGTCGCGCAATCTGGCTATCAGCAGGGACCCTATTCAAAGTTCACAGAGCCTCACGTAGAGTCCTTCGCTGCGTGGTACATTGCGCGGCTTGCTGACCACTTCGCTACCTCAAAACCCAAGGCTACAAAAGCATGACCAACGCCCCTCAAGAAATCCTAACCGAAGCCAGCGGCGTGCCGCTTTGGGATCCGGAAGTGGATGACATATTGGTCTGTCGTCAAGTGCGCCAAGAAACCCACGATGTGAAGACCTTTGTCTTTTCTGGCCGCGAACCACGCGATTTTCGCTTCTATCCAGGGCAGTTCATGACGTTTGAACTGCCTGTCGATGGGATGGTAACACGCAGTTATACGATGTCAGGATCTGCTGCACGACCTTATCGCGTCGAGATCACTGTGAAGCGCGTTCCAGGCGGGCCAGCGTCAAATTGGCTGCATGACAACATGCTTCCGGGCAAAGAAGTTTCCGTGTCGGGACCCGGCGGTGAATTTACCGCAGATGCCAATGCGGAAGAAAAGCTTTTGTTCATCTCTGCTGGCAGCGGTATCACCCCGATGATGTCCATGACGCGCACCGCTTGTGATTTGTCTGAGCCCCATGATTTGCATTTCGTGCACGCGGCACGTAGCCCAGCAGATCTCATCTTTCGCAGCGAACTGGAACTGCTCGCAAGTCAGAACCCTTCCCTTAAGGTCGCCCTAACCTGTGACACGACGTCAGCCAGCCACAGTTGGACTGGGTTCGTTGGCCGCCTTGAGTTACCAATGCTCGCGCTCATGTCACCGGATTTCATGGAGCGTAAAATTTTCTGCTGTGGACCTGCACGTTTTATGGAGGGCGTTCGCGGTATGCTCGAAAAGGCTGGCTATGACATGGGGCTTTATTATGAAGAGAGCTTCGATTTTGGTGCCGAAACCGCTGGCACATTTGAAGAGCCCGCCTCGGCCCCAGAGATCAGTGGAAATACCTTCCATGTCAATTTCACCAAAACCGGCCACACTGTTGAAGTCAGCCCAGGCATGACAATCCTATCCGCCGCTAAGCAGGCTGGTATCTTGCCAATGTCTTCTTGTCAGCGCGGCATTTGCGGCACCTGTAAGTCGCAATTGGTCTCCGGTGAAGTGGATATGCAACATGGTGGCGGCATTCGAAAACGCGAGATTGATCAAGGTAAAATCCTGATTTGCTGCTCAACTCCGCTGTCGAATGTTGAAGTTGAACTATAACTCTCTCGAGCCATTTTTTTGGATCTGACGACTGGACTGTCAACTGCACAGTGCCACCTTATGCCTCGCGCTTTGCCTCTCGCATTGTTTGCTTAAAACTGCCCCAAAAGAAAGCTGATCGATGACACGCTTCAATGCCTTAAATCTCGTCAAACACGCCTTTACGGGGCATAAAAACTGGACCGAGCAATGGCCAGACAGCCAGCCCAAGGACGAGTATGATGTGATCATCGTTGGCGCTGGCGGCCATGGTTTGGGCGCGGCGTATTATTTGGCGAAAGAACATGGTATCACCAATATTGCAGTCATTGACAAAGGCTGGCTTGGCGGCGGCAACACAGGACGTAACACGACGATTATTCGCTCGAATTACCTCTATGATGAGAGTGCGAAATTCTTCGACCACGCTTTAGATCTGTGGCAAGACTTGAGCCAAGAGCTGAACTACAACGTCATGTATTCCAATCGCGGCGTATTGATGCTCGCCCATAATGTGCATGACGTGCAAAGCTTCACGCGTCACGTACATGCCAATCGTCTCAATGGTGTCGATAACCAATGGCTAAGTACTGAAGAGTGTAAAGAGTTCTGCCCGCCTCTCAATACGGCCCCTGACGCGCGCTACCCTGTGATGGGCGGCGCTTTGCAAAAGCGTGCGGGTACAGCGCGCCACGATGCGGTGGCTTGGGGCTATGCACGCGGCGCAGCAGAGCGCGGCGTTGACATCATTCAAAACTGCGCAGTCACGGCCATTCGCCGTAATGCTGACGGTTCAGTTTCAGGCGTCGATACTGCGAAGGGCTTTATCAAGGCTAAGAAAGTTGGGGTCTGTGCCGCGGGCCATACCTCCGTTGTGATGCAAACAGCCGGCGTGCGCTTACCGCTCGAAAGCTATCCTTTGCAAGCGCTGGTGTCTGAGCCCGTAAAACCTGTTTTCCCATGCGTTGTCATGTCGAATGCTGTGCATGCATATTGCAGCCAATCTGACAAAGGCGAACTGGTGATAGGCTCTGGCACGGATCAATACACGTCCTATTCACAGCGCGGCGGGTTACCTCTTATTGAGCATACAGTTGCGGCGATCTCAGAGGTCTTCCCGATCTTTAACCGCATGCGGATGCTGCGCAAATGGGGCGGCATCGTCGACAACACACCCGACCGTTCACCTATTGTGGGCAAAACACCTGTGCCCAACCTATACGTAAACTGCGGCTGGGGCACCGGCGGGTTTAAAGCCACTCCAGGCGCGGCGCATGTCTTTGCGCACACCATCGCAAAAGACGAACCGCACCCCATCAACGCACCGTTTACGTTGGACCGCTTTCGCACGGGCCGTCTGATCGACGAAGCCGCCGCCGCCGCCGTGGCTCACTAAGGAAAGAGTTTGAAATGCTTTTAATTCACTGTCCTTACTGCAAGGAAACCTTGCCCGAAGTCGAATTTAGCTACGCTGGCGAGGCCCATATTGTGCGTCCCGATCGCCCTGCTGACCAAACCGATGAACAGTGGGAAGAGTTTTTATTTTTGCGCTCCAACGTCAAAGGGCCACATTTTG
Source organism: Pacificibacter sp. AS14 (assembly GCF_038899935.1). Taxonomy (NCBI): domain Bacteria; kingdom Pseudomonadati; phylum Pseudomonadota; class Alphaproteobacteria; order Rhodobacterales; family Roseobacteraceae; genus Pacificibacter; species Pacificibacter sp. AS14. Next base: position 7,669 of record NZ_JBBMQI010000031.1, read on the forward strand.
AACGCTGGCGCCACCTACATGGCTGCGGACGTTTTTTCAATGCTGTGCGCGATACGGTGACTGACCGCTTTCACGCGACCTACAAAGCCGGCGAGACGCGCCCTGACCTATCTGAGCTACTGAAAGATGAAACATGAACAAATATCGTGTCAAAGGACGAGGCCGCGTCGACACTTCAACACCTGTCACCTTCACGTTTGACGGTAAATCTTACACCGGTTTCAAAGGCGATACCGTCGCGTCCGCATTGCTGGCAAGTGGCACCCATCTCATGGGCCGTTCCTTTAAATACCACCGCCCGCGCGGCCCTGTTGCGGCAGGCTCTGAAGAGCCAAACGCACTCATTGGCACACGCCGCGGACCTGGCCGGTTTGAGCCGAACACCCGCGCAACTGTGCAAGAAATTTGGGATGGCCTTAAGACCACATCGCAGAACAAATTTCCCAGCTTGAAATGGGACGTAGGGGCCGTCAATGACGCCGCTTACATGATGTTCTCAGCTGGATTTTACTACAAAACCTTCATGTGGCCTCGTTCTTTTTGGGACAAAGTTTACGAGCCTTTCATTCGTGCTGCTGCCGGTCTTGGTGTGGCCCCAAGCGAAGAGGATCCAGACACATACGCCTCGCGCAACTTACACTGCGATGTTTTAATTGTAGGCGCAGGCCCCACAGGCATCGCCGCAGCACGCACGGCGGCCGGCAAAGGTCTGTCTGTTGTCTTGGTCGATGAGAATACGGAAATGGGCGGCACGCTTTTGTCTGAGCCAAACATGGATATCGACAACATCCCCGCATGGGATTGGCTTGCGGCTGAACTGGCCTCCCTCGAAGCTGCAGGTGTCAAAATGATGACCCGCACCACAGCGATCGGCTACTACCATCAGAACTTCATCGGCATGGTCGAGAAACTCACCGATCACTTGCCGAATTTGCCCGCAGATACGCCGCGCGAACGCATGTGGCACGTGCGTGCCAAACACGTCGTCTTGGCGCAAGGCGCTCTCGAAAAGCCGCTCATTTTCCACGGCAATGATCGTCCAGGTATTATGCTGGCAGGCTCTGCTCAAACCTACTTGAACCGCTACGGCGTCAAGGTTGGCACGGTTCCAGCTGTCGTCACAAGTCACGACAGCGCATGGTACGCCGCCTTCGATTTGCACGATGCCGGCGCCGCGGTGCAGGTCATCGTCGATACGCGCTCCAACGTGCCAGAGGCCTTAAGAGACGCAGCCAAATCTCGCAACATTTCGATCAAAATCAATCACACTGTGACAGCCACGAGCGGCCGTTTGCGCATCAAACGTGTCCGTATAAATCCCGTTACTGACGGCAATGTTGGGAGGGGGGAATGGATCAATTGTGACGCCCTCTTGATGTCTGGCGGCTGGACACCATCATTGCACTTGTTCTCACACACCAAGGGCAGCTTGGATTGGAATGATGACCTCTCAACATTTCTGCCCAAAGATACGCCAGAAGATTGCGTCATCGCAGGCGCCTCTCGCGGTCTCTGGGGTATTGAAACCGTGCTCGCAGATGGTGCAGCACGAGCGGCTGCCAGTCTAGCCAAGCTGGGCGTAAGTGCGGATCCACAGAGTTACACTGTGACGCATGACCGGACCGGCAGTGGCGAGACCATGCGCGAATTGCCAACAGACAAAAGTGCCGGCAAAGCCAAAGCCTTTGTCGATTACCAAAATGACGTCACCGCGAAAGATCTGCGTCTTGCGGTACGCGAAGGCATGCGGTCTATCGAGCACGTTAAACGTTACACAACCAACGGCATGGCGACGGACCAAGGCAAGATGTCGAACATCAATGGCCTCAATATTGCTGCAGACGCTTTGGGTAAAAAGCAACCTGAAGTGGGCCTCACCACCTTCCGTCCACCATACACACCAACAACCTTTGGCGCATTTGCAGGCTACCATCGCGGAGATCACTTCGAGGTTGAGCGCAAAACGCAAATCGACAGTTGGGCCAGCGAAGAAGGCGCGGTCTTTGAGCCGGTTGGTCAATGGCGCCGTGCACGCTACTTCCCACAAGCGGGCGAAGATATGGACGCCGCTGTGCGCCGAGAGTGCGCCGCAACGCGCGCAGGTGTTGGGATGTTTGACGCGTCAACTTTGGGTAAAGTCGAAGTCGTTGGTCCTGACGCCGTAGAATTCATGAACCGTATGTACACCAATCCGTGGACCAAACTTGCCAATGGCCGGTGCCGATACGGTTTGCTGCTCGGCGATGACGGTTACATCATCGACGATGGTGTCATCGGCCGCATGAGCCAAGACCGCTTCCATGTCACCACCACAACCGGCGGTGCAGCGCGCGTGCTCAACATGATGGAAGACTATTTGCAAACGGAGTGGCCAGACCTCAACGTTTGGCTTACGTCAACCACCGAGCAATGGTCCACAATCGCATTGAACGGCCCGAATGCAGCGAAATTATTGCAGCCCTTCGTTGAGGACACTTTGCTCACGGAAGACGTCTTCCCGCACATGTCTTGCAAAGAATGCACCGTTGCAGGTTTGCCAGCACGCTTGTTCCGCGTCAGCTTCACTGGCGAAATTGGCTTCGAGATCAATGTGCCCGCTCACTATGGGCGCACCCTTTGGGAGCAACTTTGGTCCGCAGGGCAAGACCTTGGCATCACCGCTTACGGCACGGAAACGATGCATGTTTTACGCGCTGAAAAAGGCTACATCATTATCGGTCAAGACACGGATGGCACGGTCACACCCTATGACTGCGCCATGGGTTGGGCTATCGGCAAAAAGAAACCGGACTTTGTTGGCATGCGCGGCCTTGCGCGGCCGGACTTGCAAGATCCTAACCGCAAGCAACTGGTTGGCCTGCTCACTGACGATCAGTCCAAATTAGAAGAAGGCGCACAAATTGTCTTCGATCCTGACCAGCCTATACCGATGACGATGGTAGGTCATGTGACCTCGTCCTATGACTGCGGCACAACGGATCGGCCCATCGCGATGGCTTTGGTTCAAGGCGGGCATGCGAAAATGGGCGAAAAAGTCTATATTCCGATGTCAGATCGCACGATTTCTGCGACAATCACTGAGACCGTCTTTGTCGATCCAGACAACAGCCGCCTTAAAATTCAGCCTCAGGTTTGATCGGAGACCAGACATGTCAAAACAGATCTCTTATCTCTCAGCCTCAACACTCATCGCCACACCAGAGGCTCAAATCACGATAGCAGCCCCTCGCGGTCGCTTGTCTTTGCGTTTACGCAAAGGCCTTACGGCTTGTGACAAAGCTCTTGGCGTGAAACTCCCCCGCACGATCGGCGCTCGCAGTGAAAAAAATGGCATCGAAGTGGTGTGCTTGGGACCCGATGAGTGGACTATTGTGACGGACCTCGATCGAGTCGCAGGCATCCAAAGTGCCCTCGCGTCCATCTACCCAGATCACCCTCACGCCTTGACGGATATTACACTCCGCGAGCTGAGCTTTGTTATCGCGGGTAAATCTGCCATGGAATTATTGACCATCGGTTGTGCCCGCGATCTCGCATCCTTTGAAATCGGCAGCGCACGGCGCATATTGTTTGATGTGGCTACAACAACGCTCTGGAGGGATGGCGAGAACACGTTTCGCTTGGACGTCTGGAACAGTTTCGTGCCGTTTATTGCCCAAACGCTCATAACTGGAACGAAAGAGATCACAGCTGAGCAAGCCGCTCGCGCGACGACAACTTAAAGGACACGAGATGTTTCTCTCCACTTTTGATGTTCTCAAGATCGGAATTGGACCTTCCTCATCGCACACGATGGGTCCCATGGTTGCGGCCGTCCGCTTCTTAGATGAGTTACACAACCGTAACCTCATCATCCCAGGCGCAGGGAAATTACATCGGCTCGGCGCCCGTTTGCACGGATCTTTGGCCTTCACAGGCAAAGGGCACGCAACGGATCGCGCAATCATTCTCGGTTTTTGCGGCTTCCTTCCAGAAACCCTTGATCCTGATGCTGCAGTGGAAATCGAAGCACAGGTGCGCCGCGAAAAGACTGTACACCCCGACGGACACAGCCCGCTTCGGTTTGATCCGGAAAGTGATCTCGTTTTTGACTGGGGCCCCCCCTTAGAAGGGCATGCCAACGGCTTAACTTTGAGCGCCTATGACACCGTTGGAAACCTATATCAAACCCGTACATTCTTCTCTATCGGTGGCGGCTTCATTCTGACTGCTGAGGAGTTGAAGGCAAGTAAAAATCCCCCCAAAGATCGCCGAGCTTCGCAAGCTTTCCCCTACCCGTTCAGCACAGCGCGCGAAATGCTCGATATGGGCGCGGCCTCTGGTAAAACCATCGCCCAAATGAAAGAGGCCAATGAGCGCGTTTTACACCCTGATACGCTCGACGCTAAACTCACGGTTCTCATAGATGCAATGAACGCCTGCATTGATCGCGGCCTGAGCATCGAAGGTATTTTGCCTGGCGGCCTGAATGTGAAACGCCGCGCCAAGGGAATTCATACCTCACTTCTGGCCGAACGAGGCTCCAATACTATGCCACCGCATATCATCAACGATTGGATAAGCGTTTACGCCATTGCCGTGAATGAAGAAAACGCGGCAGGTGGGCGTGTTGTAACTTCGCCGACCAATGGTGCAGCTGGTGTTATTCCAGCCGTGATGCGCTACTACCGCCAGCACTGCCTCGGAGCGACCGATGCAAAGGTGCATGAATTTTTACTGGTTGCTTCCGCCATCGGCGGATTAATAAAACACAACGCGTCTATTTCTGGCGCAGAAGTGGGCTGTCAAGGCGAAGTTGGCTCTGCCGCAGCAATGGCTGCTGCTGGGCTTTGCAGTGTCCTCGGCGGCACGAATGAACAAATTGAAAATGCCGCTGAGATCGCCTTGGAGCACCACTTAGGCATGAGCTGTGATCCTGCCGCCGGCTTGGTGCAAGTTCCTTGTATCGAACGCAACGCTCTTGGTGCTATCAAAGCGGTTTCCGCTGCCTCCCTCGCTCTGCGCGGTGACGGCCAACACTTCATGCCGCTCGACAATTGCATTCAAGTGATGCTTGAAACGGGCCTCGATATGAACGCTAAATATAAGGAGACATCCACTGGCGGCATTGCGGTGAACTTACCCGAATGCTGAGTGATCTCTTGTGTCGGAATTCTGTCGAAACTGTAACTTATGCAAGCGCGTTATCTGCCTCTTGTTTCTGTTGACGCAAAGATTGCGGCGTCCCGCCAAACTTTCTGCGGAACATACGACTTAAATGTGAGGAATCGCAAAATCCGCAATCCATTGCAATCTGCGCCACGGACTTAGAGGTTTTCTCAATCTTATGTTTGGCGAGGTCCAAACGCATATCCAAGTAGGCTGCTTGCGGCGATGTGTCCAAAGACAACCGAAAGTGCCGTTCAATCTGGCGCTTACTATTGCCCAAACGTATTGCGATATCTTGAACAGAGATGGGTGTATCAACATTTTGCTGCATCAATAAAAGCGCCCGCTGCACAATTGGATCACGTGTCTTCATATTCAAGGGTAGTCCCGGCTGAGGTTCATCCTGAGACAAAGCGTCATCGATGATCATGATGTGTAAACTTTTGCGCGCCTGCGCTTGCCCCACATGTTTATCAACCAAATACGCAGCCAAATGCGCCGAACTCGCGCCACCCGAACAGGTCAAACGATCCCGGTCTACAACAAAGATTTGATCTGAAACCGGATTCAAACCGTCAAATTGCTCTAAAAAATCCGAATGATGAAACCAGCTCACACAGCATTTATACCCTTTCAACAGCCCGATATCATGCAGTGAAAACGCACCAGAGCAAATGCCGATCAGCGGCACTTTAGCTTCAGCGGCGCGATGTAAATACCGCGATGCCGCTTGGCTCAGATTGGGGGCATCATCGAGCAAACCACCGACAACGACAATGTAATCAAAGCGCTTTGGATCACTCAACCGCTCTTTCGGCAACACCGTGATACCACAGCTCGACATCACTGGATCCATCGTATCTGAGAGCACGGTCCAATCACATAGAATTGGCCGGCTACGATCACCGTCATCTGCAGCAAGCCGCAAGACATCCACGAAGTTTGCGAAAGCGCACAGGGTAAATTGCCGCGCGAGAATGAACCCGACAGACAGGCGAGGCCCGCCCTTGGCTGGAGTGTTTGCGCGCCGCTGCGCCATGCGAGAAGATGTAGACTGCATAATATGACCCAACCCTGAGAACAGCATAGATAAGCTGTCGTAGCGTTCATCTGGAAGTGACGCAATCCTTCTATTTCTTGGCGCAAAAGAACCGCAGTATAATGGTAACAGAGTTGGTTTTTGCAAAAGAAATCAAGATCGAACTTCAAAGGATTTCCCGCTGTGGCAACATTTCCAAGCAAAGCCCGTGTCGTAATTGTTGGTTTGGGCGGTATCGTCGGTGCGTCCGTCGCGCACCATCTCGTCGAAAACGGCTGGGATGACATTGTCGGAATCGATAAATCCGGCATCCCTACGGATATCGGCTCCACAGCGCACGCCTCCGATTTTTGCTATGCGACCAGCCATGATCTGCTCTCGACTTGGACGACCATGTACTCCATGGATTTCTATGAAAAGATGGGAAATTACGCACGGATTGGCGGACTTGAAGTTGCACGTGTTGGCGATGATGAGCGTCTTGAAGAACTCAAGCGTCGCTGCGATTCTGGGCGCGCCTTTGGAACCAATGTGAAAATGATCACAGCCAGTGAGGCCAAGGAAAAGTTTCCACTTTTAGAAGAAGATCAAATCCAAGCCGCGATGTGGGACCCCGATGCAGGTTTGGTTATCCCGCGCTCGCAAACCGTTGCCGGCAAATTGGTTGATAACGCAGAAAAGTCTGGCAAACTTCAGTCTTTCGCCAATACACCGGCTCTAGAGCTCATCACCAAAGATGGCCGCGTGACAGGCGTTAAGACCTCTCGCGGTGACATCTACGCCGATCATGTTGTGGTCTGCGCAGGTATCTGGGGACGCTTGGTCGCAGATCTTGCCGGAGAGGATCTGCCTGTGATGCCAGTGGATCACCCGCTCACCTTCTTTGGTCCATACAACGAATTTGAAGGCACAGGCCTTGAAATTGGTCGTCCACTTTTGCGCGATCAGGGTAACTCTGCTTATTTGCGCGACACTGGCGACCCCACGACCAGCGAAGGTGGCCAAATCGAATGGGGCTATTACTACGAGGAAGATCCACGCCTTGTTCACCCGCGTGAAATTCTTGAAAAAGACAAGGCCCGCTTATCTCCGTCACAACGTGACCTTGAGCTTGAAGATGTCATCGAGCCACTTGAGCGCGCGATGGAGCTGACGCCTATTTTGGCTGAGTTGGGCTTCAACGAGAGTCATTCCTTCAACGGCCTGCTGCAAACCACCACCGATGGCGGGCCTTCCATGGGGGAAAGCCGCAAACTGCGTGGACTTTGGTATGCAGTTGCGATTTGGGTAAAAGACGGACCGGGTATGGGCAAGTTGATTGCCGATTGGATGACCAAGGGCCGCACCGATATTGATCACAACTCCATTGATTACGCGCGTTTCAGCGACTTCCAGCTCGAAGAACAATACATCTATGATCGGTGTTGGGAGACTGCGAAGAAGATTTACAATCCCCCCGTTCACTCACGTGAGCCGTTCTCCAAGTCGCGCGGTATACGCCGTTCGCCATTCTATGAACGCGAAGTGGAATTAGGTGGTCACTTTATGGAGCTGGGTGGCTGGGAGCGTGCGCATGGTTACGCAGCAAACAATCATCTGTTGGAAAAATATGCAGACCAAGTGCCGGTGCGCGAAGTCGAATGGGACAACCGCCACTTCTGGCGCGTGTCCAATGCGGAGCAGCTCGAAATGAGCAATGATTGCGGCCTCATCAATCTCTCCCACTTTCATATGACCGACATCTCTGGCCCCGATCACGTCGCGCTTATGGAATATCTTTGCGCGGCGAAAATCGGCGGCGACACCATGATTGGCAAGGGCATCTACACACATATGCTCGATGCGCAAGGCAATGTACGTGCGGACTTTACCGTCTTTCGTATGAATGATGTCTGCCGTCTCGTGAACGGTGCCGACGCAGGCCCGCGCGATTTGATGTATATGAAACGCATGGCCCAAGATCGCGGGCTCGACGTGACAATTACCGACGTCACGGAAGACTATACAACGATCGGCATTTGGGGGCCGAATGCACGTGCAAACCTCAAGAAAGTTGTTGACGATCCAAACATGTTGGACGTGGAGAACTTCCCTTTCGCTGCAATCAAAAACATCGAAATCGCTGGTAAAACAATCTCCGCGTTTCGCATTTCTTACGTGGGTGAGCAAGGCTGGGAACTGCACATGCGCTATGAAGACGGTCTCGCCGTTTGGGATGCGCTGCGCGATGCTGGCGTGATGGCAGTGGGTGTTGAGACCTATGCCAACTCGCGCCGTTTGGAGAAATCTTTGCGCTTACAGAACGCTGACTTGAACACTCAATACAACTTGTATGAAGCCAATTTGGCGCGCCCCAAGGTCAAAGAAGCTGACTTCCACGGCAAAGCAAAGCACCTTGAGTACCGCGAGCGTGCGCATCAACCGGCTACGCTATGCACGTTGGTCATGACGGACAACGTCGATAAAAACGGAGCGGCGCGCTACCCCAACACCACGATGCCTGTGCTCGATCCAAACACAAATGAAGTTCTTGTGGATACACTGGGTCGCCGATCCTACACCTCATCTGTCGCTTACGGTCCAACCATCGGGAAAAACATCGCGCTGGCGTATCTACCACATGAGTATTGCGAATTGGGCCGCATACTCCACGTGACTTATTTTGATGAAGTGTACACTGTTGAGGTCGCAGGGATCGGATATGCCCCCTTGTATGATCCAGAAAACATCAAACCCCGCAGCTAAGTGCATGTGCCCTCAACCTTGGACCGGTTTGATCTAAAGAATTCCAGCTTTGCTCTGATCGGCGGGCTGGTATCACCTTCTGATCTTACAAGCATGATTTGTGACTTATTTCCAATCGCGCTGTGGGGCCGTTCTTCGTTATAGTATCTGCGCCAAGTCACAAACTTTTCGACTGCAGCCCTGATCGTAGTAGTCGCCCAGAAGCACGTCTGCCGCAATGCGCGCATGACGACCATTGCCGTTCGGGAAGGGGTGAATTTGAACCACGCGATGATGAAACCGTGCTGCGGCCTCTAGCGGTACGTATGAGCTGGCTTTGCAGGATTTGTCTTGCCCCGTTTTAGTTCCGGTCTCTTTCGAGCAATGTTTTCTATGAAGGAGATATGGAATGGCAAAAAGATACACAGAAGAGTTCCGGCGTGACGCAGTGCAGATGGCGACGACCAGCGGCTTAACGCGGCCCCAGCTTTCATCGGATTTGGGTGTTGGGCTCTCGACGCTGAACAAATGGGTTCAACAGCACCAGCATAACGACCTGATGTCAGGACCACACGAAGACGTTGAAAAAGAGAACACCCGCCTTCGCAAAGAAATCCAACTCCTTCGCGAGGAGAGGAAGGTGCTAAAAAAGGCAGTGGGTGAGGTTCGCCTTTATTGACACCTGGAAAAAAGTTTGGCCCGTAGAGTTTCTCTGCCGTATCATGCATGTCACCTTTGAACGTAATCGGTACAGCGTGCCTGCCAGCTTTGCGAACCGCCCTGTCAGTCTTCGTGTTTACCCAGAACGGCTGGTTATTGTCGCTGAAGGGCAAACCGTCTGTGGGACTTAACTGCCGTTCGTTGCAACTGCATCAGTGTCCGCTTTAAGCGGCGATCTCAACTGGTCGACGCAACACACTGTGCGAACTTCTCTGCTGGCGTCTGATATTGCAAGGTCTTGCGATG
>NZ_JBBMQI010000032.1:0-13255 GCF_038899935.1 Pacificibacter sp. AS14
ACGGTACTTCATTTAAAACACTCCATCTCTTCCTAAAGATTAAAGTGTTGCGCCGACCAGTTGAGGCCACCGCCCAATGCCGACTTTCGCCGCGATTTCATACGAAACCAACGCCAAATAGGAAGGCGAGAGGCGGTTATGCGGGACAAAGTGGGCGTGCACCTACTTAAGCCGCAGGTTGTTCCAGCTCTAGAATGTTTCCTTCACAATCGCGCATGTAGACGATCAAAAATGGTTCGTCAGCAGTTCCGAAATTTGTGATTTCACCAAGAGCCGTCCCACCCGCTTTGAGAATGTTGGTCATTGTAGATGCGATATCCACCAACTGGAAAGCCAGATGGCTTAGACCGATTTCATCAACTCTCGGCTCGACACGATCCGCGCTGCTTTCATACTCAAGTAGCTCTAAGAAGGGCGTTTCTTGGTCGGGGAGCCTCAACCAGATTGAATAAATCACGCTGTTCGGCAATCCGTTGCCTCGCGATACGACTTCACCCGACAGAGTTCTGGGAGGCCGCATTTCTTCGCAATCAAAGACGTCGGTGTAAAAGGCAGCTAGCCTGTCGGCACTGCGGGCCGCAATACTGATATGAGCAAGTTTCATGGCGTAATTATCCTCTCTAGTGACAACCTTACAGCCAATAAGGTGCCTTGTAAGGTCGGAGGTTTAGGCTCAAACCGGACCTTCGCCGCGATTGCGCATGAACCAATATATTGCTGTTGCACGTACAGACAGCCCCCAGATCACACAGCCCCAAGGCGTTCTCGGTATTTCACGGGGGGGACGCCCATGGTTTTGCGGAATTCGCGGCGGAAGGTCTCAGAAGAACCAAAGCCGCAGGCGATCCAGACGTCGGCCAAGGGGATTTGGCTGTTTTCCAAGATTTCAGCGGCGCGGGCAACGCGTTCACTTTTGAGCCAATTGAGCGGCGTCACGCCCACTTCTTCCAAGAAACGCCGCGCGAATGTGCGCCCGCTGGTGGAAGCAGCGCGGGCCATGCGCTCGATGGGCCATGCCTCGTCCAATGTGCTTCTGACCTGATCTTGCAAGGCTGAGATGCCCGATCCGACGCGGGCTTTGGGTTCGGGTCTTGGCACGAATTGGCGTTGTCCGCCGTCGCGCTGCGCGGGCAAGACCAGACGGCGGGCGACGGTGGCAGCGATCTGTGCACCGTAATCTTTGCGAATGATGTGCAAGCCCAGATCAAGTCCCGCAGCAGAGCCAGCAGAGGTGAAAATCTGCCCGTCCTCAATAAACAAGACATCGGGATCGACATGCGTGTCAGGGTATTTTTCGGCAAGTTTACCAGTGTAATTCCAGTGGGTTGTGGCGCGTTTGCCTGCCAGAAGACCGGTGGCGGCCAAAACAAAAACACCAGAACAAATCGACGCGATCCGCGCGCCGCGCGCATGGGCGGCACGCAGGGCTTCGCACAGGGCTTCGGGCACAGGCGCATCGGCACCACGCCAACCGGGGACTATAATGAGGCTCGCTTGCTCCAAAATCTCAAGATCGCCTGTGGCCTCGACCGTGATGCCGCCTGTGGCGCGGATCGGACCGGATTCGGCTTTGACCACTTGGAACCTGTACCACTGGTCAAACTCGGGACGCTCGAGGGCGAACAATTCGACCGCGATGCCAAATTCGAACGTGCACAACCCATCATAGGCGATGGCGCAGACAAGAGGGTCTTTGTTTGCGTCTTGGCCCGCAATGTTATGTGCGTCTTGTGACGGCTGTGTGGCTGAATGTGTCACCTTGGCAGAATCCGACTGTACATTGGCATTTCTGCCAGTATCGCGAGGATAAGCAAAATGACAAGGTGTTTTGGACAAGACATATTGAACACCTTAAATTGAACATCACCCACAGGAGCTACATCATGCAAAACACGTCAGACCTTTTAGCCGCCGTACAGGTCTACTTTGATGCGCTGTACCACTGCGACACAGAAAAACTGAACGCGGTGTTCCACGAGACCTCGAGCCTGTTTGACGCGGACAACGGCAAGGTGTTTGCGGAACCGATTGAAAGCTTTAGCCGTGATGTGGGCGGGCGCACCTCGCCTGCCAGCAAAGGCCAAGCACGCGAAGAAGAGATTTTGATGATCGATTACCTGTCACCGATCAGTGCCACAGTGAAAATCAGACTGCGCGCGCATGAGAACGTGTTTGTGGACCACCTTGGATTTGTTTTGGGTGAAAACGGCTGGCAGATTGTCTCTAAAATTTGGCATTTGGAACGTGTGGCCGATATCGCTTGAGCTGATCCAAACCTGATCTAACAATGGCCCCCGCTCGCGTGCAAAACGACTGCGGGGGCATCACAGCTTGAGAGAGGTGCCATCAAAAGAGGCTAAGGTCGCGGCCATTTCACTTGTTTTAAAAGTCTTTCTAGAATCCTGCGCGCGGGTGTGTCATTAGGCTTGGAATTGAGTGAAACAAGGATATGGTGAGTGATGCGGCGATCTAAGGGGATCATCTCTTCTGCAGAACGGATCGCAGCGCAGGCTTTGGCAACGTTGGATGCGGCCGTGCATGGTGAGCGCAAGGCCGTTGTCTTTGACATCGACGGCACTTTGACGCCGTCAATCTTGTCTGTACGCACGCCGCGTAAAGGCGCGGCCGAGGCCGTAAAGGCCTTTTTTGATGCGGGATTCGATATTGTCTACATCTCGGCGCGGGTGCGTTTGTTGCAATCCGGCGTCAGCGATTGGTTGGACAAGCACGGCTTTCCTGACGGGCAGTTGCACATGACGGAAAGCCGCGAAGATCGCCTTGATACAGGGGCGTTCAAAAAGCGTGTTTTGAAGACCTATGCCGATCATGGTTGGAGCTTTACCGCTGCTTTTGGTGATTCTACCTCTGATTTCAACGCCTATGTTTATGCAGGCGTGCCGCATGATCGCATATATGCGCTGCGCCGCCGTGGGTCGACAGGGTGCCAGCCAGGTGTTTGGCAGGGCTGCTATGGTGGCTGGGAAGACTTGCGCCAAACCATCGCTGATATTCTGGCTGAATAAACCGCGTCTCATTGCAGGCTTAACCCCCTAATCAAAGCCATGATCAACAGATTGGTTGCCAGTATTTGCGACAACCCCGCCGAGACAACCCCGCAGAAATGCCCAAAGCGAAGACGCCAAAATCCAGCGCAGGCAGGGGCGGTCTATGGGTGAACAGCCAGAAAGGTGACCAGCCAGAAAAGCGTTAAAGCAAGCGCCATAGGTGCGCCAAAAAGATAGCGCACAAGACAGACACCGCACCACTGACGCTAAGTTCTTCGCGCCGCAAGCGTTGCTGTATGGCTGTGCGCTATGCTTGAAACCGGCCCGCTCATAGCGCGGCTGGCAGCCAGATGAACGCATAAATCATTGACGTAAAATTCTAAGGTGATGACACTGACCTGTGTCTAACTTCAGTCGCGGGAGCCGTCAAACCCGCCCATACGTTTGGCCCATTGAAAGGCAACAATGACACCCTTGAGGCGTGGCAACAAAAACAAGGATAGCGCCACAGTGCCCGTCGCAAAGACAGCAAGCATCACCAAGGGTTCGGGGCGGAATTCTATATAGTACCAGCCCATGGTTGGCGCCATCAAATGACCGACAATCAAGATGGTCAAATAGGGGGGGCCGTCATCTGCGCGATGATGATGAAACTGCTCTTTGCACACTGGGCACTCAGAGCGCACTTTGAGATAGCCCTTTAGGATAGGTCCGTTGCCGCACGACGGGCAGCGACGTTTCCATCCGCGCATCAAAGCGGGCTTCATCTCTCGCTCAGGTAAATCTCTAGCGGATAAGTTGGGTGATGCGTGAAGTGCTGAATCTGTCATGCGGGTCGCCTTTTAGGTCATAGGTCGGTTTGCCTGTGACACCTTTATAAGGGGACTATCTTACGAAATAGAGGACGGTTTGTCCTTGCGTCGGGTTGTCGCGTCGCCGCTGCAGCGCCGAGGGCAGGTTGGAGCCGCGCCAATTGTTTGCGCGCAACGCCAAACTGGCCGGCGCGCCAGATCGCCAAACCTTCGGTAAAGTTTTTTACGGCCCGACACGACGGAAAACCGAACGGGGCGCGTTTCACTATCATAAGCGCTCGGCACTAAGACAGGCAGCTGAACGCACCAATAACCAGTTAAGGATTATATCTTATGAAACGTACTTCACTCATCTCTGCTGTTGCTATGATCGCTGTTCTTGGGTCGGCCGCAGCAAGTTTCGCCGATGGCAAAAAAGACATGGAGCGCCGCGGAGGCATGATGCCAACGTTCGAAATGCTTGATGCGGACGGTGATGGTCTTGTGACCGAAGCTGAAATGGATGCCTATAAAAAAGCTGAAATGGATGCCCGTAAAGCAGCACGTTTCGCGGAAGCCGATACAGACGGCAATGGATCATTGTCTGCGGAAGAAATGTCCGCAAAAATGCCTGGCAAAGGCGAAAAAGACAAAAAAGACGAAAAAGGCAGTGAGCGTAAAACCGAACGTCTTGAGAAAATGATTTCTCGCATGGACACAGACGGCGACGGCGAAGTCTCTGCTGCTGAAATGGATGCGATGGAGAAAAAATCGCTCTTTGAACGTCTGGATACAAATGGTGACGGCGTTTTGACCGCAGATGAATTTGCTGCTGGCGCAGATCGCGGTCACGGCAAAGGTGGTCATGGCAAAGGCAAGTCTGACAACTGATCGCGTGTAAGCAGGCTTGATAAAGTCTCGTAAGCTTTAGACCTGTAAGGCTTGTATACTTTCGATCAGGGCGTACGCGCCCTGATCAAGTTGACAAAAACAAGATTTGAAATGCGTACGAGTTTAAGACCAAGTACCGAGAACAGGAAGAAACTGACCATGGACGCCGACCACATCGCAGGCTACGTCTGTTAGGGAATGAAAATGCCTTTTGATGCCCAAAGTGACACGTCTGACGATGCTTTGCTGATTGCTTTTGGCAACGGTGACCGTTTGGCTGCGCGGATTTTGACGGATCGGCATGCCCCACGGGTGATAGGCTATGCAGCACGTTTACTCAAAGATCGTGCAGAAGCCGAAGATGTCGCACAAGACGCGATGATGCGACTTTGGAAAATCGCCCCTGAGTGGCGCACAGGCGAGGCCAAGGTGACGACGTGGTTGTACCGCGTGGTGACCAACTTATGCACCGACCGTCTGCGCAAAAAGCGCGGCACTGGCTTGGATGAAATCGCGGAACCCGAAGACGGCAAGCCGTCACAGGACGCGGTTTTGATGCAAAAACAACGGGTGGCAGCGCTGAGTGCAGCGCTGGACACTTTACCGGATCGGCAAAAAGAAGCCGTCGTTCTGCGCCATATCGAAGGGTTATCGAACCCTGAAATCGCGCAGGTTTTAGATATTGGTGTCGAGGCAGTCGAAAGTTTGACTGCGCGCGGCAAACGGGCGCTGGCCAAAGCATTGGCTGATCAGCGCGAAACATTGGGGTTTGAAGATGACACAGCGTGATGATTTTCTCAGCGATGCTGATTTAGGCAGTCTTTTTGCTCGCGCGCAATCGGATGCGGTCATACCTTCTGATGCCTTTATGGCGCGGATTTTGGCCGATGCGGATAGCGTGCAAGACGCAAATGGCGCAGGTCTGCCGGACTGGGCAAAACCCAAACCTGAACAGTCCGTTCGTGGCTCTTGGTTTACAAATCTGCTCGACAGTTTGGGTGGCTGGCGCGGTGGTGCTGGCTTGGCCACGGCCACGGTCATGGGGCTTGCTGTCGGTTTGGGCGCGCCCACAACGGTAACGCAATTGGCGTCTGGGACATGGGCTGGCACATCTGCTGCGCAAGTTGCAGATCTGAGTTCCGAGACCACGAGCTATGCGCTCGATGATTTGGTGCCAAGCTTTTATGATTTGGCGGCGGAAGGGTAGACTATGAGCGACACAAACACAGGGCAAAAATCACGCGGATCACAGCGCATGCGCTTGGTGTTGATCCTATCCTTGGCGGTGAACTTGGCGGTTGTGGGATTGGTCGCTGGTGCGGCTTTGCGTGGCGGTGAACGTGGTGGCGTGTCTGGCGATGACCGCGCGCGTGCGATGCAGACCCGCGACTTTGGTTTCGGCCCCTATGTGGCCGCCTTGGAACATGAACAACGACGCGATATCGGACGCGCTTTTATCAAAAAAGCGGGGCTCCCGGATGCGGCACGCGCAGGCGCGCAGGCCAAATTTGAAGCGATTTTGGATGCCCTCAAGGCCGAGCCCTTTGATGCAGATTTGTTCCAATCAGAAGTGCTTGCGCAGTTGAATGATTTGGCCGAGATGCAGAAGATCGGCGCGACTGTGATTGTCGATCAGGTGGCGGCTATGACGCCAGAAACCCGCGCGGCCTATGCTGTTCGTCTGGATCAGGCGCTCACGCGTCCGCAGCGCCGAGAGGGCGGTCGCGATGACGCGCCCAAGCCCCCAAAATAGCCCTAGGTTTTTGACATCAGGTGTAAGTTTCAGAATTAGAAAACGCTGCCTTTACGCAGTGGGCTGCGTTGCCGCAGCGAGCTGCGTCTATGCAGCATGAGAGCCGAGGGTCACTTGATTGCGTCCTTCGGCTTTTGAGTCATACAAAGCACGGTCTGAAATTTGCAACAGCGCTTCGATAGACGCGTTTGTATCTCCGCCCATAGCCAACCCGATCGAGGCCGACACCGACACAGGTGTGCCATCAGATGCCTGAGCCACAGGCGTACCGCAAATCGCCGCGCGCAGACGTTCGGCGGCTGTGCGCGCTTCGACTAAAGTTGACATCGGCATGCAGACCATGAATTCTTCACCGCCAAAACGCGCGACCAAATCAATGCCGCGCAGGGTGTCGCGCATCCGTTTGGCCACTTCAATCAACACCTTATCGCCCACGCTGTGACCATAGGTGTCGTTGATCGTTTTGAAACGATCCAAGTCAATCAGCATGATCGCAAAGTTCTGGCCCGACTTGGTCGCCTCCTGTGAGATTTGAGTCAAATGAGGCAGCGCATAGCGACGGTTGTACAACCCCGTCAGCGGATCGATCATCGCCAAGCGCAAGCCTTCGTCGACGGAATTTCTTAGGATATCCGCCTCTTTTTTGCGCCGCATTTGCGACCGCAACCTCAGCGCCAATTCTTCGGGGTCACCGCCGCGGGTTATGATATCGTTCGCGCCCAAATCGAGCGCCATGACGGCTTCATTGCGATCTTGCGAGCCATGCACGACAACAATACCTGCAAAGCGGCTGCTTTGGCGCGCGCGAATATCCGCGATCAAACCCAGCCCATTCATGTTGCCAAAAATGTCGCTTGAAATCACATAAATGTCTGCGCCATTGCCGCCCGCGATGGTTTCCAACAGGTGATCGGCGGCGACGATTTCGATGTTATCCATGACCAAGCCCCGCAGCCCTGCGCGCCACGTCATGGCATCTTCCGCGCAGCGCCCGACCAGAGCAATCTTTCCAGGCGTCGCAAAGTGAACGGAGGCCTCGGCAAAGCCAAAGGACCGCGCAGTTTCATCACGCCGGCGCAATTCATCCGTGGTGGCGCGGGCGCGCATGAGGGCCCGCACGCGAGCAGTCAAAGTCAGTTCGTCAATCGGCTTGGCCAGAAATTCGTCAGCGCCCGCTTTGAGGGCTGCAATCCTCGCCTCGGTGTCGCCTGCAGGCGTGGCGATCAGAACTGGGATATGGTGCGTGGCAGGATCAGCTTTGAGCCGCGTACAGACTTCATGGGCGCTCATGTCACCAAGGTCTGTGTCGAGGATGATGATGTCTGGCTGACTGTCGGCCGCGCGTAACAATGCATCACGGCCAGACACCGCTTGGATCACCTCATAAAAGGCGGATGAAAGTTTCACTTTCAGGATAATGCGGTTCGTCGGGACATTGTCCACGATAAGAATCCGGCCTGCCATTGTGCCCTCGGAAATCTATGATATGCGATATGTGTCTGACGCATTTCTTGTTAAGGTATGCGTCCAAAATGAGCCTCAAAGGTTAATAAAGGGTTTCCAGCCCCAAGGAGTTATCCACACATGCAGCAAGATTCCGCCGAGATTCTCGCCCTCAAAATTCTGGGCTGGTTGGTCGCAAACGAAGAACTTTTGCCTGTTTTTCTTGGCTCTACAGGGCTTGGCGAAGACGATTTGCGCAATCGCGCCAGCGAGCCTGAATTCTTGGTCGCTGTATTGGATTTCGTAACGATGAACGATGAGTGGGTTAACGATTTTGCCCAACAAGCATCGATTGACCCTTATGACGTTTTGCGCGCTCGCCAAGCATTGCCCGGTGGGGAGGAAATCCATTGGACATAGCATCTGTACAGGCGATTTTGTTCGATAAAGACGGCACCCTGTTTGACTTCCAAAAGTCATGGTCGCCTTGGGCCTCAGCCGTCATTGATCGATTGGCGCAAGACGATACAAGTGTCGCTCAGGCCGTGGCTGAGGTTTTGGGCTTTGATATCGCGCAGGGGCAATTTTTGGCGGATGGCTTTGCCGTCTCCAGTACGCCTGACGAGCAAATCGAGCGCCTGCTGCCGATCTTTCCAGATTTAAGTGCAGAGGAAATTCTAACCCGCATGATGTCCAAAATGGATGTTGCCGTGCCGGTGCCTGTGCGCGATCTGGACCGCGCCTTACAGACCTTTCAAGCGCGTCAGATCAAAATGGGCGTGGTAACCAATGACTTCGAACAGGTCGGGCGGGACCATTTGCTCCATGCAGGCGTACAGGCGGCTTTTGATGTGGTGATCGGGTTTGATAGCGGTTTTGGTGCCAAACCTGCGCCGGATGGCTGTCGCGCCGCCGCCTTGGCCCTTGGTGTCGATCCTGCGCACACTGTGATGGTGGGCGACAGTTTGCATGATTTGGCAGCAGGGCGCGCGGCGGGCATGCGCACCATTGGCGTGCTCACCGGAACCGCAGGTCGATCTGACTTGGCACCTGCGGCAGATTATGTGGTGCAGGATGTGGCCGAAATCGCTACATTTTTCGCGTAAATCGCCCTCTTTGCCGCTCTGACCCCTTTCAGACATGACGTAAGGGGAAGAAAACTTGCATTTTAAGGACATTCGCGAAATGCGATGGCGCCTCTTGGTACTTTATTAAGTCGGCGCGCCTAGTCTGAAGGCCTGTAGAAGTAAAAGGGCCTATTGCTCATGCATGGGATGATAAATCGCGCAATTCAGTGTTTTCTTCGCGACACATACGGGCCACAAATTTGGGCCGATGTTGCCGTGCAAGCTGACTTAGGTTTCGATAATTTCGAAGCGATGCTAAATTATCCAGATGGGATCACCATCAAACTATTGGCCACGGCCGCGCGCAATCTGTCAAAACCCGTTGATGCAATGCTAGAAGACATCGGCACCTATCTTGTGTCTCACCCCAACGTCGAAGCGATCCGCAGGTTGTTGCGGTTTGGGGGGAACGAATATCGCGAATTCTTGTTTTCGCTTAACGAGATCGAAGGGCGCTCTCGTCTAGCCTTGCCTGATCTAGAAGTGCCCAAGCTTGAAATTTTTGAAAACCCTGACGGCACGCACACCTTGACCTGCCTGCATTCGATGCCTGGGTTCGGCTATGCGATGGTGGGCGTGATGCGGGCGATGGCAGATGACTACGGTGCGCTGGTATTCTTGGAACATCAAGGCTGGCGCGATTCCGGCGAAGAAATCATCAATATTCAATTGTTGGAAGAATGCTTTGCTGAAGGGCGAAGCTTTGATCTCTCTGCACAGGCGGTCTGAGATATGAAACATGTGACAAATTTTGATAAAAACTCTCTCGACCTCTTGATGCCGATGCATCTGATTTTGGATGCGACAGGCGCCGTCTGCGGTGTGGGTCCGACATTATGTAAACTGCGCAGAGAAATGGAACTTTTGGGGTCGAATGTTTTCGACATATTCGAGTTGCGCGATGACGGGCGTAAAAAAGGCGATACGCTTTTGCCAACCGACAAAAAGCTCTACCTCACCTTCAAAGATGGCGTGGCCACAACGCTTAAAGGCATCGCGACCGCGCTAGAGGGCCGTGATGGATTGTTGCTCAATCTGTCCTTTGGTATCTCAGTGGTTGAGGCCGTGCGTGAGTATCGCCTGACGGCTGGTGATTTTGCCCCAACGGATTTGGCCGTCGAAATGCTTTATCTGGTCGAGGCCAAGTCCGCCGTACTGGAAGAAACAAAACAGCTGAACATGCGCTTACAAGGCGCCAAAGTGGCGGCCGAAGAACAGGCTTTCACGGATACGCTCACAGGGCTTAAAAACCGCCGCGCGATGGATCATGTGCTTAAACGGATGATCCGTGGCGCCATTCCCTTTGCCTTGATGCACCTCGATCTCGATTACTTCAAAGACGTCAATGATACACTGGGCCACGCGGCTGGGGATGCGGTGTTGCAACGTATCGCCAAGGTGCTCGTCGAAGAAACGCGGGACGATGATATGGTCGCGCGCGTGGGCGGGGACGAATTTATCTTGGTCTTGCATAAGATGACGGACAAAGACCGTTTGATGAAAACCGCCCAGCGGATTATCAGCCAATTGGAAGTGCCTGTTCCCTTTGGCGACACGGTATGCCGCATTTCGGGGTCGATCGGAATCACTACCACGGATTTCTACGAGGCGATTGATCCGGATCAAATGATCCACGATGCGGATACAGCGCTTTATGCATCCAAACATCAAGGGCGCGCCCGCGCCAATATGTATGAACACGGAATGACCTCGAAGTAGGGCGTAGACCAAATGCAGCTGCATCGCGATGTTAGGTCGTGCGCAGTTGCAGGAATTTTAATGCTGATTTTCGGGAATGTTGGCCAATGGCAGTCCCTAGGGGAATTGAACCCCTCTTTCCAGGTTGAAAACCTGGCGTCCTAACCGATAGACGAAGGGACCGCTGTTGGCGTGAGCGGGTATTTACGGCAGCTGCTGGCAAAGCGCAAGGGTGTCTGTGCCTCAAATTTAAAAATTTTGTAAAAAATGTAAAACGCGGTCGAAAGCTTCGAAGGGCGCGCGCTGTGCAAAACAGAATGTCGACAACGATTCCGTCGGGACGAGTGCAGTGTCTTTAATTTGGGGGTATTCGCCAATGGCAGTCCCTAGGGGAATTGAACCCCTCTTTCCAGGTTGAAAACCTGGCGTCCTAACCGATAGACGAAGGGACCGCAATTGGCGTGAGGCGGTATTTAGGCGAGGTGCCCGCGCGGCGCAAGAGATAAAATGCTTGGGAGCCTATTTTTTTTAAAAGCGGTTAAGAACACCTGACTAAGTGGCCTCGGCACCATCTTCCAAACGCAACTGCACCGATTGGCGTCCGCCCCATGTGTTGATTTCCAAACGTCCTGCCAGATGAAAGCGCTTGCCGCCGTGCGCCTCTAGGGCAGGGCCAAGTTTCGTATCAAAGGCACCAAAGCAAATCGCGTCCAAGCGCGGGCCTTGGCCGTCGGAAAAGCTGATTTTTAGATGGCTTTCGCCCACGCGTTTGGCAAAATGGATCATGCATGACGGAAAGGCAAAACGTGGTGCGGCGGCAGAGGCCCCATAAGGTCCCGCCGCTTCGATTTTGTTGATCAACTCAATGCTGGCAGCGCCTGGCATCAACAGGGAATCTAGTTTCAAATCCGCGGGGCCTGCATCACCGGCACCCTGTTTGGCCAAAAGGTCTGACAGACGCGCCATGGCGGGTTCTAGCTTGTCACGCATCACCGTCAGACCCGCAGCCATTTTATGTCCGCCACCTTTAACCAAGAGGCCCTCTGCCGCCAAACGTTGAATGCTTGCACCTAGGTCGACGCCAGAAATGGACCGACCAGAGCCTTTGCCCTCATCCCCGTCAAATCCGATCACCACAGCGGGGCGGTTGGTGGATTCTTTCAAGCGCGAGGCAACGATGCCCACAACGCCAGGATGCCAGCCGTCAGCTGCGGCCCAAACCAGTGGTCCATCTAAGCCGCGCTCTGCGGCTTGATCCAGCGCGCCTGCGCGCACTGTGGCCTCGATTTCGCGGCGCTCAGTGTTGAGGTAATCCAGCCGTTCCGCCAGCATCTGTGCCTCTGCCTCGTCGGTGGTCGACAGCAATCTCGCGCCCAGATCGGCCGCGCCGATGCGTCCACCTGCATTGATGCGCGGCCCCAGCATAAACCCAAGGCTATAGGCCGTGGGGGCCGTGTCCATGCGCGACACGTCAGCGAGCTTGCGAATGCCAATGCGTTCGCGATCCGCCATCACCCGCAGACCTTGGCGCACCAAAGCGCGGTTCACACCGATCAACGGCGCCACATCGGCCACGGTGCCAAGGGCCACCAAATCGAGATAGCGCATCAGGTTCGGCCCGCGCACGTCTTGCGCCCGCAAGCGCCTATTAACATCCACCAGCATCAAAAACACCACGCCAGCGGCACACAGATGCGCCAAATCGCCGGTCTCGTCTTGGCGGTTCGGGTTCACCACGGCCACACAATCGGGCAGGGTCTCGCCGCCAAGGTGGTGATCCAGAACGATCACGTCCGCGCCAACAGCTGCCGCAATAGGCCCATGAGACAGCGTGCCACAATCGACGCAAACAATCAGGTCGTGATCGCGCGCAAGGGCGGCCATCGCAGGATCGTTCGGCCCGTAACCTTCGTCAATGCGGTCGGGAATATAAAGCGTCGCGCTATGCCCCATGTCGCGCAACCATGTGATCAACAAAGACGCCGAAGTCGCGCCATCCACATCGTAATCGGCAAAAATGGCGATTTTTTCGCGCTGCTGTAAGGCTTTTATGAAACGTGTCGCCGCCGGTTCCATGTCTTTTAGGACCATCGGATCCGGCAATAAGTCTTTGAGCGCAGGCGTTAAAAACGCCTCAGCCTCCTCCACAGCAACCCCGCGCCGCGTCAGAGTTTGGCACAAAGGCAAAGGCAGCGATGTTTGCTGCGCCATGGCTTCGGCCAAGCGATCATTTTCAGGGGTGGGACCAACCCAGCGGCGGGCTGTTAATGAGGCGGAGACATCAAGAAAATCATTCATGCCCAAGTATATCGTCGCATCTTAACGCACATGCAAACTCTGATTGCGAAGGGTGGGTGGGGGATGTTTGGATTTGGTGGGGTTTGAGGAGAGAGGATGCCATTCCTCATGAGCTTTGCATTCAATACTGTCGACAGCAGACGTCTTGGAAACTCGCGGCGAAAGTCGGCAATGAGCGGCGATCTCAACTGGTCGACGCAACACACTGTGCGAACTTCTCTGCTGGCGTCTGATATTGCAAGGTCTTGA
>NZ_JBBMQI010000033.1:2500-6204 GCF_038899935.1 Pacificibacter sp. AS14
AGTTATATTGGGATACGTCCTAATGTAACGAACAACATTGTTGCTCACCATAGTATTTGGATCGAGCTCAACCGCTGCTTCTTCGGAAGCCGGCATATGCTAAGCCTCCTCGGCGGATCATGTGTATCGCAGTTGCAAAACGCAATGTTGTCCAAGTCAAGTACACTAACCAAGCTCGTAGATCGCACGGTCTTCGAGCTGAGACGCATCCCTTCATACGGGGATGTTGTTTTATGTCAGATCTTAGAGATCTGGCGGGAAAATGTATGCTTTTGGTTTGGAAAGCGCGAGGGCACATCTTACCAGCTTGTGTCTTCCTGCAAAATGGCGTGATCCTTTATTGGATCACAGTTTTGCTCTTTCTGGATCAAATCAAGCGCGAGAAGGGCGTTTGGTGAATGCCTAGGCAGTAAGAGGCGATGAAGGACGTGATACTCTGCGATAAGCTATGGGGAGCTGAGAATAAGCTTTGATCCATGGATTTCCGAATGGGGCAACCCACCTGACAGTTTGATATAATTGCTTTACGGCGATTTATATCGTGCTGAACCAGGTACTTTTAGACTGAATACATAGGTTTAAAAGAGCAAACCCGGGGAACTGAAACATCTAAGTACCCGGAGGAAAGGACATCAATAGAGACTCCGTTAGTAGTGGCGAGCGAACGCGGATCAGCCGAGCCTTGAGAGTGAGAAGAACACGTTGGAAATCGTGGCCATAGCGGGTGATAGCCCCGTATTCTAAGCTCGATGGGACGTATTAAGTAGGGCGGAACACGTGAAATTCTGTCTGAAGATCGGAGGACCACCTCCGAAGGCTAAGTACTCCTTACTGACCGATAGTGAACCAGTACCGTGAGGGAAAGGTGAAAAGCACCCCGACGAGGGGAGTGAAACAGTTTCTGAAACCGGACGCCTACAAGCAGTCGGAGGGACCTTGAGTCCTGACGGCGTACCTTTTGTATAATGGGTCATCGACTTGGTCTCACAAGCAAGCTTAAGCCGTTAGGTGTAGGCGCAGCGAAAGCGAGTCTTAATAGGGCGCATGAGTTTGTGGGATCAGACCCGAAACCGAGTGATCTAGGCATGACCAGGCTGAAGGTAAGGTAACACTTACTGGAGGGCCGAACCCACACCTGTTGAAAAAGGTCGGGATGAGTTGTGCCTAGGGGTGAAAGGCCAATCAAACTCGGAGATAGCTGGTTCTCTGCGAAATCTATTTAGGTAGAGCGTCATCCGAATACCCCGGGGGGTAGAGCACTGGATGGGCAATGGGGGCATACAGCCTTACTGACCCTAACCAAACTCCGAATACCCGGGAGTACTAGATGGCAGACACACAGCGAATGCTAACGTCCGTTGTGAAGAGGGAAACAACCCTAACCTCCAGCTAAGGCCCCTAATTCATGGCTAAGTGGGAAAGCAGGTGGGACGACCAAAACAACCAGGAAGTTGGCTTAGAAGCAGCCATCTTTTAAAGATAGCGTAACAGCTCACTGGTCTAGATAAGTTGTCCTGCGGCGAAGATGTAACGGGGCTCAAGCCATGAGCCGAAGCTGAGGATGTATATTTGTATACGTGGTAGCAGAGCGTAGTGTGACATAGTTCCATGTGTCTTTACTCACCTTATGGTGAGCTTGGACACAAGGAGCTTTCTGTGAAGCCGGCGCGTGAGCGATCCGGTGGAGAGATCACTAGTGAGAATGATGACATGAGTAGCGACAAAGGGAGTGAGAGACTCCCTCGCCGAAAATCCAAGGGTTCCTGCTTAAAGCTAATCTGAGCAGGGTAAGCCGACCCCTAAGGCGAGGCCGAAAGGCGTAGTCGATGGGAACCAGGTTAATATTCCTGGGCCAGATGGAAGTGACGGATCTCGAGGGTAGTTCATCCTTATCGGATTGAATGGGCTGCTTAGAGGTTCCTGGAAATAGCTCCATCGTTAGATCGTACCCTAAACCGACACAGGTGGATAGGTAGAGAATACCAAGGCGCTTGAGAGAACTATGTTGAAGGAACTCGGCAAAATACCTCCGTAAGTTCGCGAGAAGGAGGCCCGGTTCTAAGGCAACTTGGAGCTGGGGGCACAAACCAGGGGGTGGCGACTGTTTACTAAAAACACAGGGCTCTGCGAAGTCGTAAGACGACGTATAGGGTCTGACGCCTGCCCGGTGCCTGAAGGTTAAAAGGAGGAGTGCAAGCTCCGAATTGAAGCCCAGGTAAACGGCGGCCGTAACTATAACGGTCCTAAGGTAGCGAAATTCCTTGTCGGGTAAGTTCCGACCTGCACGAATGGCGTAACGACTTCCCCGCTGTCTCCAACATAGACTCAGCGAAATTGAATTGCCTGTCAAGATGCAGGCTTCCCGCGGTTAGACGGAAAGACCCCGTGCACCTTTACTACAGCTTCACACTGGCATTAGACCGAACATGTGCAGGATAGGTGGTGGGCTTTGAAACCAAGACGCTAGTTTTGGTGGAGCCTCCCTTGAGATACCACCCTTGTTCTGTTTGATGTCTAACCGCGGTCCGTTATCCGGATCCGGGACCCTGTGTGGCGGGTAGTTTGACTGGGGCGGTCGCCTCCTAAAGAGTAACGGAGGCGCGCGAAGGTTGGCTCAGACCGGTCGGAAATCGGTCGTTGAGTGCAATGGCAGAAGCCAGCCTGACTGCGAGACTGACAAGTCGAGCAGAGACGAAAGTCGGTCATAGTGATCCGGTGGTCCCGAGTGGAAGGGCCATCGCTCAACGGATAAAAGGTACGCCGGGGATAACAGGCTGATACTGCCCAAGAGTCCATATCGACGGCAGTGTTTGGCACCTCGATGTCGGCTCATCTCATCCTGGGGCTGGAGCAGGTCCCAAGGGTACGGCTGTTCGCCGTTTAAAGAGGTACGTGAGCTGGGTTTAGAACGTCGTGAGACAGTTCGGTCCCTATCTGCCGTGGGTGTAGGATACTTGAGAGGAGTTGCCCCTAGTACGAGAGGACCGGGGTGAACGATCCACTGGTGGACCAGTTGTTATGCCAATAGCAGTGCTGGGTAGCTATGATCGGACAGGATAACCGCTGAAGGCATCTAAGCGGGAAGCCCCCCTCAAAACAAGGTATCCCTGAGGGCCGAGGTAGACCACCTCGTCGATAGGCCAGAGATGTAAGCGCAGCAATGCGTTCAGTTGACTGGTACTAATTGCCCGATAGGCTTGATTTGATCCAGTAAAAGCAAAACTGAAAAGTTTTACCTATACTGACAAACAGAAGCATACATACCAACACACACAGTAAAATGTACTTTGACTTGGACAGGTTGTTCTTTGCACAGCAAAAACAACCATTAGAGGTTCTTATTCGGTTTGGTGGTCACAGCGCTAGTGAAACACCCGATCCCATCCCGAACTCGGCCGTTAAGCACGGTTGCGCCGATGGTACTGCGTCTTAAGACGTGGGAGAGTAGGTCACCGCCAAACCTAATAAGAACCTCTACGCAAGCCTTCAGCCGCTTGCGAATTTAATCTCTCTAAACGATCAATCAAATAGACTGCACTAATGCAAAAAATGCAGGACAGCGATACGCGCACGACAAAAAAACGTAGCGCAAAAAACTCGGCCTAAAGTAGCGTAAGCAATAGGCCAAGCACAGTGTCGCGGGATGGAGCAGCCCGGTAGCTCGTCAGGCTCATAACCTGAAGGTCGTAGGTTCAAATCCTACT
>NZ_JBBMQI010000034.1:0-4941 GCF_038899935.1 Pacificibacter sp. AS14
TTATTTACAAGGCTATCGACGGCATGGATGGGTCAACTGATAGACAGACGCAGAGTCCTGCAGTAAGCCTCATAAGGGCACTTATGTAAGGTAGATGCACCTTTGCCGACACCAAGACTTGCAAACCCTCCTGCCCGCTTCATAGGCCGTTAAATAAGGGGTTTGAGGCGGTTTAAACGGTGATTAAATTAGCCATCGGCGTCACAAATGCAATCTGAACTGGAAAGAGGTCTTGCGAGTTTGCCCCACACTTTCCAGAAAGAGATAAACATAACACAATCAAAGGCATAGATATTTTTGCGCATGAATGGGGGAACGCTGAACTGGAAAGAAGTTTTTGGGTTAGTCGGCTGAAAGGCACGACATCAAGGGCGGAAACCCGCCATTCGCTGCGTGACGCATCGAGATCCGCTTTGCGGACTTTGCGCCATCTCGAGGCGCCCGAACAGCCAAGCTGGCGTTGGGGCCAATGCCATATCATAACGGTATCTAAGCAGATGAGAATAGAAGTCCGTTATGAATCCTGAAAAACCTTTACAACAAGCTTACTCGACCAAAGGCAACAAGCTAGAGTGACTTTACGATTTCCGATTCTACTTTAAGCTTAGGACGAACATCAATTTGAAACGAACATCTAAGAAAATTAGAGAGCGTCCTCATTTATCTGACGCCTCAATTGGGGAGCTAACCCAAGGTACAATTTTTAACTGCGTTAGGGTGCCTCGGTATCCAGACACGATGGCTGTTGGTGTCGTTATCACTGCCCGCTGTGATATAGCTCAGAACAAATATCCAATATTGAACTTTGTGCCTGCGGTGCCATTAAGTGAGTGGTTTAAGAAAGACGGATTAACGCTCCTTATAGAAGCTGAGAGGAAAGCCATTTTAGCTAAAATAACGCAGGTATTAAAAGACGCTCAGATATCACCAGCATTGCTAGATTCTGTTGATTTGGCAAAAATAGCCGAGGTTCACTTTCCGAAGGATGCCGCCAATAAAGCTGCCAAAAAGCTCGCAGAAAGATTTGAAAAAGCAGCAAGCGAGATGTCAACTTTTGCCTCATTACTTGAAAGTGATGATAGCGACAAAATTTTCGATTGGTTTGCGAAAAATAAAGTTAAAGATGTGAAAGGAATAATTACTAGGCTTAGTAAACATGAAGTTTCAGGTTACTATTTTTTGGAACATTTGCATAAAGATGAAGACCAGCCATCATTTGTTTGTCTATTGAGAGACGTTTCAGCAATTAGCCGAGACTTATCTGAAAAAATTGCGAAAGGGTTGAGCTCGGCGGGGTTAGAAGGCCACTTCAACAACTCAGAAACAGGCCTCTTTAATATTTCGAACGATGATCTCTCTATGCCTATTTCTTGCATAGGATCGCCTACAATTGAGCACTTGATGCAGACTTTTTCAAGCCTGTTTGGGAGAATCGGCTTGGAAGATCCTGACGCCGATTTTCTTGATAGTATCGTTACAAATTTGAGCGAAAAGAACGAGGGATAAGTTAATGAAATATGTTTGCATCGATGATGGCGCTGTTGCTGAAATGATTTCTGGTCGAGTGTTTCAATCGATCGATTTTCAGGAAGGAGCCGAACTCTTAGCGGCTCTTTCCACTAATGTCGAAATGTTAGCCAAAATTGGAAATATGATATGCTCGCAAACCAAGGACACGCTTTTTCTTTCGACAGTAGGCTCATGGAAAAGTAAAAAGTTCTTGATAATTGACTGCGAACAATCTGCCCTATTCTCCACTCTGAAGAGAGCGGAAACACTAACCTCCTTCCAAAAGTTACTCAGGTTTTGCACCCGATTTTGGTCTGGTTCTGGACAGTTCACGCGCTCTGAGCACATAGTAAGAGATAGCACAAAAGCGATTTTATTCCCGTTGCCAGACTCCAAAAGCGCGTTTGGAAGCAGTTTTAGAATTTTACTCGAAACAGAGCCTGATAAAGTGCGTATGGTTAAGCGCGATTGTGATGGTAAGTTTTTGTTTGCGTACAATACATGTGAACACGCGCCTAGAGATAAGGAATACGAAGTCAATTATACTAATTTCAAAAAAGCATTTGATGCTATTCCTGAACTATATGCAAAAATTCAATCAAATGTTCAAAAAATTAGTACAGCTCAGAAGCGCCCACCGCTAGCGGAAACTAAAGTTCCAAGCACAAATGCAATACACTCGGTTAGATCACACCTTCCTTTTTCTGCTTGGATCCCTCTCTTAACCAGCCCGCAAAAAGCGTTTGTGATGTCTGATCACAGACAACCTCATAGGTTAATTGGCCCTGCCGGCTCGGGTAAAACTCTATCCTTGCTGCTTAAGTCGATCGCGACACTAAAAAGGCTTGAGGCGAAACAAGAAGATTGCCGTGCGTTGATTGTTACTCATAGTGAAGCTACACGCAAAGCTATCCTAGAAACTCTAAGCATTCTAGACGAAGAAGGGTTCCATTCCAGGTCACCTTTATCAGATGCGATTTCTCTTTCAGTGGAAACGCTAGCCTCATTATGCGCAGAGGTCTTAAAAACAGATATTAAAGAGTATGAGTTTGTTGATAGAGACGCTCAAGACTCTAAAGAAATGCAGCTTCTCTATATCGAAGAGGCTATTTCGAGTGTGAAGCAACTTGATTTCCCTTCGTTCAAACCATTTTTATCAGAAGCATTCCTTAGCTTTTTTCAAAATGATAAGATAGAAAGTCTGGCTCCATTGTTCCAGCATGAAATCAGTGTCCTAATAAAAGGTCGAGCTGATGATAGTTTTGATGCCTACAAGCTGTTGGATCCTCTTGCATATGGGCTGCCGGTAGAGAATGATGCCGACAAAGGTTTGGTTTTCAAGATCTTTTCCAACTACCAATCACAACTAGAAGTTGCCGAAAAATTCGATACCGATGACGTCGTTTTATCTGCAGTGGGTAATTTGCACACGCCAATTTGGCGACGGAGACGGGCTAAGACCGGCTACGACTTTATTGCAATTGATGAAACCCATCTCTTTAATATAAACGAGCTCCACATTTTCCACCACTTTACGCGTAGTATTGAGAAGTACCCTTTTTCTTTTTCAGTTGATCAAGCACAAGGTGTTGGAGATCGGGGCTGGAATGAGGCAGATACTTTTAGTCAACTTTTTGATGCTTCAGATGTAATGGATACCACAAATAGGTCTTCCACAGTTTTCCGATCTTCGCCCGATATCCTAAGCTTTTGTGGGACTGTGTTGGCGTCCGGCGCTAACCTCTTTACGAGTTTTAGAGATACGCTCGTGGAAACACAAAGTGCGTTCACAGAAGAAGATGAACGCCGCAGCTTGAGGTTGAAGTATTCTGAATACCCTGATGACCAAACAATGATTGAGGCAGCATTTTTAACTGTGGAACGTTTGGCAAAAGATACGGGTTCGAAGCCCTGGGAGGTTCTAATAACCACGCTTTCTGATTCGTTGCAGAAAGAAATGGAAGCATTTGCCATATCTAAGAATAAGGCGGTTACCGTTATCAAAAACCGTGGAGATTACACTCGGGTGCGAGATGCAGAAAAGTCAGGCCATTTTGTTTTAGGGCATGCCGACTTTGTTGGAGGGCTGGAGTTCAACGTAGTAGTTGCGGTAGGTATTGATAAGGGGAGGGTTCCTTTGGAAGAAACCGCTACAAGCAATGCTTCGACAAATTTCTATAAATATTCAGCGCATAACCGACTATACGTCGCAGCCTCACGGGCAAAATACGCGTTGGAATTTCTCGGTGTTGATGCTCGAGGGCCGAGCGAACTATTGCAGGCGGCGCTTCATTCAAAATTGATTGACTCAGTTTGATCTATTATTAGCTTTCACTTGCTCAGCATTGTCACATGCCGCGAGCTCATTCTTCTGTCCTATGAGCCTTATAAGCCAGGCTGCTTTCGTCGGATTGAGGCAATTCGCCGCGAGAGAGCGCAATGTCCGGTTTGGGCCGTTCGCGTCGATCGACACAACGGGCGGAGAGCGGTCATTCGCTGCAATCAGCACCAAAAAAGTCAGCTATGTTGTCGTTGATCCTGACGGTGGCCATGCCAGCCGATTGATCCGGTTTCGCGCTGAGGCAGATCAGTTGCGCAACAACCTGCAACGTGAGGCCGACAAAGCCGCCAAACGCGGCCCGCGCCCCTGCATGTCATGCTCTGAGTTCTTTGAATCTGAGGGCATCCACAATCGTCTTTGCCCGCACTGTCGCGGCCAACGTGACTATCTGGGCGATTTCGCAACCCCACATGCAACGCGCAGCGCACGAAAGGTCTGACCATGATTTAGGCGTTCTGGCAGATCAATTGCAAAACACAGCGCGTCCTCAAATCGCGGCCATGATGGGGCAGATTGAGGCGATGATGGCCGAGGCACATTCACTCGAAGAGTTCCGCGCCATGATGCTGGCTGGATTTGGCAACATCAACACCAGCGGGTTTGAGGCGATGATGTATGTCGTACCGGCTTGCCTACACAGGAAAAGACGCTGACCACAAAGCCACCGACACTATATTCATGGTGTTTGTTTTTGCGTTTGTGGCCAAACTGTCAGGTGATCTTGTGCGCATTCTCGGAGACACATTTGCCCTGCCCGCAACGGCACGCGACACAGCCGCAATCCTTATAGGCGTTGTGACTGCGTTGATTGCATCGGCCATCTGGCGCAAATGGGGGGAGGCGTGGGTGCGCAAGATACTAAGCAGGTCCAATATCTCTCACGCAGACCGCACCCAAACGGCGTGGCAAGCGATGATCGCGAAAGAGCACATTCACCCATCCACGTTGATTATCCTCAAGAAGGATGGCTCAATGGTGATGTCCGAGCGACTGTCTGACTTCAAAAACCTACCACATGCTGCGTGCACTTTTGGGGTAGATGGATCAGTTGCGCTCTATATTACACATAGATTACTCAAGGGAGAAACTGA
>NZ_JBBMQI010000035.1:0-4519 GCF_038899935.1 Pacificibacter sp. AS14
TTTTTAAGCAAGCATCCGCCGGTTTTGTAGAAGTGCTGTGATATTTTTGGAAATTATGTCAGGCAATGGATATTCGCCAGTAATTATCCTAAAGCATACCGCAATTAGATCTTTTGTCATAAATAGAGAAGCCCGTGTCGCAACAGAACAATTCCTCGTACGGTAGTGCATCAGATGAAGACGTCATTGACCTTGGGGCTTTGCTCGGCGTTTTATGGCGCAAGAAGTTTCTGATCCTAGTCTTTATGGTTTTGGCGGGGGCGCTGGGTGCGTTTTATGCCACCAGTATTGCTGTTCCAAAATACCGTGCAACGACTGTTGTTTTGTTGGATGCGTCCGGTCAGCAGTTGTTGGATCTCAGTTCTGTTTTGCCAAGTCTTGGCACGGATTCAGAGGCGATCAACACGGAGGTTGAGATACTCAAAAGCCGTCGTTTGCTAGAGCGTGTGGTGAATGTCGCGGGTTTGACGGAAGATCCAGCATTCAACGGTGCGCTGCGCCCTTTAAGCTTTCAAGAAAACTTGAAAAGAAAGCTGTTAGGCGCCCCTGAGCGTGTCGTCCCAAGCCAAGAAAAACAGCTGGTCTCGACCGTCAATGCGCTTTTATCGCGCATATCGGTGCGCAACATTCCCAACACCTATGTGTTGCAAATCACCCTTGAAACTGACAGTGCCGAAAAATCTGCAACCATTGCTGACATCATGGCAGAGCAGTATATTTTGTACCAAATGGACGTTAAGTTTGAGGCCACGAAAGACGCGTCGGAATGGCTGACATCGCGCGTGGCGGATCTCAAGTTAGAGCTGGAACAAGCCGAAGCCCGCGTTTCAGATTTTTCGACCAGTTCTGAAGCTGTCAGCATAGAAAGTGTGCAGGCGCTGGATCGTCAACTCAAAGAAGCCCGCGATCGGTTGCAAACAACCCGTGCGACATTTGCAGAGGCTGAACGTCAATTGGCCACTTTGACGGCTTTAGAGGCGGCCTCGGATCAGGATAAAGCGGACAAAGCGGGAGATGCCCGACTGACGACGCTGTTGCGCGAAACAGGTTCGGGCCCCGCATTTGACGCGCAGTTTGCACAGATTTTGGCACGGGCCCAGCTGCAAGCGCAGCGCATTGGCGCGCAGGTTCAGTCTTTGGCCGCCAGTATTGTCGAACGCGAAGCCGAAATCGCCACTCAGAGCGATGAAATCATTCAACTGCAGCAATTGTCGCGCGAGGCAGAGGCCAGCCGCTTGCTCTATGAATATTTTCTAGGCCGTCTCAAGGAAACCTCGGCCCAAGAGGGTATTCAACAAGCGGACAGCCGCATTTTGTCCAATGCTGTTTTGCCGAACTTCCCGTCTGCACCGCGCAAATCACTGATCCTCGGGATGTCGCTTATTCTGGGCGGTATGTTTGGATGTGGTGCAGCTTTGCTGTTGGAAATGCGCGAAAAAGGCTACCGTCAAGCGAACGATTTGGAGGCAGACACAGGCCTGCGCGTGATGGGCCAAATCCCACTCTTACCGACAAGGGGGCGCCGTACGGGGCTGGAGTATCTCGCTGAGAAACCTACGTCTGCGGCCGCGGAATCTGTGCGTAACCTACGAACATCCGTTTTGCTGTCTGGAGTCGACAAAGCGCCACAAGTCATCATGACGACCTCGTCCTTGCCTGGTGAGGGCAAAACCACAGTGTCCTTTGCCTTGGCGCAAAACTTGGTTGGCTTGGGCAAAAAGGTTCTCTTGGTGGAAGGCGACATTCGCCGTCTTGTGTTTAGTCAGTACCTGAACGTCACGGATGCCAAAGGATTGCGCAGTGTCTTAGCGGGGGATGCCATTTTGAGTGAGGCTGTCATTCACGACGAAATCCTTGGCGCAGATATCCTTGTGAGTGAACCCAGCTCTGAAAACGCCGCCGATATTTTGTCATCACCGCGCTTTTTGGAGTTTTTGGGCACCGCACGTGAGGCCTATGATTTTGTGATCATTGATACGCCGCCTGTGCTGGTTGTGCCTGACGCACGGGTTGTTGCCCAACACGTTGATGTCGTCTTGTTCACCGTTCATTGGGACAAAACATCGAAAACTCAGGTGCGCGATTCCCTACGGATGTTCGAAACCGTTGGCGTCACGGTTAACGGGCTTGTGCTCAACCAAATCGACCCCAAAGGCATGAAGCGTTATGGATATGGCGATGCTTATGGCGCTTATGGATCTTACGGGACAAAATACTACACAAACTAATCATTGAAAAAGCTCAAAGAGCTATGTTCTGCCTCTAAGTGAGGCGCGAAAGCCTCTATGGCGCAGGTTCGACTCTACAGAATGGTTTTGGAGCTCGATTTTATATATTAACGACCGGGAACCGATAGATTTTAAGACAAGGAATGATTCCATTGCGTACAGCTATTGCTCTTATTATGGCACTCTCACTTTCTGCCTGTGGAGTTGTGTATCACAGCCAAAAGGTCGTTGCTGGCGCCACGGATGACGCAAAAGTACGCGTTGTGCCCATCACCAGCCAAAGCGTGCTTGTCGCAAATCGGGCCTCATATACGCCACTCGATTTGCCAGCCGTGTTCCGCACCACATCCGGCACTGGCGGCGGCCTGAGGGGCGCAGGCGCAGTCCCAGAGCCATCCTATACGGCTCAAACCCGTCCGAATGCGCTGGAAACGCGGCTGCCTCCTGTGCACCGGCCCCAGCCCTACACGATCGGTGTCGGCGATGTCGTCTTGCTTGCGACCCCTGCCGGATCTTCTGTTGAGCAACTGTCTGGCTTGCTCGCCGCGCAAAACAGCCGCCAAGGCTATACTGTGCAAGACGATGGCAGCATCGCCATCCCTGATGTTGGGCGCGTGTCCATCGCAGGTCTGACTTTGGAAGAAGCCGAAGCGACGCTGTTCCAAAGCTTGGTCTCAGCCCAGATTGAACCAACCTTCAGCCTTGAAATCTCGGAGTTCAATTCAAAGAAAATCTCTGTTGGCGGCGCAGTCCCCAACCCTGGTGTTGTGCCAATCACCCTGACCCCGCTCTATCTTGATGAAGCGCTGGCTGGCGTTGGCGGCACCACGGCAGACAACATGGATTACACCTCTGTGCGCCTGTACCGCGATGGATCGCTGTACCAAATTCCGCTGGAATCGCTCTACGCCAGCGACAGCCTGCAAAAGATCCCGTTGCTCCCGGGCGATAGCATCTTTGTCGATGACACCTATCAGCTGGATCAGGCGTCTGCCTACTTCAGCCAACAAATCCAATTGGCATCTTACCGTCAAGGTGCGCGCACAGCGGCCTTGTCTCAGCTGAGTGCAGAAGTGGCCTTGCGCCGCGCGCAACTTGCCGAAGCCCGTGCCAATTACACCGCGCAAGTCCAGTTTGACGCCACAGATCGTGACTATGTCTACCTCGCGGGTGAGGTGGACACCCAAGGCCGGTTCCCACTGCCACTGGGCCGTCAGGCAAGCTTGGCCGATGCGCTTTATGAAGGCGCAGCAGGCCTTGCGACCACAACCGCTGACCCGCGACATATCTATGTTTTGCGCGGATCTGAGAACCCTATGGAATTCGATGCTTTCACCGCTTGGAAGCTCGACACCAGCAATGCCACGGCGCTCACTTTGGCCACGCGCCTTGAATTGCGTCCCAATGATATCGTGTTTGTTGCCGAACAACCTGTCGCCAGATGGAATCGCGTGATCAATCAACTCACCCCAACCATCATCAGTATTACGGCCTCAGCCGCCGGGTAATGATGATGTTCAGCACGAATATTGGGCAGTCTTTCGCCTAATATTCGTGACTTGGGCGGCCGAGGCGATAAAAACGGATTTTTTTACCTACTTTCTCGTATAATTGAGACGCGAACTGCGTTATATTGGGTCTAAATATGTAATCCCCGTTTCTTTCGTTAAAGAGACGCAAAATCAGAATAGCGAGTCAACCATGTCTAAATTTGCATTCCTTCTCCTCTCCGCCTTTGCGTTGTTTACAACGTCTGCAACAGCACAAGACGCAGCAGTCCCTGCATGTGACACTGCAGACTGCATCGCTCTGCCCGCCGCAGACGACGTACAGAACTTTATCCCAGGCATCGCACCTCTCATCGGTGGTGCTGGGATCTTCGCATCAAGCCTTCTCAGCGGCAACAGCACAACATCTACAACATCTACAACGTCCACAAACTAAGCGCCGCCGCGCCAGCGACTTGAGCGTCTAGATATTTATTAAAAGGCACCATTCTTTGGTGCCTTTTTTTGTGCCTGCGCCGCAGGCTGTCACCCCCATTTAATCGTTTTTTAGACTTTGCCTGTTTTACTCCAAGATATGCCGATGGGGATCGGCGCCACGGGGTGAGAACACCCCTTTTTGTCACGTGGGGTGATTCATGCTTTTTAAACAATCCAAACGTGCGCTCTTTGCGCGCGCCAACCGTCTATTTGGCGTTGGCACAACCGCACTCAGCGCCACGCTCTTGATGGCGACCTTGGCAACACCAGCCCAGGCTGCCCGGCCAAAGTCAAAAGTCCCAGGGG
>NZ_JBBMQI010000036.1:0-3499 GCF_038899935.1 Pacificibacter sp. AS14
TTCATTTAAAACACTCCATCTCTTCCTAAAGATTAAAGTGTTGCGCCGACCAGTTGAGGCCACCGCCCAAACCGGACGTTCGTGCAAGGCGCAGTATCGGGCAAAAGGCCAATTTGGCCGAGTCCCTCGCCACCAAAAGCTGGTCGACCTGTACGGCAATAAATTTCATCGATTGGAGCCAATAACAGAGTTTTTCAACACAATCGGCTCTTAGCTGCCCTGAGCTGCGGACATCATGAAGGTCCGGTTTGGGCCGTTCGCGTAAAACGGTCCCAAAGCTTAGACTTTGGTGGCTTCAGCGCACGCGCATGCCCTTTTCTTCGTCCCAGTGTAAAAGCTTATCGCTTTTCGGCAGGGGAGCGTCGGCCGCGGAAACCGAAATTCCAAACTCCCAATCTGCAGGGCAGATCGCCACATATCTGGCATATCCACCGACTCCCCCCCTAAACTTCGGATAGCCAATCGAGACGAGGCAGCCGATAGGCGGAACCTTGTCCAGATTCGCGACCCCTTCTGCCTGTGCGTAGCCATTATGCATAAGCCAGTATTCGCCTTCGAGATCCGGCGTAGCGTCCGTATCAAGTGGCTCGTGGCCATGGAATAAGATGTGGCGCTGTTCGTGTAGGAACTTCAGCGCATCCAGTCCAACGCCGGGGAACGGAGTGCGTGCGGCAAATTCTTTATCCGGCCATCCCTTTGACCAATCGGAGCGGACGAAAACCACAGATCCCTCGGGAATAGTTCCGTGTTTAGCTTCGAATGCTTCGATGTCAGAAACTTGCAAGGCATATCCAAAATCCTCTGCGACTTTGTCCTGCATTGGAATCACAACCAGCGGGCGAAGTGTGTAGGTGGCCGGAAGTTCGTCGATCGTCGGATATTCCGGTGCCCAATGTGCCGGAGGATCAAGCTGCGTGCCAAGCTGATCTGTTTGAAGCAGATAGCCGGTCGCCACAAAGCCATGCTTATTATAAGTATATATGTCACCCTTGGAAGCATAGTCGCCGAGATCCGCACCTGCTTCGGCTGGTGCAAATGTGGAATTGCCAAACCCTGCCCAAACGGGAATCGTCGGAGTAATATCATGCGTAAGGTCGACGTATTTGGCACCCTTGAAGGTGTCCTCATAACTGCCCCACAACCCTTGATCCTGTGCAGACGCGGTGCTCGACAATCCAATAAGAAGCACGCTTACGTAGAAAGTGTTTTCCATAGTGTCATAAAATTCCTGTGGTTTTGGCGCACAAATCCGGTCGTAGAGAGCTCGCAAACAATGCACTCGTTACCCCTCCAGTAGGCGCTTTTAGATTGAGCCGAATATGAAAATGTTGATCAACACTGCTGAAAAAGGCAACCTACCACTGATAGGTATTGAAAAATCCTAATCCGTCGGTCAGTAAAAACGCCTAAATGGATGATAATTTCATCTGGCTGGGCACATGTTGCCGAAGTCTTTAGCGCCTTAAAAAAAATCGTGTGAAGGCAGAAATTCACTCGCTCGCAATTTTGATCCAATATAGCGATAATTTTGATTTAAAGCAGTTATTCGCCTGAATAAGCGTTAATTCCTGCTTCGTGTCGATCGACTATAAGGGCGGATTACGGACTTAGTGACATTTCGCTGCAGTTGCGCCAATGTCGGCTTCGGTGACGCCGTTCAACAAACGGCCCTTTTTGGAGGGGCAATGCGGGCTTATCTTTTTGGTTGTGCTTCAAGTTGTGCTGAGCGGCGGAGCTTGCCCGTCATCCGCAGTCCGTCACGCATGTTGAGACTGAGCAGTCCGATGTTGACTGCGCCCGCAATCAGCTCGATCACCTGAACCGTGTAGAATGCTGTATCGAACGCTCCTGCCTGCGCCTTGAACGACAGATACAGCGCCGATGGGATCAGGATCAGGATACCGTTTGCTGCGATGAAAGGCATCCGTTTCTGCTTGGCGGCGATCAGAGGGCCACGCATTTTCTTGCCCATCTGAAATCCTGAGCCGCCCACGGCCATCAAAGCGGGGATCAGAATGAAGAAACCCCATGGGATCAGTGTTTTGACCGTAGCGATGAGCGCGGGACCGGCAAACAGTTCCGACAACACAGTGGACAGCCAAAAGCTCAGGATCGTTAGCAAGGCGATGCCGCCCGCGATAGGATGGATTGTTTTGGTCATTGTCCTGATCCTTGCTTAGATCATATATTGATAGCTTGCTATGTATCATTGCATAGCAAGCTATTCAAGTGGTAAGCAAGGCGCATGGAGCTTATGAAAGATCAATCGGCGGGATATCTCGCAAACCACATGGCGCGCCTGTTTGCGCGCGGGTTGACGGCGCGGATCAAACCGCTGGGTCTGACCACGGGCACGTTTCCGGCGCTGCTGGAGCTTTGGGAAAAGGACGGTCTGACGCAAAAGGAACTGGTCGTCCGGCTCGACATCGAACAAGCGACCATGGCAAACACGCTGGCGCGGATGGAACGTGACGGGCTGATCTTCCGCAAGAAGGATGTAGGCGACGGGCGGGTGCAGCGTGTCTGGCTGACCGACCATGCGCGTGACTTACGCGGGCCTGCCATCCAGGCGGCAAGGGCAGAAAATGCCGCCGCGCTCAGCGGTCTGTCGGAAGTTGAACAGTCCCAGTTTATCACACTGATGCAGAAGGTCATCGCCGCAAGGCAACCGAAGGATGCTACCGTCACGGCCTAATCGGGCAATCTTCCAAAAACGCTCCTTTTGGGAACGGTCGAAAAGGGCTCAGTTTTTGGCCCCCAAAAACCCCGTTCAAAACCTAAGTGGTTGTTGAAGGCTTTTGGCTCTGTTCATGATAGCAGACATCGGTGCGACCCGCAGCATTTGTCAGCTTGGGCTCAATCCTGTCCTTCGCTGCAAGGTATGTCAATGTCCGCTAATGGGATGTACCGGCTGCTTCACCCAGCAGGTTAGACTGAGCTTAGTTTCACCTGCACATAGGAGAAGTAGCATGGCGAAGACTGAATTTGATGAACTGATGTCTGTAGGCATCGATATCGGCAAAGATACTTTCCATTTGGTTGGTTTTGATCCCAGTGGGCAACGCGTGATCCGCAAACAGATCAAGCGGCTTGCGCTGGTGGCAACTTTTGAGAAGTTGCCACGGTGTATCGTTGGGATGGAAGCGTGTCTGAGTGCGCATTTTGTCAGCAGGACATTGCGCAAGATGGGTTTTGAACCCCGCATTATTCCTGCGATTTACGTAAAGCCGTTCAACAAGGGCCAGAAGAACGATTATAATGTCGCGGAAGCCATCGCCGAGGCGGCACTGCGTCCGAATTTGAAAACAGTTTCGGAGAAAAGCCAAGATCAGCTTGATTTGCAGGCATTGCATCGTGTCAGGTCGCGCTTGGTGTCGCGTCGCACCGCGACAATCAACCAGATCCGGGCATTTCTGATCGAGCAAGGGATCACGGTGCGCAAAGGCCTGCGCGCATTGAAAAACTCGTTTGAGACAATCCTTGAGGAACGCAAAGATGA
>NZ_JBBMQI010000037.1:0-3197 GCF_038899935.1 Pacificibacter sp. AS14
GCGAATATCCATTGCCTGACATAATTTCCAAAAATATCACAGCACTTCTACAAAACCGGCGGATGCTTGCTTAAAAATCTAGCCGCGCCGCGACCTCTTCGCGCACTTGGGTCGTCAAATCTTTGGCGCGTGTTTCTGAGCTGGATTGTGCATAGATCCGAAACTCTGGCGCATTGCCGGACGGGCGCAGGTGCACCACGTCGCCGCTTTCAAAATCAACCCGCAAACCATCTGTCAGATCGATGCTTGAAATGGTTCCGAAGGGGGCGAAAAAGGCTGCGCGCTTATCACTGTCATCGATCAACCCGCTCAAGAAAATTGCGGCTTTGGCGCGATCGATCTCTTGCAGGCGGTCGGCGGCGGTAAAGCACTGAGGTAGGGCGCAAACAAGCTGGGTTAGGGTCTTATTTTGCTGTTTTGCCGCGAACAAAGGCGCGATAATGGGTAACATGCAATCGCGGGTAGGCAGGGCAGAAAGAGGGCCCGACAGGGTCGCATCGAAGCCGATCAAGAAGCCTCCGTTGGCTTCAAACCCGACGCAGGCCTCTGCGGGTGATTTGAATTTTTCCATCTCTGCGATCACGAAAGGCGAACCGATGCGGGTCAAAGTCACTGTTTCAAATTCAGGACAGCGGCGCACCATATCGTTGGATGATACAGGTGTGATTACGGTTTTGGCGCCCAAAACCTGTGCGGTCAAAACGCCCAAAACATCCCCTGGAATGACTTTGCCTGCAGCATCGCTGAGCAGCGGCCGGTCTGCATCGCCATCGGTCGAAGCCACAGCGTCAAGGCTGTGCTCTTGGCTCCATGCGACCAGATTGGCGCGGGTCGCGTCATCAACGGCTTCTGTATCAACAGGAATAAACGTGTCGGAATGCGCCAAAGGCACCACGGTGGCGCCCAGTTGGGTTAAGATGGCTTCCATCGTGTCGCGTGCCACGGAGGAATGGCGGTATACGCCGATGCGCAGATCTTTGAGCGCCTGTGTGCCGAAAGCATCGACATAGCGCTGCACATAAAGCGTTTCAGCCTCAGGCAGGGCGGTCTGTGTGCCTGCAGCACCTGTGCGTTGGTGGCGCGCCGCATAGGCTGCGGTGATCTTTAGCTCGTCTTCTTTTGAAATCTCGCCCTGTGGCACGTAGAATTTCAAGCCGTTGCGATCTGCGGGAATGTGACTGCCCGTGACCATGATCGCTGCGGCTCCTGCGTTCATCGACGCCAAAGCCAGCGCAGGCGTGCCGACCGCACCGCAGTCGACAACATTGAGGCCCGCACTTAAAGCTGTGCTAGCAATCATCTGAGCGATGTCAGGGGATGAGGGGCGCAAATCTTGTGCGATGAACAGCGTGTCGCAGTCAGGCACGGTTGTTAGAAAAGCATGCACGTAGTCTGATACGACCTCTTCGGTCAGATCAATTACAAGACCACGCAGGCCGCTGGTGCCAAAAGAAGGAGCCATATTTAGGGTCTTTCGCTAGAGAGTTTCATTCAATTCGTATCTAACACCAATATGAAAAATGCAAAGTTATTTGACACCGAGTAATAGAATTGCCCTGGCAGCATGTTGCTTGTGATTGCCCTTGTTGTCTCGAGTACTTTTTCGAGCGAGAGCTATAAGGTGTATAAATTACCACCAGACTTGACCCCTGCTATGGTTACTTTTTGAGCACAACTGAAAGTAAGGGTTATTTATGTGCCATTTCAGTGCCACGGAAGACAAATGTCTAAATTTTAAGCTACGGCTTTATTTTTATAAATCAGCGTGTCACATAGTAGTTCTATTGATAGACCACTTATTA
Organism: Pacificibacter sp. AS14; assembly: GCF_038899935.1. Taxonomy (NCBI): domain Bacteria; kingdom Pseudomonadati; phylum Pseudomonadota; class Alphaproteobacteria; order Rhodobacterales; family Roseobacteraceae; genus Pacificibacter; species Pacificibacter sp. AS14. The sequence goes on from NZ_JBBMQI010000037.1 coordinate 1,803, forward strand.
AATTGACCTAACGACAGGATGTATTCCACCATGACTTCAGCACGTATCACGCCCGTTATTTTATGTGGTGGATCTGGAACTCGGCTTTGGCCATTGTCGCGCAAAAGTTACCCTAAGCAATTTGTCCCACTCGTTGGTGAGCAGACTTTGTTTCAGGCCTCGGCAAAACGTTTAAGCGGTGCGTCTTCTGTGCTTAACTTTACAGCCCCAGCGGTTTTAACCGGGTCTGATTTTCGATTTATCGTGACTGAACAGCTTGCGGACATTGGCATCGACCCAGGTGCCATTTTGATTGAACCAGAAGGCCGCAACACTGCGCCTGCGATTTTGGCCGCAGCCTTACATTTAGCAAAGGCAGATCCAGAAGCGATCATGCTTGTCGCCCCCTCCGATCATGTTGTGCCCGACACGGCCGCGTTTCATGCGGCTATTGAAAAAGGCCTTGCGGCTGTTGCAACAGGTAAGCTTGTGACCTTTGGTATCAAGCCAACCCATGCAGAAACGGCCTATGGCTATCTTGAATTGGCGGCGCAACCCGAAGCCTCTGGCGCTGCTGTCGATCTCAAACAATTTGTTGAAAAACCAGACGCGACCCGCGCCGCCGAGATGGTGGAAGCTGGCACGTTCATGTGGAACGCAGGGATTTTCCTGTTCAAAGCCAAAGACATTATAGCTGCCTTTGGTGAGCACGCTCCAAGCCTCACCGCGCCTGTCACGGCAGCCGTTGATGCAGCTCAAGTGGACCTTGGCTTCTTGCGCCTTGATACTGATGCTTGGGCTCAAGCCGAAGATATTTCAATCGATTATGCCGTAATGGAACGCGCGGCCAATTTGGCTGTTGTGCCGTTTGATGGCGGTTGGTCCGACCTGGGTGGTTGGGATGCGGTTTGGCGCGAGCTTGGCCCCGATGCGGATGGGGTTGTCACATCAGGCGACGCTACGGCGATTGAATGTGAAAACAGCCTTTTGCGCTCTGACAGCGAGAACCTTGAAATTGTCGGCATTGGCCTGAAAAACGTGATGGCCATCGCGATGAATGATGCGGTTTTGGTGGCTGACATGTCGCGCGCTCAAGACGTCAAAAAAGCCGTTGCCGCGCTTAAAGCCAAAGGGTCCGCCCAAGCAACGATGTTCCCGAAAGATCACCGCCCTTGGGGTTGGTTCGAAAGCCTTGTGGTTGGCAGTCGTTTCCAAGTGAAGCGCATTCATGTGCATCCGGGCGCTGCCTTGTCTTTGCAAAGCCACTTCCACCGGTCAGAGCACTGGATCGTGGTTGAGGGCACAGCGCGCGTGACGATCGATGATGATGTGCGTTTGGTGACAGAAAACCAATCGGTCTATCTGCCTTTGGGCTGCGTGCACCGTATGGAGAACCCAGGCAAAGTGCCTATGGTT